>NZ_CP179205.1:600000-900000 GCF_051201645.1 Luminiphilus sp. nBUS_16 | reverse complement strand
TTAGGCTTAAACAACGACGACGGTAACCGCCTTTCGTAACGCTGGCTCCATCTGGGGTGGTCGACTTCGGGGTTTACGTTACTGAAAAACCCATACTCATGAGCAGCAAGCTCCTGCCATGAGGTTTGCGGTTGTCGGTCGGTTAACTCAATTGACACTATCGACTTAATGCTTTTGAAGCCGTACTTCCAGGGCACAATGAGCCGTAGCGGAGCACCACTTTGGTTAGGCAACGTCTTTCCGTAGAGGCCCACGGTCATCAACGTTAAGGGGTGCATTGCCTCGTCCAGTCTCAGGCCCTCTTTATAGGGCCAATCGATAACCGAGGTGAATGATCGCGTACCGCGCATTTCCTCAGGCCGGTAGAGCGTTTTAAAAGCAACATAGCGCGCGTCTGCCGTGGGCTCAAAACGCCGCAACAAATCCGCTAAGGGAAACCCAATCCAAGGCACGACCATGCTCCACGCCTCAACGCACCGAAACCGGTAGATTCGCTCTTCTAGATCAAAACCACCCAGAACATCTTCTAGGTTCAGCTTGCCCGGCTTGTTGACCAATCCAGATACCTCCACCGACCAGGGGTCAGTGATCATAGTATGGGCGTGCTCAGCGGGATCTGATTTATCAGTCCCAAATTCGTAAAAGTTGTTGTAGCTAGTCGCGTCCTCGACCGGCGTCAGCGTCTCTTCTGTCGAACAGGCATCACACTTAGCTTGGCTGTAAGACAGCGGCTTTGCGGCAGGTGCTGCAGCAGCCTGAGTGGGCAAAGTATTCACCAGCGCCCCTGCAGCTGCTGCTTTCATCAAATTTCTGCGATCGAGCCAGACCGACTCTGGAGTTATTTCAGAGGAAGCAATCTGAGGCACATTAAGAATCTTGCGTGGCACGGGCTTCATCCTCCTTTTGGGCTCTCTGAACAACATTTTGACGCAGGTGCTGAATCGGCCCTGAAACAGCAAAGAGAAAAGAAAACACCCAGATAAACAAAGGGGGGTCCAGAGCGATAAGGGCCAGCACGCCTACCATCAGGAAAATACGAACAAAAGGAACGCGGCCGTCCAGCTTGATGCTTTTAAAACTAAAATAGGGAAATCTGGCAATCATAAGAAAACCTAGGCCCGCCAGCAGCACAGCGTGGAGCCAGGCCAGCGGCAGGATAGAAGCGGGCAACTCATGGGTCTGACCCAGCCAAACACTGCCCGTCACGGCAGCCGCCGCCGCGGGACTGGGCAGCCCCACAAAATAACCCGCATCCACCGAATCTCGTTGCGTGTTGAAGCGCGCAAGCCTCAATGCCGCGCAGGCCGTGTACAGAAACGCAGCGACCCATCCCAGCTTCCCCGTATCCACTAAAGCCCAATTGAACATGAGCAACGCAGGTGCAATTCCGAAGGAAATCATATCTGACAAACTGTCGTACTCAGCGCCAAAAGCACTGGTCGTGTGCGTCAGCCGGGCGACTCGACCATCGAGCCCATCAAAGATCATCGCCACCAGGATAGCGACGGACCCCGAGTAGAAATCACCCTGCATACCGGCTATCACTGAGTAAAAGCCGCAGAACAAGGCGCCGGTTGTGAACAGGTTAGGTAGTAGGAATACACCACGAGCAGGGGCCGCAGCCTCCGAGCCGTGGGTTTCTTCGTAGTCGCCTACCAGCGACGTCAGGGGCGCTTCAATCTGCTCGGCAGCGCGCTCAAAATTGTCGTCTTCTTTATTGTCAGCGTCAGTAGTAGACATAGGGCTCATTCGTTGAAAATGCGCCCACAGTTTAACAGTGCCAGATAATCTGCGGGAGATTTGCAAAAAAAGCCTCGACACAAAGGCCACAACAAGCTTTTTCAAATGCTAGAGGGTATACTCGGCGCCGATTTTTCAAAGCAGCACACCTTTAAAAACACCCTCAGGAGAACACGGTGAGCAACTATTTCAATACGCTACCCCTACGTATTCAGCTCGAAGAGCTTGGTAAATGCCGATTCATGGACCGCTCTGAATTCGCTGACGGTGTGGATGCCTTGCGCGGCAAGCAAATTGTTATTATCGGCTGCGGGGCGCAGGGCCTTAACCAAGGCCTAAACCTCAGAGACAGTGGGCTTGACGTAGCTTACGCACTGAGACCCGAGGCGATTACTGAAAAACGGGCCTCATGGCAGCGGGCCACTGATAACGGCTTTAAGGTCGGCGATTACCAAGCACTGATCCCCACGGCAGACGTGGTGATGAACCTTACGCCCGATAAGCAGCACACACCGGTCGTTAATGCTGTAATGCCACTCATGAAAGAAGGGGCGTGCCTCGATTACGCCCACGGCTTTAACTTGGTCGAAGAAGGCATGCAAATCCGGAAAGATCTCACCGTAGTGATGATGTGCCCAAAATGCCCGGGAACTGAAGTCAGAGAAGAATACAAGCGGGGCTTCGGGGTTCCCACCCTGATTGCCGTGCACCGTGAAAACGACCCTCAGAGCAAAGGCATGGCCATCGCAAAGGCGCTTGCAGCGGGTACCGGTGCCCACAAGGCTGGCGTTCTAGAATCCTCTCCCATTGCCGAGGTAAAGTCAGACCTGATGGGTGAACAGACGATATTGTGCGGCATGCTGCAGTCAGGATCGCTACTTTGCTTCGACCGAATGGTCGCACTAGGCACTGATCCGGGATATGCCGCCAAATTGGTACAATACGGCTGGGAAACGGTCACTGAAGGTCTCAAGCAGGGCGGCATTACCAACATGATGGACCGCCTGACAAACCCGGCGAAAATCAAAGCTTTCGAATTGTCTGAGAGCATGAAAGACATCCTTCGTCCACTTTTTGAGAAGCATCAAGACGACATTATCTCTGGTGTGTTCTCGAGCACCATGATGGCAGATTGGGCACAGGACGATGCCAACCTTTTAAAGTGGCGCGCCGAAACCAATGAGACAGCCTTTGAAAAGCAGGCGCTCACTGAGGAAGACATCTCGGAACAGGAGTACTACGACAAGGGCATTTTGATGATTGCCATGGTCAAGGCCGGTGTAGAGCTGGCATTCGAGACTATGGTGGATGCCGGTATCATCGAAGAGTCGGCTTACTATGAGTCACTCCACGAAACACCGCTTATTGCTAATACGATTGCTCGAAAAAAGTTGTACGAAATGAATGTTGTGATATCTGACACCGCGGAATACGGCTGCTACCTTTTTGACCAAGCCGCCAGACCTTTGTTGGCTGAGTTTATGCAGTCCGTGGACAGCGATGTGATTGGCGGGGGCATGACGGGCGACAATGGCGTCGACAATAAAACGCTCATTGAGGTCAATGCTGAAATTCGCAACCACACGGTAGAGTTAGTGGGCGAGGAATTACGAGGCTACATGACGGAAATGAAGTCCATCGCCTGAGTCGTTTCAAAGCACAAAAAAAAGGAGCCTTCGGCTCCTTTTTTATGCCCAATGTCATCGGGCGTATCACGCAAGCAAGTGCGACCTAAATCAAAGCAGGGGCGCTATCACGAGGCTGACAATTGCCATCACATTAATCAAAATGTTCATGGAGGGGCCAGAAGTGTCTTTGAAGGGGTCGCCCACTGTGTCGCCAACGACAACGGCGGAATGAGTATCGGAACCCTTGCCGCCAAGATTGCCCTTTTCAACAAACTTTTTGGCGTTATCCCAGGCTCCACCGGCATTCGCCATCATTAGTGCCATCAGAACGCAGCCCAACAAGCCCCCTGCCAACATGCCACCCAAAGATTCAGGGCCGAGACCGAAGCCCACGACCACAGGTGCAAGTACGGCAATCGCCCCTGGCAGAATCATTCGCTTCAGGGCCGCCGTCGTCGCAATGTCGACGCAGCGCTCGGTATCAGGATCAGCGGTGCCCTCGAGGAGACCGGGAATTTCTCTGAACTGCCGGCGAATCTCATTAATCATGTCAAAAGCCGCCTCGCCCACCGCTGTCATGGTGATAGAGGCAATAAGGAACGGTATCGAACCACCAATGAACATGCCTATCAGAACCTGAGGCTCAGACAATTCAAGGGTGAAGCCGGGATTGAGCACCGATACGGTGCTGACATAGGCCGCGATGATCGCAAGAGCAGCAAGCGCTGCGGCACCGATAGCAAAGCCTTTACCAATGGCCGCCGTGGTGTTGCCCACCTCATCAAGACCATCCGTGATTTTTCGGGTGTCCTCACCCATGCCTGACATCTCAGCGATGCCACCTGCGTTATCCGCGACGGGTCCGTAGGCATCAATCGCCATAGTAATACCGACAGTAGAAAGCATACCCACCGCGGCGATGCCCACACCGTACAGCCCTGCGAGCTCGGTAGAAGCATAAATAATCGCGGCTAGCGCCAAAATGGGAACAACCACCGACTCCATGCCAACGGCAAGACCCGTGATCATGACCGTCGCGGGTCCGGTTTCCCCTGACTTCGCAATCTTGCGAACGGGGCTACCGCCTGTGTAGTACTCGGTAATCAGCCCGATAGCGACGCCACCGACAGCACCTGCAACAACCGCCCACCAAACCTTGGCTTCTAGGCCTAGAGATTGAACGAGAAACCATGCCATAGCGGCAAATACGACGGGAGCTGCCAGGGTACCACTGCGCAGTGCATCTTCAGGCGCTGCAGAAGAACGGGCGCGTACCAGAATAATGCCGATAAACGAGGCCAGCAGACCCACCGTAGCTAAACCGAGCGGCAACATCATCAGTGAAGTTTGCTGGTCGGCGGCGACAGCCATCGTCGCGGCGATCGCAATACAAGCGATCATCGAACCACAATAGCTCTCAAAGATGTCCGATCCCATGCCGGCGATATCGCCCACGTTGTCGCCCACGTTATCCGCGATCACACCTGGGTTGCGAGGATCGTCCTCAGGAATGCCTGCTTCCACTTTACCCACCAGGTCGGCACCGACATCCGCACTTTTGGTGTAGATACCACCGCCAACGCGAGAAAACAGCGCCACAACCGAGGCGCCCATGCCGAACCCATGAATTGAGTGGACCGACTCCACATCAGTTCCGAAGTATAAGAAGAGTCCACCTAAGCCAATTAAGCCCAGTGATGCCACGCACAAGCCCATGATGGAGCCGCCATAGAAGGCAATATTCAACGCCTTCGCTGGGCCGTGATCATTAGCGGCTACGGCAGTTCTGACGTTGGCGCGGGTCGCAGCATACATACCCAGGTAGCCAGCAGTCGCGGAAGAAACCGCGCCGACAACGAAGGCAATGGCGGTATCTTGGCCTAGTGGTGACAAGAATATGCCCAGTACCAGCACTGCAGCAAAAGCAGCCAACATTTTGTACTCGCGGTGCATAAATACCATCGCACCGACATGAATTTGGTCCGCGATACGCTTTACGTTATCGGGCCCTGCGTCGTGCTTAGACATCACGTTATAGATGACGAAAGCCACGAGTAGACCGGCCAAACCAACTATCGGCGGCATAATTAGATCAAACGCCATAAGGAACTCCCCCAGTAATTATAAAATTTATGGCGGGGAGTCTATACGCTGGACCCATGTGGCCGCAATGCAAGAAAGGACAGCGGCGTTATTTAAGGTGCCTTGATTAAGGCGCCAGAACCTTTTCTCCTCGCGCCATACCCGCCACACCAGAGCGCACCACTTCCATAATTTCCGCGTCGCCCAGAGCCGCAACAAAAGAATCCAGCTTTTCTGTAGGCCCCGTCAACTGAATGACATACGTTTCAGGTCCCACATCTATGATTTGACCGCGAAAAATATCGGTGGTCCGCTTAACTTCATCCCGCTGCGATCCAACGGCGCGGACCTTCACCAGTAGAAGATCTCGCTCAACGTGGGCACCCTCAGTCAGGTCAACGACTTTAACCACATCAATCAGCTTATTTAGCTGCTTGTTGATCTGCTCAATTTTTAGATCGTCCCCTGAGGTGGTCAGCGTTAGACGTGACAAGGAATGATCGTCCGTGGGCGCCACATTCAGCGATTCGATGTTGTAACCGCGCTGCGAAAAGAGTCCCACGACACGGGACAGGGCTCCCGCTTCATTTTCTAGTAATACAGATAGAATACGTCGCATGTTAGGTTCTCTCCGTCTTGCTGAGCCACATATCTTTCATCGCACCGCTAGGTGCCACATGCATTGGGTAAACGTGTTCATGGGGCTCAACGAAAACATCCAGAAACACCAAACGGTCCTTCAGGGCAAAAGCCTCGCGCATCGCTGCCTCGAGATCGTCCCGCTTTTCTACTTTCATGCCCACGTGGCCGAAAGATTCAGCAAGTTTCACAAAATCAGGCAGCGAAGCCGCGTAATGACTCTCTGAATAACGGCCCTCGTACTGCATGTCCTGCCACTGCTTTACCATCCCCAGATAATTGTTGCGCAAGCTGATTATTTTTATCGGCGTACCGTACTGCGCACAGGTCGACAGCTCCTGAATATTCATTTGAATACTTCCCTCACCTGTCACGCAAGCTACCTCGGCATCGGGCAGAGCCAACTTAATGCCCATGGCTGCGGGAAGACCAAAGCCCATGGTTCCCAGCCCGCCGGAATTGATCCAGCGGCGAGGCTTGTCAAATTTATAATACTGCGCGGCAAACATTTGGTGCTGTCCAACGTCAGATGTTACGTACGCATCACCCTCGGTCACCTCATAAAGGCATTTAATAACGTCCTGAGGCATCGCCAACTCACTCTCCCCGTAACGACGTCCGTGCCAAAGTCCGTGGGCCTCACGCCAACTTTCGATCTGCTGCCACCATTGAGCCAATGCAGCAGGTTCGGGCATTTCGCGATCACTCCCTTGCAATTGAGCATCGATCTGAGTCAACAGCTCCGTCAAAACTGTCTTAACTGGACCCACGATTGGAATGTCGACAGGCACAATTTTGGCGATAGACGCAGGGTCTACATCAATATGAATAATCTTTGCGCCAGGGCAAAACTTACCCACTGTGTTAGTCACTCGATCATCAAAGCGAGCGCCCACCGCCAAAATAACGTCGGAATGGTGCATGGCCATGTTCGCTTCATAAAAACCATGCATTCCCAACATACCCAAGAACTGACGATCAGAACCCGGGTAAGCACCTAACCCCATCAAGGTATTAGTGACCGGGTAATTCAGATTTTGCGCTAGCGTAGTCAGCAGCTCACAGCCTTCTCCCTGAATCACCCCGCCACCTGCATAGATCACAGGTCGCTTGGCCGACAACAATAATCTAGCGGCCTTACGGATCTGGCCTGTGTGTCCTTTATTTGAAGGCTGATAGGAGCGCAGACTGACACTCTCGGGATAGTGGTAATCAAACTTTTGTTCCGGATGGGTCAAATCCTTGGGGATATCAATCACCACGGGGCCCGGCCTTCCGGTAGTTGCAATATAAAAGGCCTTCTTAATGATTGAGGGGATATCCTCGGTGCGTTTCACCATGAAACTGTGTTTGACGATGGGGCGCGACACCCCAACCATGTCGGTTTCTTGAAACGCGTCCTCACCGATTAAATGCGTCTGAACCTGTCCCGCCAGCACAACCATGGGAATCGAATCCATGTAGGCTGTCGCTATGCCAGTGATCGCATTAGTCGCACCTGGGCCCGAAGTCACCAGGACAACGCCGGGTTTGCCGGTCGCACGCGCATAGCCATCCGCCGCATGGGTAGCTGCCTGTTCGTGACGTACTAGGATGTGGGGCACCGCGTCGAGCTTAAAAATTGCATCATAAATATGCAGGGCCGCTCCGCCTGGATATCCGAAAACATACTCAACGCCTTCGTCTTCCAAAGCCCGGACGATCATTTCGCCGCCAGATAATTGTTCCATGTTTCGCTCCCAATGTTGGGGGTGTCATACACTGACGGGAGCTACAGGCTTACGCCTCTACCCCACCGCCGCTGCCTGTCGCACGAAACACTGGTCGGATCAATTCCTAGCCACCTTGCCAGAACAGCGATCACGAAACCCGTGTATCGGTCGGCCTGCGGGGTAGCGCAGTGTCGAGCCCGAAGTGCGCAAACGCACCAGACGGAACCCGCAAACAGCCCTCATAACTATCCCGTCATGGGGGTGGGCCAGCGGATGAGGGTACTCATCGTTAGCCGTTGCCGTTCGCGTGACGGGGAACATAGTGGAAAGGTGCCGCAAAAAAGTCAAGAAATGCTCAGCATTAACACCGTGTGATATTGCCGAAAAGCAAAGATCACAGTAGCTTGAGTGTCGTAGAGTTAATTTTGGGATCCGCTATGTCGACAGTCCTCAGCTGGGCAGCCACGCTCGCCACCGCATGCCTACTCTTCATGCTGGCACATCCCACAGAGGCTGCAGTGATGTATCGATGGAATGACAGCAATGGCAGGCCCGTGATTAGCGATCGACCACCGCCCCCAGGCACACCGCATACAACCCTCAACAGCGCCCAATACGGCCAAAGCGGCCAAAGCGGCCAAAGCGGCCAAAGCGGTGCCAGACCTGATCAGATGCAGCAACCAACCTCAAACAAACAGCAAGCAGGCGTTAACAACGCTTCCAACCAAAGCACAAGCAATGACAACACTCCAGCGGCGTCTGTGCGTATCCAGAAAAATGCTGATCTTTGCAAACACGCTCAGGACAATATTTATACCTACGAGAATTTTTCGAGAATACGTACAGAAGACCCTGACGGTACCGTGCGATTTATGTCTTCAGAGGAAATTGAACGGAAGCTGAATGACGCTCGCCAAGTAGAGGACCGTCACTGCTGAGTTTCAAGCTTACAACCGATCAATGTTTTCCACCCGGAAAGCCTCGTTGAGAACTTCGGCACCCAAGGGTTCAATCTTGACCGGATCAAAGCCTTTGCATCCAATGCAAACAGTGACCACATCATCTGTCAGCTCGCCAGCTCCACATCCAGTACCCTGACAACTACTGCCATTAGAATCTAGCCTCACCGTTACTATGATTGGCGGAATGGGTATCCCTTCACCAAACTCCTCACCGACATCATTTTTCGGCGTGAACAAGGGAATACGGTAGGCTTTTGACACCCCTAAATTGCTGCACATCCCACTATTTCCACCATTGGGCTGAAACGTGTTAAAAAATACTTGCCCGCCACCGATCGCCGACTGATTCACAACTTGCTCGCCACGATCCAACAGGTCGATATACCAACCGTCGTAATCGGTGATCGCGGCTCCCGGGGCCAACCCCAGCGCGGCGTTCAACAAGGAACCGCCATCCAAGTTTATGGTTGGGCGTGCCGCCAATTCAGTTTCGTCGCCTCCAACAGTGGGACGATCAATAAAGACATAAAAACGATTAGCGACCTGTTGCTTGTAGGGGTAGTTTTGTTTGAGGGGACGCTCACGATCGCCACTGCCCAAAGTGACAAAAACGTCAGCCCCCAAAGCACCCACAACCGGTCGGCTCATGAATCGCCGGCTGGAGCTAGCGACGCTTGCGATTTTTTTTATGAACCAAGCGGACTGGCCCATAGGCACCGTTGATGTCGCTTGAGCACCGGGAAGTTGACTCAGAGAAATCCGATACAAACCTCCAGCCGCATCGGCAGCGTAAACAAAATCGATGTAACCATCGAAATCAATATCCAGTAACTCTAGCTCGGCCACCACAGGGGCATCAGTCGCCAATTCTGCCAACAGCTCACCGCTGCGGGCATCGACAAAAAAGACACTGTCCCCTTTGACCGTGCCCGAACACGCGTAGGCAGCGCTGTCTACATCCAGACAGCTGTCCCATCCCCCACCCATCATCAACACTGGGCGAGCCCCCTCTTGATAGCCCTCGATGTAACCCACAACTGGGGTCGACCAAGTCAGTCCAACGTTAGAAAATCCCGGGGTGCAACCTGTATCCTGTGCTGAGCTGGGGCATCCCAACTTCCAAAGCAAGCTCGGGCTGTCCGGCGGGGTGCCCGCCTGCCCCCCAGCAGGACTGATATCAAAGCCGTAGAGCATACGGCCACCGCGGCGCATTGTCGGGAAAATGAAGCCCGTCGTGAGCTGACCAGAAGTGTTGTATTTTGTGTAGACACCCGTAGAGCCATCGAAGAAATAATCTTTGTTTTCGGCGTCAATATCGGTGGTCAGTGCAGCATCTAATCCGAAGTAACTTATCGAAGGCGTATTCCGATATTGCCGCTCAATGCCCTGATAGTGCTCTGGCGCAATAAAAGCCCAATCCTCAGACCCTGAATCTGGGTCAAGGCTTCTGTAAACACCGTCATTGCTCCCATAAAAAACACGAAACAAAGTCCCGCCATCTGACTTTGATCCGTAACTGACCGTCAATGGCCGCGAATGCACAATATCGCCATGAATGGTTGCCCGTAATCCCGAAGCAGGCATACGTTCGGTTGAATTCAAATTAGGGTTGGTGCCATACAAACCGTTACCAACGGGAATCTTCGCGTCACCTCCTCGTAAACCCGGGTTTTCCCCGACCACATAACGGTAGTACGCAGCATCACTAAGATCATTGACGCTAAGCGCGCGTAGCGCCTGCCCCGACTCAGTCAAAACAACCCTGGCGCTAGCTCCTGACGATGTAATTTGATTTCGGATTTGCTGTGCAGCACCTCCTTTTTCAACAAATGGGCCGTCGGGAGAGTCAGACAAAACACTGCGACCCGCAAGCACAGTGGGCGAACACGTGCTAACCGGATTTGGATCAAGGGCTAATCCATCAAAATACGGCTGAAGACCACTCATCGAGGCATCGACATCGCTCGTATCAGAGGTCCAAAAACTGGTTGCACAAGACTGAGAAAAACCCGTTTGAGGGTTGATCGCGCGCTCAAGATTTACATCGGCTAATTCAATCTGGCCGTTGAAAAAGGCAAGCTGATACTGCTTAAGATTCCCCAACCACCGTGGCTCACGATCAGCACCAGGCCTGAACATACCGACAAATACGCGATTGTCGGCCTGCGCTCGATTGGCCGAGGACAGCGGTAGAGTTACCGCGGAGAAAGACGTATTAATGTCGATAATATCGCCAAATACGCGATTCAGTGCCGCCTCAAGCTCCGCGGCGTTGGTTGCTGATTGTCTGTAACCACCCCCCTGCTCTGCGGCACTATCAAGCAGTGCGGAGTGGAGTGCATTGGGCTTGGCGTTATAAACATCAACCGTATAAGTGGTGACCTGAGCTCGATAAATCTCGGTGCTACCGTCATCGCCGGTGACCGTCACCGGGACGCCAAATTCTTTGAGAAATTTAGTCCAATCATCAAAGTTGTAATCAACACCGTCGATGAGAAGATCCGTCGCCGAGTGCCCGCCATCTTCTGTCACTCCGGGGTTTTGAAAAACTCGGTACTTGTACTGCTGGCTGTTGCCCTGACCAGGGCAGCCGCTTTTACTGCGGTTGGTCTTAGCGTTACTGGCACTGCAAAAACATCCAGCAGCAGCATCAACGCATGCTGCCGTTATCGAAGCAGCCTCAGATGGCGCCCCAAAAATACCACCAGAGCACGCTGAAGGCCCCGCGTAGCACTGCGCCGAAAAACCCAAATCTATCTGGTTAGTGCTCCCCTGGGATACCGAACGCGTTTGGTATTTAGGCATGCTCAAGCCACCCGAGGGCGCTCCAGCTAATGCCGCTGGGGGCGTCATATTGAAATCGGCGTAAAGCTCAGCTAACGCCGTTGAATTGCTTTGATCATCAGATTCGGGACCGTTGGAATCAGGATTACCAATAAAAATCATGTAGGTCTTTGTGCAGAGCATGGCCGAAGTTAAAGGCGAAGCGAAACGGCTCCAAGGCACTGCGTAGCCGCCCGCGTCTGCAAGAGCAGACGGGGTTCCTGCGCCACTAAAAAGAGAGGCATCCCCTGCCAGATAGTGATAGAAATCTGCCACCAAGTTCCCCAGAGAACTGTTGGAATTACGCTTCTCATTTGGATCGTTAATACCCTCATAGATCTCATCGAGCGTTGTGTTAAAAGCGGCTTTGGCCCCCTGATACGGTTGCAGGTCGAACCGAACATACCCACCATCCTGATTAGCGTTACCCTGAGTTGTAAATTCGAAAATACCAACGTTTACGTCAACGTTGTCAGGCAGGGCCGCCATCGTATTGCGTATTGCCAGCACCTCGGACTGCCCCTGCTTTAAACCCCCGGGCCACTTCTGACTCTGCCGAGACCAATTAGACGTGTTATCCAGTACAAAAATCACATTGGGTAAAGTATCGCTAACCCCTTCAGTCGTGAGGCCACTGGCAAACAGGTCAATATCTTCAGCTAAAGCAAAGCAGGGAGCCATAATAAGCGCGACGATATACCCTAAGAAAAATCGATCTGATGGCCTGCTCATACACCGACTCCCGTACTTTGAGTTATCGCTATCAGCTACACGCTGACGCCAATAAGTTTAGGGTGGTGCGTGTTTGCAACCCCTGCCGCACCTCCACTTTGGCACCAGTGGTTGCATCACTCGCCACAGCCGTGACCTCCCATAGCGCCTCTGCGCAGAGAGAATAGAGGCCTGGGGTAAAGCAACTCGCATCTTTAGGATCACTGAGCGCATTGAGCTGAGAGTTGCGAAGTGGATATGCAGAAATACAACGTGGCCGGGACATTTCGACCACAATATCGTCTTCAACGCCATCGCCAGTGAGGTCGAGACAGCGGGCATAACTACTGCCGTTACATCCCGAGGTAAAAGCCTGCTCCCCTTGGAGAAACCCCGGTGTTGCTATCGCCTCTTGAATTGCTGTCAGTGCTGCATTTCTTGCAGCGCTTCGAGCCTCGACGTTATAAACCACCCTCAAGTTATTTTGAACTTGACTAGCAGCCGCCACCCCCATGATGGTAACTAATAGCAGCATGATCAACGCGACCAGCAACACCAATCCTCGCTCTTTCATAGGTGACATCACCGCCTGCGACCACCAATGTTGACGATATCCACGGTTTTACTGTGCACCACCCTGCGGAAGTTTTTATTTGCAGAGGGCACTGACCAAGACTCTCCGGCGATCGTATAAGTTGCCGCGTCGGAGTACCCCGGCTCCCGTTCGGTTGATCGGACAACAGTCCAAATTTTCACACCAATTACGTTAGGCCATTCAACGGCGTCAGGAGTTTGCGTGACCCGGTCGTACTCACCATCTCCATTCGTATCGATAAACCATTCGAAGCGAAGCAATTCGACGCCCTCAACAAGCACCTCTGCCTTGAACCCCAGAGCACCACCCACGCCATCTAAGTACAAGCGGGTGAAAGTGCCATTTTGATCAACAAAATAAATCCGCGACACAAATCTATAAATTGGCGCTGGAGACTCACAGTCGAAGCTGGTGTAGGGCAGAAGCCCTTCCACATTGGCATCGTTAACTTTTTCAAGCTTTATCTCGCCACCAGACAGTCCTAGGTTTTCGGAATAGCAACCATTGGTCTGGAGGTGAAAATAATCCCCCAAGGGCCGGCATTGATTGAGTACCGGCTTTGGCGGTGCTCCGGTCGCACAGCTGCCGGCACGCCGAATCACAAAATAGTTCGAACTCTCATTTGCCTGCGCCGTCACACCACCACATTTACCCGCATTTATTTCTCGATTCAGCGAAGCTCCCGGCGCCGAGAACAGCGGATATTCCATAGCAAAAGCGAGCTCGGCTTTAGCGTTGTTACTCGTGTTAGTAATGATCCCACCAACACCAAGACAGGTTGGAGGCGACTCGCTAGCAACATTCCAACTCAGTTCTGAGGGAACTGAGTCAGGCACTTCCCCTAAGACGAAAATTTGTGTCTCTGCATCGACGGGGTAATTTGCACCACCCCAATAACCGCCCAAAGAAAGCTCGGCAGCTAAAACCTCCAGCGTAAATAGCGCATTTTCTATTTGACGACCCGATCGATCGACACTCGCCAGACTTCTACTCGTATCGGCGAATAGTGTTGTGATACCCAAGACAACAACGATACCTAGAGCCATTGCGATCATGATCTCGATTAAACCCACGCCGTGCTGCTTGCGAGCGCTAGTTGGCGGGCCCATGTTCATCTCACGGCAACATCACGGTAAACAGCACGACGTAGATTTTCGCTTCCGTACTGACCACTACCGCAGGAGGCTGACGGTGCAACCGAGTTCATCATGCCCTGCCAGGCAATGCTCACTCGGATAATCGTTTCACCACTCCCACTTGCAGCAGCTGACTCAATACAACCACGCGCCCCTAACGGCGATGCAAGATTTTGCCCCTCAGACACTCGGGCCGCACCGGCAATCGTGCGATTCCAATCACAAAGATCGCGAAGCACTGCTGTTGGGGAGGAGCACGCTGGCTGCACGTCCAGCGACCCATAGTAGCCAGCACCCCCCTCAATCAGATCCTGTGTGTAAGTCCCCGCTTCCGCCGCTTTGGGGTTCATGCGGATCCTCGCGGCCATGTCGTCAACCATTGCTGTTATTTGAGCCCGCTGTATTGCCTCAAACTGGTCATTCATAACGTTGACCTGCAACGCCGCCAACCCCAAGAGCCCAACGGAAGTAATCAAAAAAGTGACCAGCACTTCGATCAGAGTAAATCCGCTGTCGCTTTTTACAGTCATGAGCTGCACGCTCCGGACCACGAATAGTCGGAGCTCACACCGGGACATTGATTGGCACAAACTCCGGGCGCTGCGATAGCGCGACCGTCAGTTTCGACGTAAAGACAGACGCTGCACGTGCGGTCAGCTACAGATGTCTCAATTTCAAATCGGGGACAATTACCCGACCTCCCCCAACTATTAAACGCGACTTTAGTCACCTCAGAATGGCCATTCACCCTGATACTTTGCGGAACCACATAAGCTCCTAGTGGCGTCTGAGTGCAGCCAGCAGCCGCATCAATCTCCACGCACCAGCCATCACTCCAATTCGTTGCTGTGGGCAGCACATTGACTGACTCATTACGCTTTATTGCCTCCGATCTGGCCAGTGCCAAAGACAACCGAAGTTCATTACTGACTTGCCTGAGACGCTGCTCCGCAAGTAACTGAGAAAAAGAGGGGACCACAGTCGTGGTCACGATGGACAAAATAGCGAGCCCCATCAGCAACTCAACCAACGTAAATCCGTCCGACCTTTTCATTACCACGCCTCCGTGGCACCGCCGGTTTGGCAGTTCCGGGTTCGAGCCCCCGCATTGGTCATGCAGAGAGTCCCATCACCCAGCTGCACACTTTCTACAACAGGTTGTAGACGAAGCAGAAAGGACGGTGGTGGACCATTAGAAGCACCTAGATCAGTGCTTCCTATGGTGTAAAAGGGCGCTACGTCGTTCGCTATAGAGGTACTCCCGGGGAAGGCCGAAAGCACGTCCGCCGGAAAGCCCAAGGCCGTGAGTGTTGTCGCATAAGCTCGACTGTTTATGAAATGCTGCTGCTGACGCTGTGCTATTTCCAAAATAAAAGCCTGAGCTGCCGCCCGATTCCCCTTTCGAATGTGCTCTCGATAGGAGGGATAAGCCGTTGCTGCCAGAACTCCCACAATAGCGATGGCGATGAGAAGTTCTATCAGCGTAAATCCTGACCTTTTATTCATTGAGCTCGGCATAGCATCACCTAAAACTGACAATTAACTGCCAATACCCCAACATTAATCGCCTGCTGTTGTGTTTTGCATTGCAAGACGCGTCTTGAAATGCGTTTCGTAAGTTATAATACGAGAGCCGATGAATGTGAATCAGGTCTACCTAGGAAAAATTCTAGAGTTTTGAGCTCGTAGGACGGCGCACAAGGCCATCAACAACAGGTTTTTGGGCGCCATGTCTCAGCAGACCAACCACAGATCCCTCGTAAGCGGCCAGCAGGATTAATGTGGTGACAAGGCAGATCACCACAACAATGGCGATATATATCGCTCCAGACTGATGCTTACCAGCGCCCAGAGACTCCCCTTTTACTCGTTCGATCACGGGATTCGCTCATAAAATGCGGGGGCGCGCAGATTCCGACTAAGCACCAAGGCTGCCACTGTCATCCTTTGACTCGAGCCCTCAGATAACGCTGGATACGCTAATTGTGGTGCGGTAAGGCCATTGAAACCTGAGCGCACACTCCGCAAGGTCAGGCTGAGGTTGACACCAACCACCAGTTGCCGGTTTTCCCCGCTCGAGGTCCCTACTGAAAATCTCACGGGTTCGACAATCCAATTAACCACTCCAGGCACCAGCATTTCTGCGCGACCAAAGTCTCGGTGTTCCGGCCTCCAGGTCTTCATCATGAGCGCGCCAAAACCATCACCCTCATCCCATGCAAAATCTCTCAGGTAATAAAGGCGTCTTAACCCAGAATATTTCGCAGAGATAACGGTCGAGCAATCCTCAGTAACGATCTTAATGCGAGACGGAGTACCAGCGGCCTCGCCAGACGCTAATGCAAAATCACGGGCAGAACCTTCGAGCCAACCCAAAGACGGTGCACTCTCCTCACACCTCGTCTCGAGACCTAATCGCGCCTGCTCTACAATAAGAAAAGGCAAATTTTCCAGAATATTTTTGGAAGGCAAGCACGGAAACTGCCCTCGCCTGACCACCCGAATTCCCACGCCTGTTTTTGCGCTATCCGCGCTATCGCGCCCTGACTGAAATACACCACAGGGCGACAAATCAACGCCTGCGTTAGTGATCGGCGAGGCACTCAGTAAAGCCTGAGACAAATGCCACAACGCAAAATCACCGCGCTCGGCCAATTCGACCTCATCACTCGATAAGCGTGCCATAAGCCACAACCGCTGTGCCGTTAAGCCAACCGATGACACCAACCAAGTACCGAGTGCTAACGCAATTAATACCTCGACCAAAGAAAAACCTGTCGCTGTGCACTGATTGTTTGCTGATGTTGAACCAGCAGTTCGACAGAACCGACTCCACATTAAAATGCGGGCCACCGGTATTGCAGCACGGGTCCATCGCCAATCGGGCAACGGTGGCTACGCATTCGTATTGTTGCAAAGATCTCATCTTGACCCCTTGCAATACACAACACGGCATCGATATGCCATTCAGCCTTAATCTGCATCCAATCATCACACCAACCTTGCACCCATTGCGGGTAAAGCCGGCAGAGCCTGTCGCCCACTTGAATCTCCTGACCCAAGAATTTCGCGCGCCGCCAATATCCCTCAACGCTGCGCAGGTGAGTGTGAGAGACCGTCAACTTTAAGTTTTCGGCATCGGTTAGGAGAATGTTCTCGGTCAAAATAAACAAGCTCAGTAAAATGATCGTACCGAGAACGCTTGCGATCAGAGCATCTAGCAACATGGGAAGCTAATCAGAAAAAATTCAGGGCCAATGTTGAGCTGGTTCACGCCGCCCCCGGCTATCTAGCGTCAGAGAGGGATAGCCTCCCGCTGTTACTGTTGGATTCAGCGAGAGCACAAACTCAGACGGGCGCTTTGACACCGCTGCAGCCAACCGATAATGACGGCGCAGCCGGTCCGAGAGAGGCTGATAAGTTAATAACACCGACACTGGCTGATACTCGCCGCGGGTAATGCGCAGACGTTCTTGCAACAGGGCTAAAGCCAACAAGCTCATAGCCCCCTCTCTCACCGTCGCTGTTCTCAAATAATTTTGATAGCTGGGCAGGGCAAGCGTCGCTAGGACGCCTACAAGGCCCAACACAATGACGAGCTCTAGAAGGGAAAACCCAGCGTGGAAATCCGCTGCTTTCCCGCAATTATGGACACCTCTGCCGCCGCGCCCAAAGGGCCTGCGTAAGACCAAGCTAGCTGTTAAGGCAACACAGCGACTCACCCCAGCCACCCCTTTAGACCTGAATCCATCAAGTTGCTCCCCGTAAAACAATTAGGGAGCCTGCACCAAAGTGAGCCTTAAAAGAGCGTCAGTAATCGCTTTGCGATTACAACTGCTGAGTTTGCTTACTGTTGTCGACTTAAGATGATTTTCTGGCCCTCTAATAGCGCCTCTATTGTGTCCCCGGGGGCATAATCGCCCTGCAGAATTTGCTGGGCCAAGGGGTTTTCCAGCAGCTGCTGAATAGCCCTCTTCAGGGGTCGGGCTCCAAAAATGGGATCAAACCCTGCCTCAGCCAGGTGGTCCAGCACATCATCCGATAACCGCAATGCCAGATCACGTTCAGCCAGCCGCTCCCTCAGGTTTTCAATCTGAATACTTGCAATACCTCGAATTTGTGCCTGCGCAAGGGGATGAAATACCACAGTCTCATCAACGCGATTAATAAACTCAGGACGAAAATGACTCCCCACAACCCCCATGACCGCCGCTTTCATAGCGTCGTATTGCTCACTCCCGGCCATCTCTTGAATAAGATCAGAGCCCAGGTTAGACGTCATGACTATGACTGTATTTTTGAAGTCTACGGTGCGGCCCTGACCGTCGGTCAGGCGACCGTCCTCCAATACCTGAAGCAATATGTTGAATACATCAGGATGGGCCTTTTCGATCTCATCAAGGAGCAAGAGGGAGTAAGGACGGCGCCGAACGGCTTCGGTGAGATAACCGCCCTCCTCATAGCCCACGTAACCGGGGGGTGCCCCGATGAGTCGGGCAACAGAATGCTTCTCCATGAACTCCGACATGTCGAGTCGCACCATGGCCTGGTCACTGTCGAAAACAAAACCCGCTAAAGCTTTACAGAGCTCGGTTTTACCGACTCCCGTGGGCCCAAGAAACAAAAAAGAACCATTGGGTCGGTTGGGGTCACTCAGCCCTGCTCGAGACCGTCGCACAGCATTGGCAACAGCAATGACAGCCTCATCCTGGCCCACCACGCGTTCATGGAGCACTGACTCCATGCGCAGCAATTTCTCGCGATCACCCTCGAGCATTTTCGATATAGGAATTCCCGTCCACCGGGAAACGACCTCAGCAACCTCCTCTTCGGTCACTCGATTCCGTAGCAGCTGCGTGGGCCCTTGCTCCACCTGCTCCGCAATACCCAACTGCTTGTTAAGCTCAGGCAACTCCCCGTATTGAATCTCTGACATTCGCGTCAAGTCACCCGCTCGCTGGGCCATCTCCAAATCTAATTTGGCTTGCTCTATAGCGGCTTTGATCTTTGCAGCACCCTGAACAGCAGCCTTCTCGGCGGTCAAGATCTCAT
This sequence comes from Luminiphilus sp. nBUS_16, assembly GCF_051201645.1. Taxonomy (GTDB): domain Bacteria; phylum Pseudomonadota; class Gammaproteobacteria; order Pseudomonadales; family Halieaceae; genus Luminiphilus. The sequence continues at coordinate 880,920 of NZ_CP179205.1, read as the reverse complement.
CAAGATCAGACAGCTCTTGATCGAGCTCAGCAATTTGCTCTTCGAGCAAAGCCACTTGCTTTTGTGCCGCTTCGGTTTGATCTTTGTTAACGGCCTCACGCTCGATTTTCAGTTGTATCAGTCGCCGCTCTAATCGATCCATACTCTCTGGCTTTGAGTCAATCTCCATGCGAATACGGCTCGCAGCCTCGTCAATCAGATCAATCGCTTTATCGGGTAACTGGCGATCAGTAATGTAACGTTGACTGAGTTTCGCGGCGGCGATAATGGCACTATCAGTAACGGCAACACCGTGATGCACCTCATATCGCTCTTTGAGTCCGCGAAGAATAGCAATCGTATCCTCCTCTGAAGGCTCATCTACGAGCACTTTTTGAAAACGTCGCTCCAGCGCGGCATCCTTCTCTACAAACTGACGATATTCATTGAGAGTTGTCGCACCTACACAGTGCAGTTCGCCTCTCGCCAATGCGGGCTTGAGCATGTTGCCCGCATCCATAGAGCCCTCAGATTTTCCAGCCCCCACCATCGTGTGTAGCTCATCAACGAATAAAATAATTCGTCCCTCTTCTTTGGAAAGCTCATTGAGAACCGCTTTTAAGCGCTCCTCGAAGTCGCCGCGAAATTTCGCCCCCGCCAGCAAAGCACCGAGATCCAATGAAAGAATACGCTTATTTTTTAGCCCCTCAGGCACTTCACCGTTAATAACGCGCTGAGCTAAGCCCTCAATAATTGCCGTCTTGCCGACACCGGGCTCACCAATGAGCACAGGATTATTTTTAGTCCTGCGCTGCAGCACCTGAATAGTCCGTCGTATTTCGTCATCTCTACCAATAACGGGATCTAGCTTACCGATCTCGGCGAGCTCGGTGAGGTCTATCGTGTACTTCTCAAGGGCCTGTCTAGAGGCCTCGGCCTCCGCCGAATTCACGCCCTCACCACCTCTCACCTCTTCAACGGCCTGCTCCAGAGAGGCGCGGCTCGCACCTGACTTCGCTATCAGCTTCGCCACTGGGGAGCTGTCATCAGCCAGCGCCAACAAAACAAGTTCAGAGGATAAATAGCTATCGTTGCGCTTCTGGGCCAATTTATCAGCCCGATTCAGCAAACGACTGGAATCTTGAGATAAGTGCACATCGCCCGATCCCCCACTCACCGTTGGCAACTGGGACAAGGCAGCGCTTACGGCCTCCGTGAGTTGAGCTCCGTTAGCACCCGCCTTCTGCAGCAGAGGGCTCGCGGACCCCCCAGATTGATCAAGCAGTGCCTTGAGAATGTGTATCGGCTCAATAAACTGCTGATCGCGGCCCACAGCCAGCGATTGCGCGTCTGCCAGTACGTTTTGTAGCGGATTGGTTAGCTTATCCATACGCATGTGACTATCCCCTCACCATGTTCTTTGGGCCTCATGCCCTGAACTATTAAATGGCGCCTTGAAGCTCTAATTTCAAGTGGGGAATGTTATTTGGGCAGTATCATCGCCACAGTGGCCATGCGCCCGGTCGTACCGTCTCGGCGATGGGAGAAAAAACGGTCTGACTCACAAACCGTGCAGTGTCCAGAATCTGAAACTGCTGCAATACCCAATGCTCGTAATCGGCAGGCGGCCAAACCCGCCAAATCTGCGAGATATTTATCAGGATTTTTGGTCGACTTGAAACTCGCTGCAGCCACCACCCCAAAGCGTTTTAAGAAGATTTGACGGACCTCTGAACCAACCTCGAAACAGCAGGCGCCTATAGCGGGCCCAAACCATGCGCGAGTTTCTGTAGGATTTCCCGGCACCGCCTCGAACGCAGCCTCAACAATACCCGCCGCCAGCCCTCGCCACCCCGCATGGACGACAGCCACCCAATCACCACGAACTCCAGCCAAAACGATAGGCAAACAATCGGCTGTCATCACCGCCAGTGCCAAACCCGGTTGATCGGTCCACACGGCATCTGCAACAGGCACTTCGCCTTCAGAAATTGCATGGGCGGCGGCCACATCAGTTCCGTGAACTTGTCGCAGCCAACGGGTTGCAGCCTGACCTGGCAAGGCGCGCCGCAAAGCCTCTCTGTTTGAGGTCACAGCTAGCGGGTCGTCACCAACATGATCGCCGAAATTCAGGCTATTAAACGGTGCATCACTGGACCCTTGTGAGCGAAGCGTGGTGAACGCATGAATACACGATATACCCACATCTGCCGAAAGAACATCCATCAAAACAGGCGTCACAGCAGCTGATTAGCGTCGTGAGTACGGAGCACGTCTAACAGCCCCACAAGGTCATCGGGTAGCGGTGTTTCAAACTGACAGCGCTCCCCTGTCGCTGGGTGATCGAAGGCCAAGGTCTGCGCGTGCAACGCCTGCCTGGAAAAAGTGCGAAGCATTGTTTGCAGCTCGGTGCTGGCACCCGCTGGGGGCCTAGGACGACCACCGTACACAGGGTCACCAATAAGTGGGTTATTCCTAGAGGCAAGGTGCACTCTTATCTGGTGGGTTCTTCCCGTCTCCAAACTGACCGATAGCGCAGTATGATGGCCGAATCGCTCGGCGATCCGATAATGGGTTACCGAAGGTTTTCCGCCTTCGGTAACCGCCATACGCGTTCGCACCGAGGGATGCCGTCCAATTGGCGCATCGACCGAGCCTCCACCAGAAAGCGCACCGCGACAGACCGCGGCATAAATACGCTTAACTGAGCGCGCTGCAAGCTGCTTTACCAGTGACTGATGCGCCAAGTACGAGCGAGCAACAAACATAATGCCCGTTGTGTCCTTATCCAATCGGTGCACGATACCGCCACGGGGCAACTGCTCCAGCTCAGGGGCATACCCAATTAAGGAGTTAACCAAGGTACCGTCGGCATGGCCCGCTGCGGGATGCACGACGACTCCCGTTGGCTTATTGACAACGAGCAGATGCTCGTCCTCATAAACAATATCGAGGGGGCGTGAGTCACCTGACCAGCTCACAGCGGGCTCCACCGCCGCCGCCAGCAGGACATGCTGCCCCTGAGCCACTTTATCTTTGGCTCGTACAGCCTTGCCATCAAGGGTGAGGGTTCCAGCCCCGATATAAGATTGCAGGCGGGATCTGGAGAATTCGGGAAATAAAATGGCCGCAGCCTGATCAAAACGGCTGCCATGGAGCTCACGCGAGATGGTCGCCTCACCGTCGATGCTGTCGGACTTATCGTGACTCACAGAAACCTCATGCCTAATCAATCTTGGCGTATACTTCGGGCCGCGCCATTTGTTTGGCGGCGAGAGCCCTGTTGGCGTTACAATGGGGAATGAGAACGCTTTGCCTAGAGGATTACAAGCTTTTGTACTCGGACCTATTACAGCCCATGCGCCTTGCCGCCAAATGGATCGCATTTATCGCCCTGGCCGTCTCGATCAGCGCGTGCTCGTGGTTTGGTAAAGACGATATAGAGATAGCCGACAACGGGGAGCAACAAATCTACCTCGAGGCCCAGCGATCGTTGGACAGCGGTAACTTCAATACGGCCATCAGAACACTTCAATTACTCGAGAGTCGCTACCCTTTCGGCCGTTACGCAGAACAGGCGCAGCTAGAGTTGGTCTACGCACATTACGGCGCCTATGAATTCGAAGCGGCCATCGAAGCTGCCGACAGATTTATTCGGCTGCACCCACAGCACCCAAATGTCGACTACGCGTATTATATGAAAGGCCTCTCTGCCTTTGATATGGAGGGCGGCTTCCTCGCATCCTTTGTACCCACCGACGACACGAAACGGGATGTCTCTCACATCAAAGAGGCTTTCGCAGAGTTTGCTCAGCTGCTTGCGCGCTTTCCTGACAGTGCCTACGCCCCCGATGCTCGAGCGCGTATGGTGCACATGCGCAACATGTTGGCCCGGCATGAAGTTCACGTAGCCAATTACTATTTTCGGCGAGGTGCTTATATGGCAGCACTGAATCGCGGCCGATACGTTGTCGAGCACATGCAGCAGACGCCCTCCGTCGCGGACGGCCTTGCCATCATGGCTCAGGCGTACATTCTTCTAGATTTCACCGATCTCGCTAAAGATTCAATTGCGGTGCTTAATGAGAATTTCCCCGACCACCCCAGTCTCGATAGTAACGGTGAATTCGTTAGCGAATATGACTTGAATGGTCTGCACCGCTCCTGGATCAATCAAATTTCCTTGGGACTTTTCGACCCACCCGAACCGCCGCAATTTGACTACCGGCCAAAAAGCTAGGCGGGCCATAAACAAAAGCTGAAGCTTTAACGCCCGCGCCAAGCCCAGGTAATCGGATAGCGACGGTCTCGTCCAAAACCTCGTTGTGTAATACGAACACCGACAGGTGCTTGTCGGCGCTTGTACTCATTGAGGTCAACAAGTCGCACGACCCGTCGCACATCGCTATCAGCAAACCCCAGGGCAACAATCTCTTGCGCGCTCATATCCTGCTCGACATAGTGCTCAATGATGGCATCAAGCACCTCGTAAGGCGGCAGGCTATCTTCATCTTTTTGATCCGGGGCCAATTCGGCGGATGGTGGCCGGGTAATGACCCGCTCAGGAATACAGGGGGTCAGGCTATTTCTATAGCGTGCCAACGCATAAACCAGCATTTTGGGACAATCTTTAAGCGCATCGAATCCCCCCGCCATGTCCCCGTAAAGCGTGGAGTAACCCACAGCGAGCTCACTCTTATTACCGGTCGTCAGTACCAAAAGGTTTTTCTTATTTGAAATCGACATCAATAAGACCCCTCGGCACCGAGCCTGTAAGTTCTCTTCGGTAATATTGGCCGCTAGGCCCTGAAACTCCCCTGCAAGAGCACCCGTGAAGGACTCGTAAAGGGGCTCAATCGATATGGAGCGATAGGCGACACTCATTGCAGCCGCTTGCGCTTCGGCATCCTCAATCGATATTGATGCCGTATAGCGAAAAGGCATCATCACAGCGTTCACACGCTCAGCACCCAACGCATCGACCGCCACGGCCAAAGTCACTGCAGAGTCAATGCCTCCGGAGAGACCCAAAACCACCCCTGGGAAACCATTCTTGTTCACGTAATCACGGACACCAAGCACCAATGCCTGCCATACCGCGGCCACATCATCCCGAGCTTGAGCTCGAGCACCGTCACGAATGGTCGGCTTATCGGAATCTTCGTTGTGAACTTCGAGCCAACACAGCGCCTCCTCAAAGTCGACAGCAGACACCGCCACGGTACCGTCCCGATTAACAGCAAAAGAGCCGCCATCGAAAACCAGCTCATCCTGACCTCCTACCTGATTGACATAAACCACAGGGAGATCGTTTGCCCGCGCCCGCTCGGACACCATAGCTTGCCGCTCTTGAGGTTTGCCTCGATGGAAGGGCGATGCGTTTAAGTTAATCAGCAGCTGTGCCCCCGCTGCCCGTGCACCGGCGATCGGATCAGGCTCCCAAATATCCTCGCATATTGTGATGCCCACCTTGACACCCTCAATATCGACCACAGTGGCCCCAGAGCCAGCCTGAAAGTAGCGCTTTTCATCGAAAACCTGATAATTGGGCAACGACTGTTTGTCGTACTCAGCCACTATTTCACCGCCATGAATAACCCCCGCACTGTTGTAGAGGCCATCGCTTCTCTGCCGGGGGTATCCCACAACAACCCACAAAGTTGGCGGTAACTCCGCACATAGCTGCGCAAGGACGGCATCAGCATCCTGTTGGAGGCTAGGACGCAACAATAAGTCTTCGGGCGGGTAACCTGTCAACGTCAGTTCAGGAAACACCACAACAGCCTCAGGGGATGTTGCGTACGCGCTTTTGCAGGCAGCGATAACTCGTTCACAGTTACCCTGCCAATCGCCCACAAAAGTATTGATCTGACCCATACACAGGTTCATCTGGACACTCCGGCCTAACGGTTGCGGAAGGCAGTTTAGCGCTCCTCACTGCGGCTGCAACCTATTATGATTTGAGTACAGCCCTTTTGAGCTCGACTGCTATAGTAATCCCATGAATAGTAAATTACCGATTCAGGAATTCATCCAAATCGACACGGCCAAAAAGGCTGACAACCGCACTCAGGATGGCCTGACGCATCTGGCAATGCGGCGCCTTTTCGTCATTTATAACGCCTGCCGAACGCTGTTAGCTATTGCACTTTTGTCACTGCTGATCATCGCCGACGGCTCTGAATTGGTTTCTCAACTCGATCAAGACATGTTTATTGCAGGAACGACTCTTTTACTCGTGTCAGCCCTGCTATTAGTGGGGCCTCTTGGGCGTGTTGTCTCTGGGTCTCAGACCCATATTTTTGGCCTTCTTCTTTTTGATATTACTGTTATTGCCATAGTTGTTGGCGCAGCAGGAGGCATTCTCAGCGGTTTGTCTGTGCTTTATTTGATCACTGTTTTCGCTGCCGCCGCCATCATAAGAGAGCGCATTCTGGCTACCGTAATCGCCGCAATCGCAGTGCTCGCTGTACTCATGGACACCGCTTGGATGGTAAGCCGAAGTGAGGCCACACTGAACATGCTTCTCTCTGCTGGCCTGCTAGGCAGCCTGTTATTTGCTTTATCGTTATTGGTCCAAGTTATGACCTCACGACTGGCACAGGCGGAGGCTGACGCCCTTGAGGCAAAAGCAAAGGTAGAGGCCCTACAACGACTTAACGAACAAATTATTGTCCACATGGAAACTGGCATCCTGCTTGCCGATAACACAGGCACAGCCCTTTGTATCAACGAAGCCGCCGAAACATTACTGGGTTTGAGCGCGGGAGAACGGGTCCATTTGTTGAGTATCAGTCCTGACTTGGCCAATCAGTATCAGGAATGGTGCGAGACAAACACCGACCTCCCAGAGCCTTTTCGAATTGCGGAGGACGGTCCCACCATGGTGGCGTCATTTGTCGCGCTCAGTGAGAATGTCGCTAACAGCAGCCTCATATTTATTGAGGATTACACACCCGTCACCCAATTTGCACAGTCTTTGAAGCTCAATTCCTTAAGTAAATTGACCGCCAGTATTGCTCACGAGATACGTAATCCATTGGGGGCCATCAGTCATGCTGCGCAGCTACTCACCGAGAGCAGCACCGTTGATGCCGCTGATGGCATTCTGTGCGACATATTGGTGAGTAATAGCCGTCGGGTGAGCGATATCATTGATAGCGTTTCCGAGGTCTCTAGACGTCAGGCACCCAAGCCCACCGACATTCTATTAAACCGCTGGCTGCATACTTACGTGGAAGAATATCGCTCATTGCAGCAACAACGCTGTGACGTTGTTATTTCTGACTTTGAGGTGACTCCCATTACCATTTCAATGGATTCAGAACACCTGAAGCGGGTACTCTCCAACTTGTTAGATAACGCATTGAGACACTCCTTGGAAGAAGGTGACAGCTCTCGTATTAGACTTGACACAATCGTAGATAAGCAGGGCCATCTGGTACATCTGGACGTTGTAGACTTTGGGTTGGGCGTCGCCGAGTATAATCTGCCCCGCTTGTTTGAACCGTTTTTTACTACGTCAAAACACGGTAGCGGCTTGGGCTTATACCTATGCAAAGAACTCTGTGAGATCAATAGCGCAAGACTAACCTACCGACGCACAGCGGCTGGTGAGAGCGCATTCCGAATTACCTTCGATCGAGTGTCATCTGTGTCATGAAAAATCCAACTGTACTGGTCGTCGACGATGAACCCGATATTTTGCAGCTACTTGAGATAACTCTGAGCCGCATGCAACTGACCACTCTCAAAGCGTCATCACTGGCAGAAGCCAAAGCCTCATTAAAAAATCAGACGCCCGATCTATGTTTGACAGACATGAAGTTGCCAGATGGCAATGGTTTGACGCTCATCGAGCATATGCAAAACCATTTTCCAGACGTTCCTGTCGCAATGATCACGGCACACGGCAGTGTTGAAAGCGCGATTGAAGCACTCAAGCTCGGTGCCTTCGATTTCGTCACAAAACCTTTGGCCCTAGAGAAGCTTCGCGAGCTCGTAGCTCATGCGCTGAAAACTGCTCAGTCATCCGCCGACGTGTCAGAGGACATCTTGGTGGGAACCACAAAGGTAATGGAAAAACTTCGAGTGCAAATCCGGAAAGTGGCTCGATCCCAAGCACCGGTTCACATTCATGGTGAGTCCGGCACTGGAAAAGAGGTTGTAGCACGCTTAATCCACCAAACGGGGCCCCGGCATGATCAGCCCTTTATCGCCGTAAACTGTGGTGCCATTCCACCTGATCTGGTCGAAAGCGAGCTCTTTGGCCATAAAAAAGGAGCCTTTACTGGTGCAACTGCCGATAAGTCAGGGCTGTTTTTAGCCGCAAACGGTGGCACCTTACTCCTTGATGAAATCGCCGATTTGCCCCTGCCAATGCAAGTCAAACTTCTGCGAGTCATTCAGGAAAAATCCGTGCGACCGGTTGGCAGTGAAACGGAGATCCCTATTGATGTTCGTCTACTCAGTGCCACACACAAAACCCTTGCTCAAGAGGTGCAAGAGCGCCAATTCCGTGATGATCTCTACTACCGGATCAATGTCATTGGGCTTCAAGTACCTTCGCTTAGAGAGCGCCTAGATGATATTCCGGTGCTGTCTGCACATATTCTCAAAAAAATTGCTGAGGATCAGGGGATTCCACCCAGAGGCCTCACCGACTCTGCGCTAGCCCATCTAATGAGTCATGCGTTCCCAGGAAATATTCGCGAACTCGAAAATGTTCTTGCCCGTGCCAGTGCCCTCACTGAAAACAGTGACATCGATATTGAGGACTTAATACAGCAGGAAGATTTCAGCGCGGTACAACATGTTATCCAGAAAGAAGGTACAGATTTCAGCAATGCCGAGAGTGGCAGCGCCAAAGCACCTGCGACATTACTGGAAGAGGTTAATGGCGATCTGGAGACTTACTTGGCGGGTCAAGAGCGACAAATTCTCACTGAAGCATTGACAGCCCATCGCTGGAATCGAACGTCAGCCGCCCGCTCTTTGGGGATCAGTTTTCGCAGCCTTCGCTATCGGCTCAAGAAACTAGGGCTGGAAGATTAAGATGGACAAGTCCCCCAGTCGCGGCGCAAGTGAGGCCTCCCCACGCGATTGAGTACTACCGCCCAGTTGACTTTGGCATTTTCAGTGCAAAACAAAAACGTCAGGTTGCGACTACCAAGCCCTTCAGGGTTCCACGTCAAAATACGAAATTCTGCCTGTGTGCCACGACGGTTGGTAATTGATACCCCAGGTCGCGACTGGTATTGACGAATTAACACCCCCTCCTCGGTAACGACACCAAAGCGCTCCTGATACAGCCCCTCACAATTTTTTTCTTGTAACGGACACAGCATCGTTGTCCTACCGGTTCGCACGGCTGTACCTCTGGCCAACCAGATGGCCGATACCATTTGAGCCGCCTCAGAATGAAGTCGCCATGAGAGCAGTGGCTCACGGAAGGACGGCGTTACAAGGGTAGCGACCGTCCCTAGCATTGCGAGAACCACCATAAACTCAACCAGCGAGAAAGCCCCAAGCCACTTTGGTGATAAAGACGAGATAAGCATGGGAAAACAATAGTTAGGAAAACGGCCAAGCGCCAGATCAGCTGCCGCCATAACTGGTATTTGAACGTCGCCTATTCCAGGTTTTTCGCAGGAATGCGCAAGGCTTTTGGTAAAGAAAAGGTAATGTTTTCAGGTCGACCGCTCAAATTTTCAACGCTGACCACACCCTCCATCTTTAGCCTATCTATGACTGCCGCTACCAGCACCTCGGGGGCAGAGGCGCCGGCTGTGACGCCCACATCAACCACACCCTCAAGCCACTCGGCATTGATTTGCTCAGCGTTGTCGATCAAATGGGCTGTAGCACCACAGCGCTCTGCGAGCTCTCGCAAACGGTTCGAGTTTGAGCTGTTAGTGGAGCCCACAACCAAAACCAGCTCGACCCTCTCAGCAAGGGATTTCACTGCATCTTGACGGTTCTGGGTGGCGTAACAGATGTCATCCTTACGCGGCCCTTGAATCGCAGGAAACTTTGCACGCAGCGCATCGATGACGCGAGCGGTATCGTCTACAGACAATGTCGTCTGTGTGACATAGGCCAGATTGTTCGGGTCTTTAACCTCCAGGTGCTCGACCTGCCCCTCGTCTTCAATCAAATACATCTGACCACCTGCAGTGGCATCGTACTGTCCCATTGTGCCTTCGACCTCCGGGTGCCCAGCATGACCGATAAGAACACACTCTCGGCCTTGATCGCTAAAAGCTGCTACTTCTACATGGACTTTCGTGACCAGAGGGCAGGTCGCATCAAACACTCTCAACCCGCGTTGACGCGCCCCTTCCTGCACGGCCTTCGAGACGCCATGGGCGCTGAATATTACAATGGCATCGTCTGGAATTTCATCGAGCTCCTCGACAAAAATAGCGCCACGATCGCGGAGATCGTCGACAACGAAACGGTTATGAACTACCTCATGACGCACATAAATAGGGCTGCCAAAAACCTCAAGTGCACGGTTAACAATATCGATCGCGCGATCGACTCCTGCACAGAAACCACGGGGGTTAGCCAGCAACACGTCCATATTTAAAGCCTCCTCACCTACACCAGAACGCTCTAATGGAGCTCTGCTACCTCGACGTTATGGATGGCCACTCGGAAGGACAAAGTACGTCCTGCCAGTGGGTGATTAAAATCAACCGTCACTTCATCAGCGTCGAAAGCCTTCACCACTCCGGGCAATTCACCTCCAGCTGCGTCGGCAAAGGAAAAAACCATGCCCTCCTCGAGCTCCGAGTCGACGTCAAATTGATCTCGTTTGATTGTTTGGAGGTTATTGTCATTAGGCTGCCCAAAACCCTCTTCAGGAAGGATCTCAAGTGTTGCCTTGTCTCCTGATTTGAGCCCAAAAAGTGCCCGCTCAAAACCGGGTAACAAGGAGCCATCTCCCACCGAAAAAGACGCCGGTTCTTTCTCGAAATTGGAGTCGACCTCTGACCCGTCGTCGAGCACTAAGGCGAAGTTCAGGGTGACGCGCGTACCCTCGCTAATCATCAAATCATCCATCTGCCACTCCTTGATTTCAACTGGGCGACGCATTTCGGGGCAAAAAACTGTCGACAATCAACATGACTGCCCCCACTGAAATGGCCGAATCGGCAACGTTAAAAGCGGGCCAATACCAAGTACGGTAGTGCAGCGAGACAAAATCTACAACGTAACCCAGTGCGATGCGATCCCAAAGATTGCCCAAACCTCCGCCCAACACCAGCCCCAGCCCTAGGCCTAGCCACAGCTGGGACCGAGATAATCGAGCTAACCAAATTACCAGAACGATGCTCACCACCACGGTCACCACCGTAAAAAACCAACGCTGCCAACCGCCGGCATCCGCCAAAAAGCTAAAAGCTGCACCAGTATTATGTGCCAGCATAAAATCAAACCATGACGTTACCGCTACCGGGTCTCGATACGCCAAATTTGCTGACGCCCAGTGCTTGCTAAGCTGATCTAATAACAGCACCACCACTGCAGTGCCGTAACCGAAAAGAGCGCTACGAGAGGTCAAACCAGACGACTCAGGCATATTGACGATGCTCACCTGCCCCCTCGATGTTATCGATACATCGCGTGCACAGTGTCGGGTGCTCTTGATTATTACCAACGTCAGGTCGTCTATGCCAACAGCGCTCGCACTTATCATGTCCTGAAACGGCCACAGCCACAGCCAGCCCCGGGACATCGCTATCGACAACATCCGCTGGTGCCCCCGCACTAGGCTTGAGTGTGGCCTCGGAGGTAATAAGTACAAAGCGAAGCTCATCACCCAAATGCTGTAATCGTGTGAACAGCCCGGGCTCTGCGTACAGCGTCACCTCAGCATCGAGACTACCTCGAAGATCACCTGCAGCACGACGGGCTTCCAGCGCGCGGTTCACCGCTTGGCGTACGGTTATCACCTCGTCCCAGAACGCATTGCCCAAATTGCCGTCAGCAATTTCAGAAGGTAAATCCGCGTACCAAGATGACAGAAATACCGAGCGCTCACGGGCGCCGGGTAAATTCTCCCAAATTTCTTCAGCGGTGAAGCTCAGAATGGGCGCTATCCAGCGGCACAGCGCTTCCGCAAGATGCCACATGGCAGTCTGAGCAGACCGTCTGGCATGGGAATCAACCTGCGTTGTGTATTGGCGATCCTTAATAATGTCGAGGTAAAAACCACCCAGTTCACCGCCGCAAAAATTGTGAATCCGATGAAACACTTGGTGAAATTGATAGGTTTCATAGGCTGCTTCAAGCTCTACCTGCAAATCACCCGCTCGGCTACAAATCCACCGATCGAGGGGCAATAATTGATCTGCTGGTAATTGGTGCGCACTAGGATCAAATCCCGCAAGGTTAGCCAACAAAAAACGCGAGGTGTTGCGAATGCGGCGATAAGCATCACTCGTTCGCTTGAAAATTTCATCGGAGGCAGAAATCTCGTTTCTATAATCGGATGAAGCGACCCAAAGACGCAGAATATCAGCACCCAGATCATTCATGGCCTTCTTAGCAGGGATGATATTGCCCAAGGATTTGGACATTTTCCGACCCTCACCATCGACCGTAAAACCGTGAGTCAAAACGGACCGATAAGGCGCCTCACCAAAGGCACCTATACCCGTCAACAATGAGGACTGAAACCAGCCACGATGTTGATCCGAACCCTCCAAATAGAGATCCGCAGGTGCTTGCAGCGCTTCACGCTGTCGCAGTACACAGGCATGGGTAACCCCTGAATCAAACCAAACATCAAGGGTGTCGCTGACCTTTTCGTAGTGCTCGGCATCATCACCCAAAAGTGCCGACGGCTCGAGATCAAACCAGGCATCAATGCCCGAGACGGCTATCAGATCGGCCACCTCTGCCACCAACTCGGGAGTTCTCGGGTGAAGCTCTCCGGTTTCCCGATGCACGAACAACGTGATGGGCACCCCCCACGTGCGCTGACGCGAGATACACCAATCAGGTCTATCTCCTAGCATTGCATCAATTCGCGCTCGCCCCCAATCGGGAATCCAGCGCACACTGTCGACGGCTTGTTCGGCCTCGGCGAGCAAGCCCGCTTGAGACATACTAATAAACCACTGAGGAGTAGCACGGAAAATAATTGGCGTTTTGTGCCGCCAGCAGTGCGGATAGCTGTGTTCGTAGGGCTGGTGTGCGAGCAACCGCTCCCGCGTCTTGAGCTCATCAACAATTTCGTCGTTCGCTCTAAAAATATGCTTCCCTTCGAGGGCGGGTGTGCCCGGCAGGTAAATGCCATTACCGCCCACCGGATTATAGACCTCCAGATCGTAGGCCTTACCGATTTCGAAATCTTCCAGACCGTGCGCAGGCGCCGTATGGACACAGCCGGTACCTGCATCAGTGGTCACGTGACTACCCAGCATTAGTGGTACTTCTATGTCATCGAAAGGTGGCAACACGGTTAGCCGATCAAGCTTCTCCCCTCTCGTCGTCGCAAGGATCACTGGATCAGTAATACCGTAGCGTGCGGCGCAGGGTTCTACTAGTGCCTCTGCAACGACAACCGCACGGGCACCAACTTGTAATAAAACATAATCAAGGTCAGCACTGACACTCACCCCTCTATTAGCCGCCAGCGTCCAAGGCGTTGTTGTCCAAATGGCCACATCAACCGGCTCAACCCCATCCCAAGCAAAAGCCTTCCGGAAGGCGGCACTATCCACCGCTGGAAAGGCGACATCGACTGCCGATGAGATTTTATCCTGATACTCAACTTCAGCTTCCGCCAAAGCGGAGCCACAATCGAGGCACCAATGCACGGGTTTAAATCCCTTGTGCAAATGCCCGTTTTCAATAATCCGTCCCAGAGTCCGAACAATGTCCGCCTCAAAATCGAAGTTCATCGTCAGGTAGGGATTGTCCCAGTCACCCACAACGCCCATTCTTTTAAAATCTTCAGCCTGCTGGCTTACCTGCCCAGCAGCATAAGTCCTGCATCGCTGACGGAACTCCGAGGCTGATATCTTGTGCCCGGGCTTGCCGACTTTCTTCTCAACATTTAGCTCAATCGGCAATCCGTGACAGTCCCAGCCAGGAACATAAGGGGCATCGAAGCCCGCCATGGCGCGAGACTTCACGATAAAGTCTTTCAGAATTTTATTGACCGCGTGGCCAATGTGCAGCTCACCGTTGGCATAGGGAGGGCCATCGTGAAGGATGAATTTCGGTTTTCCCGCACCCGCCTCCCGCATCAAGCCATAGAGATCCATTTCCTGCCATTGCTTAAGGCGCTGGGGCTCTCGCTGAGATAAGTTAGCCTTCATCGGAAAATCCGTCTGAGGCAAATTCAGGGTACTTTTATAATCACTCATACGTAAAAACTATTAGCTGCGACCGGGTTGAGCCAGCCATCGGCGGGCATTATCAATATCCTTGGCGATACCTTCCTTCAAGGCATCGAGGGATTCGTACTTAATTTCTTCCCGCAACTTGTGCAGAAAACGGACCTCGAGTCGCTGACCATAAAGGTCGCACTTGCGATCCAACAAATGCACCTCAAGATTGGCTTTGAGGCCATCATCGACAGTGGGGCGAGTGCCTACGTTGGCAACTGCCGCCGCCGACTCTAAGCCTGCACCGTCGACCCTCACCGCAAACACGCCAGATAACGGGCTGCGGATTCGATTAATACGAATATTAGCTGTGGGCGCCCCTAACTCACGCCCCAGTTTACGCCCATGCTCAACCCGTCCCGTCATCGTAAACGGTCGACCCAATAACTGCTGCACCTCAGTAAAATTACCCTCAGCCAAAGCCAAGCGAATTCGGGTGCTGCTGACACGAGCGCCAGCAATTTCCAAAGTACCGGTAGGCTGCACTTCGTAATCAAACTTTGCTGCCAGGCCTCGCACGTAATCGTAGTCGCCCTCGCGACTGTTACCAAACCGGAAGTCATCGCCCAGAGCGATATAGCGAGCCCCTAGTCCCTTAACAAAAACACGGCTGACGAAATCCTCGGCACTCATATCCCGAAGCTCGGCATTAAATTTCAGAACCAACACCCGATCAATGCCGGTGCTGGCCAGCTGTGCTAATCGCTCACGAAAATTAGTGATTCGTGGAGGCGCCTCCAATGGCCGAAAATATTCCCGTGGCAACGGCTCAAAGACAATCACCGTCGACAGCAAATCGCGCTCACGAGCGCAGGAAGACAGGTGCGCAAGAACTGCTTGATGTCCAAGATGGATGCCGTCAAACGCTCCCACGGTCACAGCGCATCCGCGGTGCTCCGATCGAAGGTTATGCAGGCCGCGGATCAAGTCCATGGTTTAGCTACAGGTCAACGAATAACACCCTAAGTATATAGAAAACAGTGACCCGGCGCGCCTAGCAGACCTATCATCTTGACTCACAGGGACACAGCTGGGCTTTTCAGATCTCTCGGGCGAATCCCTAAGCACAAGAGAGTGGCAACATAGGCCAAACCGCCCACAATCACCATAACGGCCATTGCCAAGCCCCTATGCAGGGCAACAGCATTCTGCCACCAATCTGAGGCAGGCAAGCACAGCCATAACGCGCCCAGCATGGCCAGTATCGCAAGCACGATTCGGATCGTGCGGAACAGTCTGCCCCTCGATGCTCCCAGCAATAGCCCCTCACGCCGTAGGCCGCGATAAAGAAGACCGGCGTTCAACCAGGCAGCCAGGCTCGTGGCCAGTGCCAGCCCGACATGACCGAGGTCAAAAATCCACATGAGTGGAAAAATAAGCATGGGATTCATCACCATATTGGCCACCATGGCGATTATCCCTATGCGAACCGGTGTTTTCATATCTTGGCGGGCGTAATACCCCGGAGCCAATACCTTGATGAGCATGAACGCGGTTAAACCCAGGGCATAGGCCCTAAGAGACCAAGTCGCTTTATCCACATCCCCCGGCCCGAAAGCCCCGTATTGGAATAACGTGGTCAGAATCGGCTTTGCCAGCAGGAGCAGTGCTGCGGTTGCGGGTAGCGCAATCAGGACAATAAGGCTCAGGGCCCAATGCAGTGTCGCTGTGAATGCGGGGTCTTTACCGACCGCTTCCGCTCGGGCGCGCTGGGAAGACAAGTTTGGCAGAATCACCGTGGCAACTGCGATGGCAAATATACCCAGAGGCAATTCAGTCAGCCTATCTGAATAATAAAGCCAAGAGACGCTCCCTGCGGGAAGTAGCGAAGCCAATACTGTATCGAGTAGCAAATTAATTTGGCTGACCGAGACCCCGAATAACGCTGGAATCATTAGGGTCAAAATTCGCCTTACTCCGGGGTGCTGGGTATCCCAGCGCGGCCTTGGCACCAGATCTAAGCGATATAAAGAAGGAATTTGAAACAGCAGTTGTAAAAGGCCCGCAATCATGACGCCAATTGCCAGCGCATAAACGGGCTCCTTCAGCGCAGGAGCCAAAAAGAGCGCTGCGGCAATGAGGCTGAGATTCAACAAAACCGGGGTAAACGCGGGCACCCCGAACCGCCCATAGGAATTTAAGATACCCCCCGCAAATCCCGTCATCGAAATTAAAAATAAATACGGAAAGGTAATTCTAATAAGGTCTGCAGTTAAGCTGAGCTTGCTAACATCGCTCGCAAACCCGGGGGCAAACACCAAGGCTACTACAGGCGCCGCCAATATTGTCACGGTGGTGAGCAGTATGAGAACACCCCCAAGAACCCCCGTCACCCGATCGACCAAGGCCCGCACAGCTTCTAGCCCCCCTTGCTCTCGAGTTTCTGTGAGCACGGGGATAAAGGCTTGGGCAAAAGCACCCTCAGCGAACAGCCGCCTCAAAAAATTGGGGATTTTAAAGGCAACAAAAAATGCGTCGGCGTTACTGGTAGCGCCTACCAGATTGGCCAGTACAACATCACGCAACAGCCCCAACACCCGCGAAGCCATAGTGGCACTTCCCACCAGCGCGCTGGACTGAAGCAGCCCCTTAGCTGATCCAGCCCGCTTATCACCAGAGGTGTCGGTGTCTAAGTGCTCAGCCATTGCTCACGAAGGGCCTCGCCATGCCGGGCCAACCATTGCAAAGCAATGAGCGTATGTCCGTTATTAATTTCATTGGCGTCAAGCATACGCAAGGCCTCTACCCTAGGGATGGCATGCACCAACAGATCCTCATGTTCCTCGGCATGACCATGAACTTCACCAATACCCGCGGTCAAAACTCGGCCCACAAACGTACGAATTTGTTCAGAACAGGCCCCTGCACTGGGATAAAACGTGGCGATAAGTTCCAGCTGGTCGAGTGAACAATCGGCCTCTTCTTGCGCCTCCCGTCTCGCCACCTCACTGTCTGATTCACCGTCGGCCACCATGCCCGCAACCAGCTCAAGCATCCATGGGCTATCTTGGTCACGGAGCGCACCCGGCCTGAACTGTTCCACAAATATGAGTTCGTCACGGATAGGATCCCAAGGCAGAACCGCTACGGCATCACCTCGTTCAAAAATTTCACGGGTTAACGGCTGACTCCATCCACCGCCAAACAAGCGATGTTTGAGGCTGAGCTTTACCAGCGAAAAAAAACCGTGGTACACCACATCGCGCTCTAGGACTTGCGCATCTGCGGCGGAAAACCGCGGGGAAAATGGCGTCAAAACCTACGCTCCGTATACCAGTTCACGGGCCGGCTATGGTCATCAACCTGGTCAGCAACATCGAGAATCAGGGCAAATAGCGCCATGCGTACCAGCACTCCGTTATCGCTCTGACGGAATATGGCCAAATTAGGGTTGTCGTTTAAATCAACGTCCAGCTCTCTAGCGCCCTCCCGAGAATCACGGGGCAACGGGTGCATAATGACCGTATTGGGCTCGCAATGTGCGGTGTAGATGCCCTGATTTAATCGGAATCGGCCTCGGTAGGCATCAGCCTCCGCGCGGGTGGTAAAGCGCTCCTCCTGCAGCCGAGTGGAGTACACAATATCAACGTCCGCTATACCCACTTCCAAGCTATCGGTCTCTAAAACGTCATGTCCACCAGCCCTGAGTTCGTCCACAATCTCTGCCGGCATTTTGAGCTCGGGAGGAGACACCAAATTCACTTTAACCCCCTGAAACAACTGGAGTAGTCGCGATAAAGAATGCACCGTCCTGCCAAACTTTAAATCACCAACCATAGCGACGCGCAGGGTATCGAGTGTGCGCCCTCGATCAGCGAGTTCACTACGAATCGTATACAGATCAAGCAAGGCTTGAGTGGGGTGCTCATTGGCACCGTCTCCACCGTTGATAACAGGCACACGACTCCCGTCAGCAAACTCCGCAACGGAGCCCTCTGCTGGGTGACGCATTGCAATGACGTCTGAATAACCACTCAAAACTCGAGCGGTGTCAAATAGTGACTCGCCCTTGGCAATGGCGGTGCTTTCAAAGCCGGTAGTCTCGCGGACTTCGCCACCCAGCAAATTAAAGGCACTGCCAAAGCTAATTCGCGTGCGGGTGGAGGGTTCAAAAAACATCGAGCCCAAAATAGCGCCATCAAGGACGTGGGTCACACGCTCTCGATGGGCATAAGGTCTCATACGATCGGCTACGGTGAAGAGCTGGTCGACATCAGCACGTTCGAACTGACGAATACTAAGGATGTGGCTACCGGGAAAGTGCAAAACTTCAGTCCTGTGCCCAAGATGGAGTCATGATAACTCATGGTGCACCTGGATTAGCCGAGAAATTAGGGCGGATTATTACGGACTGTTTATACCCAGCGCAGCCCTTCAGATTTCCCTACCCAAGCCCTCACTGCTGCGTCCTAGACGCTTGCCTTAGTCTGGCGTTTCAATCTGCCAGTTCGGCGCGGAGTTCACCCATATACTGCTCAAGATCATCAAGCGCTTTTGTTTGCACAGCGCTCAACCCCTCTCGAGCCCGCTCATCACTGAGGTCCTTGTTGAAACTCTCCCAGTTAGGACCGGCTTTACCCGCCAAAGTCTCGCAACAATGTTCACGCCAACGGGCTCTCTCATCGAAATTGAGGCTCTCGGGGAAATTCCGCGCGCGATAACGGAAAAATAGTTCCGGCAATCTTCGGTCCTCAAATGTCCACGTAGTGTCTGCGAGGCTAGTAGGCGTTGCCTGCTGCACGGTTGCAAGGAGGGCCTCGTCGCGTCGATCCAGAAATCCGTCATAAAGCTGCGTATCGGGATCAGAACGTGGTTCAAAATCTTGATCGGCATAAATCTTCTGGATAAAACGGGTAAAGCCATCAGGGTCGGCCTGACGCGCCCCGCGATAAGCCGCCAACGATGCCCGAGTCTGCTCGCCATCGAGTTTCAAACGTTCTGCGGGCTCACCTCCGACCCAAGTGGTTGGCAGCACCACAGGGGCCCGATTTATCTTGATGGTCTTTAAAGGTGGACGGTGCTTACCCGCTGGAAAGTCTGCCTTGGGCATAAATAATAGCTGCCGGATATCCTCAGGTGACTGATCAAGGAAGGCAGGCTCTTCACCCAGGTCGGCGCAGATAATTTCATTTTTATTTTTTGGATGGGGCGCCAGAGGCAGCACGATCGCCAAATTACTGCGCTGGCCACCAAACTGGCCGGAGACATGAATAACCGGTTTGGGGTCAGCACAATTAAGCAGCGGTGCTATCGCCTGTTTACCGCGCTGGGCATACAGCGTGTCAAATAGCGCCGGCTGCGCCCCGCTGAGTAAGCGGGCCAAGGCTATGGTCGCCAAAACGTCTGCAAGGGCATCATGTGCGTTGCCGTGGTCTATACCATTAGCCGCAGTGAGATCCTCTAGCCGAAAACTGGTCAAACCGTCTTCGCGGTTGGGCCAGACGATACCGTCGGGCCTCAGGGCGTGAGTAGCTCGCGCCACGTCGATCAAATCCCATCGACTTCTGTTTTGTCCAAATTCTCGAGCGTAGGGTGGGAAGAAATTCCGGTACAAAGCAAAGCGCGTAATTTCATCATCAAAACGCACCGAGTTGTAACCCAAAGCGCAGGTGCCGGGAACCATGAACTGACTGAGGATTTTGGTCATAAAAGCCCCCTCAGGGACGCCCTCAGATAATGCTTTGTAAGGGCTAATACCCGTGACTCGAATCGCAGCGGGATGCAGCAGGCAGTCGGGGCTTGGCCGACAGAAGTGCACCAGCGGTTCACCTATGACATTAAAATTTTTGTCAGTTCGCACGCCAGCAAACTGAAGCGGCCTGTCCTCAAACACATTGGCACCTGAGGTCTCATAATCATGCCAATAAAAGCTTTCAGATGAGCTCAAGAGACTGCTCTTCAATCCTTTGCTGCCAAACCTTTGGGCCGGTAATGTGGACCGACTCGCCTCGAGAGTCCACAGCGACACTGACGGGCATATCGCGCACGGTAAAGGCATAAATCGCCTCCATGCCCAAATCTTCGAACGCGACAACACGAGCCTCAGTGATCGCCTTGGAGACCAGATACGCCGCCCCACCGACTGCCATTAGGTAAACGGCACCGTGCTTGCGAATAGCCTCAATCGCAACGGGACCGCGCTCAGCCTTACCAATCATGCCGATAAGCCCGGTTTGCTCCAAAATATTATCGGTAAATTTGTCCATGCGGGTTGCTGTGGTCGGCCCCGCGGGGCCCATCACCTCGTCGCGTACAGGATCTACCGGACCAACGTAGTAAATAAATTTGCCCCTCAAATCGACAGGGAGTGGCTCGCCGTCGCGCAGCATTTGTGTCATTCGCTTGTGAGCGGCATCACGTCCCGTGTACATCGTGCCCGACAGCAAAATAGTCTCTCCAGGCTGCCAAGTATGAGTGTCCTCGGCGGTAACGGTATCCAGATCAACGCGGCGCACCGTATCACCGGTCTCCCAGCTCACCTCAGGCCACTGATCAAGACTAGGAGGAGCTTGTAAAGCAGGGCCCGCACCCGTCAACGTAAAATGCGTGTGCCGAGTAGCTGCACAATTCGGAATCATCGCCACAGGCAAAGAGGCGGCATGGGTCGGATAATCCATAATTTTGACATCGAGCACGGTAGTCAATCCCCCCAGACCCTGAGCACCAATACCCAAACGGTTCACGCCATCCATGATTTCCAGACGCAATTCCTCTGCTCGGCTTCTGGGCCCGCGCTCACGGAGACTTTGAATATCAATGGGGTCCATCAATGACTCTTTTGCCAGGACTGCCGCTTTTTCTGCGGTACCACCAATACCTATACCCAACATTCCAGGAGGACACCAACCTGCACCCATCGTTGGTACGGTCTTAAGCACCCAATCGACAATACTGTCGGAGGGATTGAGCATCGCTAATTTGGCTTTGTTCTCTGACCCACCACCCTTCGCAGCAACACGAATATCAACGGTGTTACCGGGTACTAGCCGGGTATGTATAACCGCAGGGGTGTTGTCTCGCGTATTTTTTCGTGCTCCCGCAGGGTCCTCCAGTATTGAGGCTCGCAACGTATTGTCAGGGTGTGTGTAGGCGCGCCGCACTCCCTCATTAATCATTTCCTCTAACGACTGTTTTGCATCCCATGTGACGTCCATGCCCACTTCGACAAATACCGTAACGATGCCTGTGTCCTGACACAAAGGCCGATGACCGGTGGCGCACATTCTTGAATTAATTAAAATTTGGGCCATGGCATCTTTGGCCGCGGGGTTAAGCTCCATTTCATAGGCTTGATGCACCGATTGCACAAAATCGATGGGGTGGTAGTAAGAGATAAACTGCAGGGCATCGGCCACACTATCGATAAGGTCATCTTCACGAATTACGGTCATCTTAAGGTCATCTCCTTGGGATGTAATAAACGGCATCCTGCCTAGCAAAGGGCAGGCTCAAATCCCCTTAAAAAAATGTATTCAGGGGGTTCCGGGTATTGGACTGCCGGTTGAGATTGCTGGCTGGCTGTTGCGAAGCTGATCTTCAAGTCGGCTGATACTGGCATTGACTTGCCGCCGAAAAGCGTTAATCGACTCGATCCATTCCTCGTTAGACGTGACTCGCTGCTTCATGGCAGCTCTATCAAGGTTTGCCTTGTTGACGTTGTCTGCAAGTCGCTCAAGATTCGCCTGGGCGTCCATAGCTGTTTTAGATAAGCGCTCGAGATCTCCGGCCACACGTTTGAGGGCTGTCATGTCAGAATTCAGGGACTTCACTGATTTACCCTGCCCCGCCACCATAGTTTGCAGCTTGCCAACATCGGTTTGCGTAACCGCTGATGCTTTCTCAAGTTTGGACACTTTGTTGTCCATTTCACGACGACGCTGCTCTAAACGTCTTGTTTCCTTATCAACCACATTCAACTGTGCGCTCAGTGCTGCAGCCGATTTCTCAACACTTTCATCGGTATCCGAAAGTAGTGCCTCTAGATCAGCCACTCGCCCCGCCACCACGCCACCGTCAGCGACAGACTTATCCAATAATTGCTGCAGTTGCCAGGCCCAAGCGCAGGAGACCGCTGCCACCACCAAGGCTATTGTCAGCACTAACCGCGCCAAAAACCCCATGCCCGCACTGGACGCGGTAGGTCTATTGCCCCGGCCCGGGATAGCATCACGAGGGGCGCTAGACACCCCCTCGTCCCGAGTCGCCGCAAAGGAAGGAATTGTTGAATCCGGCAGATCATCACGCGCCATGATTAGACTCTATTTTGTAAAAAGGGGAGTATATCGCGACATCGCCTTCGCTTCAGCGGGAACATCATCATAGAGTTTGCAGAGTTCCGCCGATATCTGGCTTCTGATAAGGCGCAGCTCAGCCTAAAACCTTGAGCGCACCACAAATAATGCTGGCCCATGCCAGAAAAAAAGCGGCCGGTTGGACAGGGACATCGCCACAAAGCGCAGGCAAAGGACAAACTCGACTGCCAAAATCGCCATGAAATATTGATAAAACAGCAATACTTTGGAGACGATAAAAGCACTCGAAAACACGAAAATGCGGTTGTGGGTAACGTCCGTTGTTCAAGAGGCCACGGGTAGGGACAACTCCCACAAAAAAAGCAGCCCAAAGGGCTGCTTTTTTTCGAGCGATTTAGCGCTTAGACGTAGTTGAGTAAGCCGAAAATCACCAAGGCTAAAGCAAGCGAACAATGAACAACGCCAACCACAGACTTCATAGGTCCTTGTCCACCAAACAATGCGTTGGCTTCCAAGAGCACAATTAAACCCATAGCGGCATATAAGCCGGTATCTGTGCCACCCAATGCCAGCTTACCAGAGCCCAGCATACCCAGCAGCATCGGGCCTGAGAGCAAGGTATTCGTTCGGCTGGCAAGGCCTGCCTTCGCGGCGGCGGCTGGTCCGTCACCTTCCTTCATACCCAGCACAATTTGCTGCTTGGGCCAAATGATGAGCCAGACATTCAAAAACATCAGTGTACCCGCGAGGGCGCCCATCCAGATCGCGGGCATGGCAACGCCAAAAGCACCCAACTTATGAAACAAATAAGCACCGGTTAGGAAAGTGATCAGTGCGCCCCATCTAAACCACCACAACGCTCTGGGCGCCAACTTGGCCATCGCATCGGCCTTAGCACTAGCCTCTGCCTCTTTAAAGTACTCGGTCTGAACAAAGTTGAAGTAATACAACATACCAATCCAGACAATGCCGGCTAACACATGGAAGTAGTAGCCGAGGAAATGGAGTTCATTCATGGGTTGTTCTCCTGTTTGTTCGTTTCAAAGCAGATAAAAATTACCAAATGCGAGATTTGGAGTTGGCTAAGTATAGGGGGCACTGCGTGAAGTTGCTACGGCCAATAGCAACATCTAAAGAAATGGAGTGTGTCACTGATGGGTCAAAGAGACAGGCCCAAAAACGTCGGTAGGCGTTAAGCAGGCAAGCTAGAAGGAGCACACCGTGTTCGCTGCCCCTTCGACGCTGAGGCAGCGCAGATGCCAGTTATCCAAATACCGGATAACCCATATAAATATGGATAAAGGCGATCCCACCGAAAGCAAGTACCGCTGAAAGTGCTGTCATCACTTCTTTACCGGCGGCGGTTTGTACCGACAGTGCCGGTTTGCCATCTTGCTTGTTAATCAAAATTACGCTGACAACGGCCCATACCAACAAGCCTCCAAAAAGCACTATTGAAGCGCTATCACCATTGACCAGGAGGTGCCCTATAGACCAGCTTTTAATAGCTGTTAACTGGGGGTGTCGAATGCTGCCAGTAATCCAGCTCTTGGTAGCTGCAGCAACCATCAAGTAAATCGCTAGGAACATCAGGATGTTGTTAATGCCAACGCTTTGCGGGTTGCGTCCCCAATAAAAATCCGTCTCCGCGTGGGAATAACCCAAGTACATGAGCACCATGGACGCGAGAATCGCAATGCTCATGATCCCTCGACCGGCGCTACCCATAGCAGCTCGTGCATTAGGCGCAACCCGTTTCAATAAATGCGCGGCGGACCAAAGTAATACACCAGCGACTAGAAGAAGCATTTGAGAATCTCTGTATTTATTATTTGCCTGACAGCATAGCTAAAAAATTGGATCACAGGGAACCTCATTCTCAAGCACTTCACATCATGGCCGTGACCAGCAAAAGCCAACTCACAGCGACAGCGACAGCAGAGCATGATCAGCGCTACGTCTGTGCGTTGGCGTTGGCGTTGGCGTTGGCGTTGGCTTTGGTCATACCTTAAAAGCAGAATTCGTCGAGGGGTCGCACAATTAAACTCAGGCTATTGGCTTATGAGCTTGTTAAAGAACTGGGTTGTTGGGGTGTTGCGGTGTTGCGGTGTTGACAATGTTAGCGCCAACATCAGCCACCACGCTGCTCAATGGACTGCGATAAAAATCTCCGCAATCTGGGCATAGGCGTCTACTCAAGCATCAACCATGCCCCCTAAGCACCACTAGCCTCATTCTTCACCGCAAAAAAAAACCCGGCCGGAGCCGGGTTCTTACACCGCAGACGGTGCTTACATCATGCCGCCCATGCCGCCCATGCCGCCCATATCGGGCATAGCAGGAGCGCCAGCGTCATCCTTAGGAGAGTCAGCAATCATCACCTCAGTGGTGATCATGAGACCGGCAACAGAACCTGCCGCCTGAAGCGCTGTACGCGTTACCTTGGCTGGGTCCAGGATTCCCATGGCAATCATGTCGCCATATTCACCCGTCGCCGCGTTATAACCAACATTACCTTCAGCCTGACGAACCTTATCGAGAACGACTGACGCTTCGTCACCGGCATTGGCAACGATCTGACGAAGAGGACCTTCCATGGCTCGCAGCGCCGCTGCAATACCGATGTTTTGGTCTTCGTTGTCTCCAGTCAAGCCTTCGATCTGACCGATAGCTCGCACCAGAGCAACACCACCGCCAGCAACAACGCCTTCTTCAACGGCTGCGCGGGTTGCATGTAATGCGTCTTCCACCCGGGCTTTCTTCTCTTTCATTTCGATCTCAGTCGCCGCACCAACCTTGATGACAGCAACGCCGCCGGCAAGCTTAGCAACACGCTCTTGCAACTTCTCGCGATCGTAATCTGAGCTGGTGTTTTCGATTTGAACACGAATCTCATTGACGCGGGCTTTAATGGCTTCACCATCACCAGCACCGTCAACAATTGTCGAGTTGTCTTTGTCCATCGTGATGCGCTTAGCTGTGCCGAGATGCTCAAGGGATGCATTCTCAAGATCGAGACCTACCTCCTCAGAGATAACGGTTCCGCCAGTAAGGATCGCAATGTCCTGCAGCATAGCTTTACGACGATCTCCAAAACCTGGTGCCTTACAGGCCGCTACTTTCACGATACCGCGCATGTTGTTCACAACGAGGGTCGCCAGCGCTTCACCTTCAACGTCTTCAGCAACGATAACCAGAGGCTTAGAAGCCTTGGCAACCTGCTCAAGAACGGGCAGCAATTCACGAATGTTAGATATCTTCTTGTCAACCAACAGGATGAAGGGGTCGTCGACCTCTGCCTGCATGTTTTCCTGATTGTTGATGAAGTAAGGAGACAGGTAACCGCGGTCGAACTGCATGCCCTCTACCACGTCGAGCTCGTTCTCGAGGCCTGAGCCTTCCTCGACAGTGATAACGCCTTCCTTACCAACTTTCTCCATGGCTTCGGCAATGATTTGGCCTACCGAGTCATCGCTGTTGGCAGAGATCGTGCCTACCTGAGCGATGGCCTTGTTGTCTTCGCAAGGCGTGCTCATGCCCTGTACTGCTATCACGGCAGCGGCTACGGCTTTGTCGATGCCACGCTTCAGATCCATGGGGTTCATGCCTGCAGCGACAGCCTTGAGGCCTTCGTTGACAATAGACTGAGCCAAAACTGTTGCTGTGGTCGTGCCGTCACCAGCTGCGTCAGACGCTTGCGAAGCGACTTCCTTCACCATCTGAGCACCCATGTTTTCGAATCGATCCTTGAGCTCAATTTCCTTGGCCACAGAAACACCGTCTTTAGTAACAGTGGGAGCACCAAATGATTTCTCAAGAATGACGTTGCGGCCCTTAGGGCCCAGAGTCGCCTTTACGGCATCGGCGAGTATGTTCACACCGTCAAGCATTTGCCTGCGGGCGGAATCGCCAAAATGTACGTCTTTACCTGCCATGTCTAATTCCTTTCTCTCAAATTCGTGTTTAGCGTTTATTCAACGACGGCGAAGATTTCGCTTTCGGCCATGAGGATTAGCTCCTCACCGTCGATCTCGACCTTGTTACTGCCGGCATATTGACCAAACACAACCTTGTCACCGACCTTCACAGCCAGCGCGCGTTGCTCACCGTTATCCAGCACCTTGCCATCACCTACGGCGACGACTTCACCTTCATTGGGCTTTTCTTGGGCAGAACCGGGTAGCACGATGCCACCTGCACTGGTTGCCTCTTCTTCCTTGCGACGAATGACCACGCGGTCATACAACGGACGGATGTTCATGGGTTGATCTCCACAAGTTGACGATATCGTTATCTAGGACCCACAGCGGGCCTCTGTCTCATATGTGGGGACTAGAAAAGGGATTTCAAGGGCTTTTTTAGCACTCTAGCAAAAAGAGTGCTAAAAAAGCGGGGGGAGTAGCTGACAAGATTTCCTGAGCTAAAACAGTGGCTTATAGGTTTTCCCAGACAATTCCCACCCTTCACCTTGAATAA
Source organism: Luminiphilus sp. nBUS_16 (assembly GCF_051201645.1). GTDB lineage: Bacteria > Pseudomonadota > Gammaproteobacteria > Pseudomonadales > Halieaceae > Luminiphilus. The sequence goes on along the minus strand of NZ_CP179205.1, from coordinate 853,808 downwards.
AAGCACTTGTTTAGACCCAAATATGGGAAAAACTGCCCACTAAAGCTCACGACAATAAACAATCATGAGCGGTATGCGAGCTCGGTTGAGAAGCGCCGCCAAAGATTAGCGTTGCTTTGCTGATCAGCCCTTAAACAGCAGCAAAAATATATTCGAGTCCATCAACATCTCAAAGGGCGAGGACCCGGTTAACGTTACAGCTCATGACTTATGCTCTGCGTGACTTGTGCCTTACGTGAGTTGCGCCTTGCGTGACTTTGCAAACGGTACAGGGTGCCTCAAGTAATTTGTGCCTAACCTTGCGGGTCACTCCCAGAACAAAAATTCGTTAAATCGAAGACTTAGAGCCGCACAACAGATCGCTTGAGTCATGGCATTTACCCTATTTAAGAGCGCCTGCGAACTTGGCCTCTTCAGAACCTTACAACTGACACGTATGGCAGCCAACCCGTCAGAAAAGGTAACTGCCGATTAAAGGCCCGCCCAAACTGCTCGAGGCCTGTTCTTTGAATTACCACCAAAATAACGATGCATTTACGTAAAACAAACTTCATTGATCGCGCTGGGTATCATCTTCTGATTTGTCGATTACGTTGTGTCGCCCTGGATCTGGCGAAATATCCTGATAATCGCCTTCTAAGATCTCAGACGATTGAAACTTTGAATCATCACCGGGCATCGACGACGCATACCAACCCGAGCCGTCTGCCTGAGACGCGACCTTGCCAAAAAAAAGTCGAGCCAAAAAACGTCGCAACGGCCCAATCAATACGACAACGGCGAAAAAGTCAGACAATAGACCGGGAATCATGAGAAGTAATGCCGCCACGGCTACCGCTAAATCGTCTAGGAACAAGCTTTGCTGAAGCACCCCACTTTGCTGAGCCTCCCGCAGCCGCAGCACACTCGCAGTACCCACGCGCTTTAGCAACGCTGCACCCAGCATAAACATCGCCAAAACCCACAGCAACGGCACGATCGCACGGGTCTCAATACCCAGCTGAATAAGACTCAGTAGCTCGAGCCAAGGGTAGAAGAGCAGCAGCAGACGCATGAAGGGTTCCTCTTTTTTACGGACACCTTTTCAAAGATGTCTTCTTCAAAATGTATTGCTAAAAAATAGCGCCTTCAAGGATGATTCTTCAGCGCCCGCTTTTTAGCACCCACCTTTCAACTATCGGGGTCGGAAGTTTTAGCAGCAGGCAACGGTTCAGGTGCCGATTCCGAGATTGACTGAGACCACGGCGCAACCCAAAACAAGAGCAACATGCCGGGCACGGCCAGTCCAGTACACATAAAAAAGAAGGGTACCCAGCCAATGTGCTCAACAATCACTCCTGTCGTCGCATTGGCAAGACTGCGCGGTAAAGCCGCCAACGCCGTAAACAAGGCAAATTGCGTTGCCGCAAAGGTCTTACTCGACTCTCGTGCTATAAAAGCGGTGAAGGCTGCGGTACCGAGTCCCACACCAAGATACTCAAACCCAATCACCGCAGCGAGAATCCAAAGTATAGGCCCCACGCTCGCCAGCCATGCGTAGCCCAAAATGCTGGCCATTTGCACAGCCCCAAAAAGCCACAGTGCACGGTTGATGCCCAAGCGGATCATGAGCACGCCACCCACGAGCCCGCCAAAAATCGCCGGCCAAAGGGCGGCATTTTTAGCCACCAAGCCAATCTCGGTTTTGGAAAAACCCAAATCCAGATAAAAGGGAGTTGAGAGTGCGGTCGCCATATTGTCGCCCAGCTTATAAAGCACCATGAAAGCGAGGGCGAGAATAAAACTCTGCCAACCACGGCGATGGACGTACTCTAAAAAGGGCTCGAGTACCGCCGTTCGCAAATTCGTTACGGGGCGTGTCTCCCTAATGGGTTCCCTGACGCCCAGAGACAGCAGCACCCCAATCCCCATAAAAGCCGCGGTAATCCAAAACACTTGGGACCAAGGTAGATTATCGGCCAAAATCAGGGACAGTGAACCGGGAATCAAACTGGAAATCCTATATGCCTGCACATGCACTGAATTACCAAAACCCAACTCTTCGTCTGGTAAAAGTTCGCGGCGATAGGCATCGATAGCCACATCCTGAGTGGCGCTGAGTACGGCAATGATGACAGCAAGGGTGGCCACCCAACCTGTTTGAGTTAGAGGGTTGATACTTCCCAACAAACCGATCGTCACGATCAAAGCGACTTGAGCCAGCAGCATCCACCCTCGGCGCAGGCCTAGCGGCAACTTGACGCGATCCATTAACGGCGCCCACATAAATTTCCAGGTGTAGGGCAAGCCAACAAGGGCAAACAGCCCGATCTCAGTCAGCGATACCCCAGAATCGCGCAGCCACGCAGGAACCAGCTGAATCAATAGGTAAAGGGGCATACCCGAGGCGAAGCCTGTCAGAAGGCAAATAAGCATTCGTCGATTTGCAATGGCAGCCCAAGTGCTCTGCGACATTTCCAATGTGCGATTAGTGAACATGCACCTCCGACAAGTCGCTTAAAAAATTTATGTCACTATTTAGCTAAGGTATCATGCGCGGCATGAGCCTGACCGACGAAAACTTAAATTTTGCGTGCCCCTCGTGCTCTGATGCGGCACCCGTTGTCGTGGGCGGTATGGGCGGCAGTGGTACCCGAGTTATTGCACAGTTACTGCAATCTCTAGGCTTTGATATGGGCTCTGACCTCAATGAATCCCTCGATGATTTAAGTTTTACCGCTTTGTTCAAACGACCAAGCTTGTGGCCTTTACAAGATCATCTGCCCCAACTCGACGAGGCCCTAGACCTATACCTGACCTGCAAGGGGCAAAAGAGCGCCTCATGGAGATCTCAAGCCGACCACCAAGCCCGGGTTGCTGTGCTCTGGGACAGCATAAGACGCACCGACGAATGGATAGATGATGGAGATCTTGATACGCGAATGGGATTTTTAAACACACTCAGCGTGCCAATACTCAAGTGGGGTTGGAAAGAGCCCAACACGCATGTGGTACTGCCTTTTTTGTTGACGGCGCTGCCTAATATGAAATACATACATGTCACACGCCATGGCCTTGATATGGCCTATAGCAGCAATCAAACTCAACTCAGAGTATGGGGCCCACACCTATTGCAACGCCCTGTGGAACCTAACTCAGCAGATGAATCCCTAGCTTTTTGGTGTGCTGTGCACCAACGCCTAACGGAGCTCAAGAGACTTTCGGAGGAGCAAATTTTTATCTTACCCTTCGAATCACTGTTCGAAAATGTAGTGCCCGCACTCACGAGTCTTTGTGATTTTCTCAACCAACCTGAGGCTCTAGACGCAGCACTAGCGGCGATCTCCACGGTACAAAAACCAAAATCTATCGGACGCTATCGAGATCACCCACCGCTGATGCTTTCACTCGAGGCTAGAACACTACTGGGCAAACTGGGGTACCGTATCGAAGGTGTCTAGAAGTCAACTACATTTCTTCAACAAGCGACTCGAAGGCTTCAAAATCTATTTCGATCGATTTTTCCGGCGCCAAGGACAAAAGACGCTCCCGGTAGGCATCTTGCCGAAATCGCTTCTCTATTTCAGCCACCAGCGCTGGTCTCACTTCTTCAAAACTCCGCGTTCGTGACACAGTAATCGACTCAAGCTTCAAAATATGAAACCCAAACCGACTCTGCACAATATCGCTGGTGCCGCCTACTTCGCCGATAGCAAATAACGCATCTCTTACAGCTTGATCGACGTTTTTGGCATCACTCTCAATGCCTTGACTAAGTCGACCACCACGAGTTTTGCTGCCTGGATCTTGAGAGAATTCAGTCGCCAAATTTGCAAATGACGCACCCTCTTCAATGCGCTTCCTCAGCGATCGTAGGGTTTCAATAGCATCGCTCGCATCGTCACAGTTTTCGGTGCACAGCCGTAAAATATGCGAGGCCTCTCGAACTTCAGGAAGCGGCGCAATGTCATTTTTCGAAATTTTATATCGCTCCAAAGCTAGCACTTCAAAGTCAGGAAGCAGCAGTTCATTTTGAAACAGCTGTTTGTCCAGTTCGCGGGCAGTCTCTAATTGCTTAAACAAGAATTGGTGGTAAGCAATCGGGTCGTCCGACGGGTCGAGTGCCTGCAGCTCGGCCAATATTTTTTTGGACACAAGCAAGCTCACAAAAAATTCGTATCGAGAAGCCTCATCTGACTGAGCTGAATCACGAATCTGTTTGGGTGACCCAGCAAGAGCAAATTCCACCTCTGCTCTTGAAAGAGTAAGCTCGCCCTCCCGTACAATTATCTCCGCAGCCATCAGGCTTCCAGACCAAACCAGTATTGCCGCAATAATAGTTTTCACAATCGCTTTTCTCATCAGGTTATTTTTTTTAGCTAAAAAAAAACCGGCCCCAAAGGACCGGTTTTTCATGCTACCGCTGCTTCTTAGCGAATAGTACCGCCTGAAGATGCAATCGTTGAGTGCTCAATCATACGACCGTAGTTACCAGCCTGCTCAGCAAAAGACCGCTGCCAGAGTGCGAAGCCTACAACGCCAACATCGCTAGCGTCAGTCGCGGTCCAAGAACCGGGATCTAATGAAGCACCTGGTTGAACGTTATCGTCATCAGTACCCGTGAGGTTCCAGCGCTGAGGCATAGGGTTAGTAGACTGAATGTCTAGTCGAGCCCAGCCGCGATCAGAAGTCGCCGGTGGCGTTACTGAGAGCTTGAGAGCAGACTCAACAGCTGTCGTCGCATCTGCGTCACCGAAGGCAATAACGTTGACTTCGTAAGGCAGGACGACGCTGACATCTGGATCTGCTGGGTCACCGGAAGTACCACCTGGCGAGAAGCCCAGATCGGGATCTTCAGGCGTTTTTGTGCTCTCTTCACCGGCAAGTGACAACTCTTCACGATCCCAAAGGTTCATGTTTGAACCTTCCACCAAAGACCCACCGTCAACGTTGCTAGCGACAAGTAATGGCAGCTGATTTCGATCCGCTCCACCCAATGCCGAGTACGCAGCGATAGCCGTCGCGTTAGCGCAAGCGGCAGCAGCCGTTGCGTTAGCTTCACTGTAGCCCGTGTAGATATCGCAGATAGGGTTAGTCATTACATACTGACCTGGCAGCGTAACTACCCAATCAGCGTGTACGGTTCCGTCTGCCGTAGAGAAGGCTGCCCAATCGTTAGCAACGGCATCTGCGTCGATAGCGTTTGACAAACCTGCCCACATTGAACCGTCAGTCGACGATGCGTCAGCAGCAGCCGCGCGAGCAGCGTTAGTAGATGCGTATGAACCGTAAGCCAAGTTGGGCAACTCGAAGTTAAGTGGGTCATAGTTCAACAACCCGTCAGTACCGAAGCTCAAAGGCTGCTGGTTGGTCATCATAGCGGCGTCTGCAAATCCTTCGATCATTACAGCATTGTCGCCTGCTTCTAGACCGCCCGTAGGATCAGTCAGCATGAAAGAGACTTTCAACGCGTTATCGTCTGAATCAACAAAGCTGCTCAGCGGTGAAGTACCGGTTCCTTGCGACGTGAGGTTCGCTGTGTGAGTACCGCGAACAGTAGCCGTGCCTACGCTGGTCTCGGCAACTCGGTAAAAGTTCTGACGAACTAACTCACAACTCTCTGGAGTGCCTGCATCGTGCTCAGCATTTACTGCGATAGGCTGGAGCTCAGTTGAAGCTTGCGCCATTGCAATGATTTCTACGTAACCCTCAGTCGCGCCCTCAGCAAAAGTAGCTGGCATCTCTGCACCGCCTGCGGGGAACTCTGGAACTGTACAGGTTGTGTCGTTAGTCGTTACTAGAACGCCATTTGCTCCACCTGCACCAATGTTCGCGGTCCACTCATCGCGAGGCGACATGACCAAGTTAAAGTCGAGTGCGTCTTTAGAGTCGGTTCCGCGACGTAAACGCACCTTCACCACCTGAGTTGACTCTGTGGTGTTGATGATGTGCATACCAGTGTTGGTACCATCTAATACTGTGTAGTAAGGGATGATTGCCAAGTCACCGGTTTCTGAGCGCGATACATCCTGCGCTACAGTACCAGCTGCAACAGTTGCTACTGCTGCGGCTACACCGAATTTTTGAAACTGCTTCATAGGAGACTCCTAAAGTCTAATTTTTTTCACGTAAACCCAAAGGTTTTGTGTTAGCGCTATCTCAACTGTACCCAGCTGATTACGCCACCAGTTTTACGAGCGTTCATGGAACCACCATTCACGTCTGTACCAAATCCAATCCTCGGTAAGGGTGGATGGTGTCACCGTAGTCGCTCGCGAAGCTGAAGACGCATCTGTGGCTGACCTGGACATGACCCCGACCAACACACTCGCTACAGCTGCATTGCGATCATAGGCAACCACTTTAACCCCTGTCAATACTCGTTCCAGCTCAGAGAAGTACCGACTACGGTACATTTCTAGCGTGAACACCTCCCGGTAGGCCGGAGAGAGGAACTTGTACGCACATGCGTAGTCGTTACGCTCCAGGCACTCCCAGCGGTCGCTAACCCTTTGAATCAATTGCTTTTCTTTCGATTCAGAGAGCTTTTCAGACGTAGAGCAAGCTGCCAAGATCATAAAAATTAGCGATAAAACTGCCAATTTCCATAAAGTTAACGTTTCAGAATTCGTTCTATTCCACTGAAAAGTCACAATTTTTACCAACATAAAAAAGTTAATTATTGCTCAATTAATTCGAAATTTCGGATTTGATCCCGCATTTCGTCGCTGGCCTGACGGAGCTCCTCATCGTTATACAGCGCCCTAGGCGTGAGAATCACCAGCAGTTCAGTCCGGTCTCGGATCTTTTCTGTGGTGCCAAACAAGGGCCCAATAATCGGCGCCTTGTGTAACCAGGGCACACCATTTTCGTTATTAGAGGCGTTCTCCCGGATTAGACCGCCCAGGACAACTGACTCACCCGAGCGCACGGCTACCCGGCTTTCAATACTGCGCTCCAAAAAGCGTCGATTGCCGGTGACATCAATATTGCCAACGTCGGTCACAGTCTGAAGTACGTCCAAAGTCACCAAACCGCCCGCATTCACCGACGGGCGCACCGTTAACTGCACTCCAGTGTCTTTGTAACTAACGTTTTGAATGGTGTTACCGCCGGGGGCGATGGTTGAACCGCTATTGATGGGTACCTGATCTCCTACCTGAATCGTGGCTACATTATTATCAAGTACCATGACTGAAGGTGTGGAAATCACATTCACCAGTGATTCTGTGGCCAACGCTTTGAGTACCGCCACCACGCCGTTCCCACCCGAAACGGTATAACTAAACCCTTGGGCCAGCTGTGCCACGGCACCCTCAGCGCCGCCAAAGTTGAAATCACCGTCGGAAATCACACCAATACCAGAATAATCTGAGCCTCCTAGCTGGTTATTAAACGTCCATTCCAATCCGTACTTCAGCTGATCGTTTAACGTAACCTCCACAATACTCGCTTCAATTAACACTTGGGTTGGCGGTACGTCGAGCTTTTCGACGGCGGCTTTTATGGTTTTGTATTGCATGCCCGTGGAATAAATCATCAAGGAGTTGTTTTCTTCGTCTGCAACGACCCGAACCTCGGCGGCTTCGTCGTTGCCATCGCCGTTGCCAGGATCAAGCTGCAACGCCGACACCGTTGTACCGCCCCCGTTCCCGCCACGAAAGCCAGAACCGGTTCGACGGTTATTGTTGTTACCGTTGCGCCCTACCCCGCCTCGAGAGTTGCCCCCACCGATGCTCTCCTGATTCATGCCCGGCGCCGTATTGCGGTTATCTAAGGCTGAACGGCCACCGCCACTTTGCGAGCCCCCAGAATAAATACTGGTGAGCAGCATCGCCAAGCGACTGGCCGTCGTGTTTTGCACGGGATACACATACAGGCGCTTTTCGGCGCCATTCTCGGGGGCTCGATCTAATCGCTCAATCCAGGTTTCCATCCTATCGAGATAGTGTGCTCTGGGCGTAATCACCATCACACTGTTGAGACGGACGAAGGGCATAACCCGAACGATATCAGTCAGCCCCCCAGCGCCCTCTTCGGCAGAGGCTTCTGTGAGCAACTGGTTTAGCGCTTCAACCAGCTCTTCGACGCCGCTGTATTGCAACGGAAAAAGCCCGACTGACATTCCTTCGAGCATGTCCACATCAAAAGTCTCGATAATTTCAAGCCATCCCGTGAGCTGGGCCTGGGTGCCCGCAAGCATTAACAGGTTTCGCGTATTGTCGACTCTCACAAGGGCTTTCTCTTCGGCCAAAGGCTTTAGAATTTCAGCCATACCCCCGGCGCTGATGTACTGCAGCGGAACCACCATCGTGGAGTAGCCGGCAACCTGCTCGTCACGGCTGACAACTCGAGGCACCAACCGCGCCGCCACTTTAGAGCTGCTCACAATAAAGCGGTTGTCCCGGCCTCTGATGAGCAGCACGTTGTTAGCTTTCAATAAAGACTCAAGCACCGAAAGCAGCTGTTCGCGCTCAATCGGCGATCGAGTACGTAACGTTACCTCACCGGGAATGGGCCCATCGACAAGATAGTCGATACCGAGCACATCGGAGAGTATCGCGTGGGTCACCTCGCTCAGAGGTGCATTTTCAAAACTCAAAGCAACCGCGTCTCCGACAAAGCTGATCGGGTCTCTAGCAGGCGGCAAACCGATAACCTGATCATTACCTCGGAATTTAATGGCTTCAGCATCCACCACTTCATCGGGCTCTATCTCCCCCTTCGCCAACGAGGATGCCGACTGGGCTAAGGGTTCGTCTGCGTCGATAGCCTTATCAGCCGGCACTTTTTTGCCCATATCGGCACACCCCATCACGGAGGCCATCATCACCAGCAGAATTGAAGTACTCACCGGTGCATTAAGCAACCCCCTCACCCCTAGCTTTGTTGATGTCTTTCGTTTGTGTTCCATACCTAATATCTCTCGTTGGACGCTGCCTAACACAGTGGCCAGTGGCGATTGACCGTGATTTACCCTGGTCGCTAATAATTTTTGACCCATGTATCCCTGTGAAACCATCCTTAGACTGCCGTACTACTATGATGATGCAAGGGACGCGTTCAGCACTATTCGATCATCGTTGCAAAAACTCTTCCCGAGCACTCGCAAAATTATTGTCTCTGCCCACAACTCACTCTGTTAAGCGATAGCATAGAAGCAAATGATGACGAGCTGGCAAAAAAGACGCCTCGCATCAGCTTCCCTTCTTTGATGTTCATTTCGATGAACCGCCAAAAGAGAGGCCACCCCCGTCATCTGCTTCGGAACCGCTTGTTTCCCCGGATTCTTTTGCCGGGGAGTTACCTGCGTTCGGCACCAACACAACTTTTACGCTGGGCGCTGTCATCTCTAAAGGTAGCACTGACTTTTTGCCGCCACTGACGAAGACCGCAGCACCCTCTTCATAATCACTAAATTTCCAGCCTTTTACCGACTGACCTTTGTTAATTCGACTGAACACACCATCCACGGTAGCGATCAGGCCTAAGCCATCGCCTGCACCATACACACCCAGCAAAGTGACACCAGCAAGCTTTTTTGCCGCTTTAGGTTTGGGTTTAGCGACAACCTTAGGCGGCGGAACCAAGGGCCTGCGGCTCTGCCAAAACAAGGGTCGGCTCAAAATCTCTGCGGCCTGCTCTGCCGTGAGCCCTGAGTCCAACTGTAGCGCCTGAACCGCAAGCGAATCAGCGGAGGGAAACACGGGCTCAGGCTCACTACTCGCCACTAACCGGAAACCACCCAGGACTGCGCTGATCACTAGTAAAGCTAGCAGCACAAGCACAGCGAGCTCAATTCGTCTCTCAGTTTTCAACGGATTGTGTTGAACCTGATAGCGAGTCATCCATGACTTCAGCCCTGTCACAACACAGACCTCAAAGACAGCAATTGCATGGAAACGGTTAATAACTGCGTTGCTGTCTCTTGTTTGCGGCGTCGTCTGTTGGGAAACGCATCGAGCGACTCGACAAAGATTACAGGGCGAAATTGATCCAGCTCGGACAACCCCTGATCTAATTGTGCCAGTGTGCCCCTCGCAACGATTTTCACTGCCACATAATCAAATTGATCTCGCTTACGAGGCCTCTGGATCTGACTGTTGGTGACCTGCATACCCGCATCTGAAAGAATGCGCCTCGCCTCAGCCTGTAAAGATGCAGCAACCGCCTCGGCTGCCGAGCTCCTTGGGTAGATATGATCCCTAGCTATCGTGTTGACCCCCGCTAAAGACTTCGCTATTTCGTCCTCTTTGGCAACAAGACCCTGCATGCGCGCCACTCTCGGCTCTATATTGTCTATTTGTTCACGGTATTCACCCCTCGCAGCCAACATAGTTGTCATAGCCGCCAGAAAAAAATAGAGGGGCAGCAAAAGCGTGAGGGCAACAAGCACAGCGCTGCGGCGATGGCCGCGAATCCACACCTTCATGGACTCGCCCTCAGCTGTATATCGAGAAAGAATTGCTCAAGGCCAGTGTTACCCACACGGCTAATGGCCTGCGGGGCCGTTACTTGTTTAAAGGCTGCCTCCTCTGTCAGGGCCTGCTGTAACGTTGCGGCATCAGTGCCGCGGCCACGCAGACGAATTGACTGGCCCTCTTGCGTATATTGTGTGACATACGCCGAGTCGGGAAGTAATTGCGTTAATCGTAATATTTCAGATTGCGGGCTCGGTAATTGCAGACTCAACTTGTTGAGTTCGCCGATCGCCGCATTCGTGGCCGCCAATTCACCACGCAGTGCAATCGCACCGCGTGCCTCTTCCGAGGCCTCTCTCTGGAGCGCCTCCAAAGCAGACAGTTCCCTCTGTGACAAGAGGGCTGACATCCCTACTAGTAAGAGAACGGCGGCAAAACACACGCTGAACAATGCTCCAGCTCGGAAGATACGCCAACGATAATCAGTTTCACGGACTGACTCCCCAAACCCTCTTAAGCACACCCACTGAGAACCGGCATTCGCCCAAACCTCGCAAGCACCAGGATCGGTTATGCTGTGATGCTCCCCTAAAAAACCCATGACGGCAGAGCGTGAAGCAATAACAAGGTCAACCAGAAGTACCCGCTTGTCCTCTCCTCGGGTAATACGCCACCCCGAAGCCGTGTCATCAGAGCTGAAGGGCGAGCATGCGGCAGTTTCTAGATGTAATGCTGCTTCCAGATCTGCCTCCGCAATTATTGGGAGAGACAACTTTCTGCTTAGAGAAAAGTCTTCAGGAACGGCATAAGCTTCCGAGAATGCTGTATTGCCTTGTACTCGGCGCCCTGCCTGATACGTCTCAGTCATACCATCCACGTGCCGCAAGACGACTTGCGAGTCCATAGCCGCGCGAATAGGTGAATCATCACCGAATAAAAAATCACGCCATGCAACTAGCCACAGGCGCCCGTAATCTCGTATATCAACACCAAAAACTTCAAATTGATTTTTACTGGCCACCAGATGGGTCCCTCATGCTCAAAGGGCGAGCTGCCTCTGTGCGAACATAACGCCATGGCAAGAGAGAGAAGCCGCTGTCCTCAAGAGTAGCCCAGCGCCTCCGCAGCCACTTTTTTTCGCCGATATTCACTATTGCATCTATCCTCAAAGACTTCGCCGCATGTTGTGCCGCACCCTGCGTCACAACGCCTTCACCCGCCACAGCGAACCTTAGGTGTTCTAGCCTAGACTCCACGGTCTCCGCATTACTTTGAAAACCGTCAGCCAAATCCCCAACAGTGATGTAGTTGCGCACCGCATCGTACACTCCGCGGCTAACACCCGGCACACGGAGCAGGTCTTCAGGGCTGTGAAAAAGCTTACCGCCCCGACCACCCAAACCGTCTCGAAATTCTATCACGGCAGCCGCCAGGCTCGCGGGGGACTCCCCCCAGACGTGCCCATAATCTCGAGCCTCAACTGCCCCCAATCGAAACAAAGCACGGAGGCCCTCTTCATCTTCGCTACTGATGTTGACGAACACCCCTCCCGGAATCATCCGAACTTCCACCGATCTTTGGCCAATCTGGTAATTTTGCAGACGATTAGCACCGCGTTGACCACTCGAACGCCTACCCTCCTGCTCTGCAAGCGCCATATTGATGGCACCATCTCCTGCCGCAGCCGCCTGAGCCCTGAAATAGTGTAATTGGGCCATGCGCGTATCGACCCTTGCCTCCGCAATAATCCCAGAGACCAGCAAAGCCATACCGGCAATGAACCAAACGACAATGCCTAAAACCACACCGCGCTGTCGCGTGATCGAGTCACCATGCCAACTTTCAATGCTCTCCATTACCGCTGCACCGTCATGATGAGCTCCGGCCAAAATCGGTCATCCGCCTTAATCACCAGCTTTATGTGCCCGGGTGCTTCGCGCTGAATATCACTACGGGTCCATTTTGACTTATGGTCCACCCGCGTCCAAACCTCGAAGACTTGCAGGTCGTCCAATACCTTTCTTGACGGTGCTTCCTGCCAGGCTGCGGGTTCGAACTGCCCTTGCGGCTCTTGCCATTGGAGCACCAATTGATCATTTCGCTTCGCCAACCGCAGAAAATAACTGCCGCCGTAAGCCTCACCAAATAAAATTTTAGCGTGCCACTCGAGGCTTCCTTTGGTAACCCTGAAGAATGCCACCGGGCCCGCGTTGGTTGCCGAACCGCCAAACGACAACTCGTCACCTCCACCGCTTTGTGTACCAACAACCGCGTTTTCCAGCGCATCTCGCAGAAAAGCGCTAACGCTGCGCACCTCGTCGGTACGACTAGTCATGCGTTCAATGGTATTTGCAGTGTTACCTAAAGTTCGATATCCGCTAACGGTCGCAAGCATAATCAAGGAAAAAACGCCCAAAGCTACGACGACTTCAACCAGTGTAAAGCCCGCAGACCGTCTCATTACAGTTCCTGGTCTTCAGGCAAACCCTCTACTACGGAGTCCAAGCGAATACTCCGATCGCGAAGACCGTCAGCCCAGCGCACAATGACTTCAATTTCTTGCAGCGCTCCTTGATCCAGCCCAGATCGTCCCAGGGGGGCTGGCCGAGCCGCCACCGTCCATTTAAAACCGCCGGCCGTGACCCCAGCATTATTCATACCCGACCTTGGCACCTGAACATTATCGGCTAACAGCGAGCGTCCCAACTCAACGGCAAAAGCATAGCGCTCGTCGGCTCGCACATTGCGGGTGGCGCCTGATGCTGCGCTATAAAGGCCGCCCAAAGCCATGCCTAAAATGGAGATCGCAACCATAGCTTCAAGCAGGGAAAAACCGCGTTGATTGCGGTGCCTACTAAGCATCTTGACGTCCAAAATCAACATCGACACGACCCACCAGCCAATCGATGGCAATTGTCACCGTATAGCCTCCGTCTCGAGTGATATCTATACCCCCGCCGCTGGCTCCACCGTCGTGATAAAAGCGGATGATTCCCAAGCCGTCTCGGTTAACCTCTTTTGCCGAGTGAGCAGCCACCTCCACGTCACTCGCAAATTCAATTTGCTCTTGGGCAAAGCGAATGAACCCCTCTTCCGGAGAAATAACAACGTCCTGCGCTACGCCGCTAGCCACCGCCGCATAGCGCGCCGAGTGAAGAAGTGTAATAGTCTCACGCACTGCAGCGCGAAACTGCACGGACTCGTAAAAGCGAATAGATTGGGGCACAGCAACTGCCAATACCAGCCCGACAACCGTGAGAGCAGCAACGACCTCGATCAGCGTAAAACCGCGAGGTCTAGTCCCAGTTGTTAACGTCAGCGTCCTCACCATCACCACCCGGGGATCCATTTTGCCCGTAACTAAAAATATCAAGCTCGGCATTTTGACCCGGATACTTGTAATTGTAATCGCGCTTCCAAGGGTCCTTAGGTACCTTGCCCCCCTTTAGGTAGGGTCCATTCCAGCCCGTAGCATCACCGGGCTTTCTAACGAGGGCGTCCATGCCCTCGTTTGTTGAAGGAAAACGACCTACATCAAGTTTGTACATCTCCAATGCCTGCTCGAGATCACGAATTTGAATTTTCGCGGTCTTCGACTTCGCACCACCTAACTGATTCAGTACTTGTGGTCCCACCAAGCTGACTAGCAAACCCAATATCGCCAGCACAACCAAAAGTTCCATCAGCGTAAAACCTCGCTGCCGTCGATTACGATTTTTAAACATCGCCTTACCTCTCTATTCCAAAGTGCAAGTCACCACTTGGATTACTAAACATCAAATTGCCAGGTCATTCACCGACAAAATACCCATCAAAATCGAAATAATAATGACCGCAATAACAGCGCCCATTGTTAAAATCAATAACGGTTCAAGCAGTGTGAGCAAGCGCTTAACACCCGATCCCACATGATCTTCGAAGACCGACGCAAGCTCCAACATCATATCGTCAAGTCGCCCGGACTCCTCACCAACTCGAGTCATCTGAATGACCATGGGAGTAAACATCTCAGCCTCTTCGAGTGCCACTGACATACGCTTGCCCGCTTTAACTGCCGGTGGCAAAACGTTAAGCCCTTCCTTGAGCGGGACATTACCCACCGTATCAATGGCTATTTGAATAGCCTTTAACAGTGACACTCCATTACCTAGGAGCGTGCCAACAGTCCGCGCAAATTTCGCCATTTCGTATTCAAAAGCGATATTGCCAGCAATAGGCAGCGATAGTAATCGCCGGTCCAGCGTGCTTTTTCCCGACGGAGAAATGGCCCAGCGCTGCAATGCCAAGACGGATATTGCGACCAGCACGCCGACAACAATACCCCAGGCCTTAATGAATTCCGCCGCACCGATAACGGCCTTAGTCATGGCCGGCAGGGCATCACCCATGTCGTTAAATAGCGTTTCAAATTGGGGCACCACAAATCCCAGCATAACAACCACCGAAATGACTGCAACGACCAATAAAATAGCCGGATAAATTAGTGCCGAAACGATCGAATCTCGAGTGGCTTTAGCGCTTTCTAAATGCTCTACCAGACGCTCAAGGACGGCCGACAGCTGCCCGCTGGCTTCACCTGCTCTCACCATACTGAGATAAAAAGGGCCGAAAATATCGTCGTAAGGCTGCAGCGCTGCAGACAGCGCCTTACCGCCTTTAACTGCCTTCAACAAGTCAGTCAGGACTGCTCGCATTCGCGGCTGGCCATCCATGTCTATTAAAACTTTCAGAGCCCTATCTAGAGGCAGCCCTGCACGAAGCAGCACCGATAACTCAGTGGTCATGGACAACACTTCCTGTCGGGTGGGAGGCTTTGACTCCGTTTCACCATCCCCCTCCACTATCTTAAGTGGCGTAAGCCCTCTGGCGCGCAGTTGTCGGGTAGCAAGGTCGAGAGCATCCGCCTCGATCACGCCCTGCTGAGCTTTACCGTCGCGTCCTACCGCTTTGTAGGTAAATGCTGGCATCAGGCGATAGCATTCTCGGAACGTGCCGCATTAACCATTGGTGCGGAGTCAGGAACCTCGTCATCACCACTTTGATCTTGGGTGACCCTCATGACCTCTTCTAACGACGTTTGGCCCTGCACGACCTTTCTTAATCCGTCTTCATAAAGTGTAATCATGCCCTGACGGCGCGCAGCGCTGTGCAAAATTGTGGCATCAGCGCCTTCCATAATAACCCGGTGCATTTCCTCATCCAGCAAAAACAGCTCATGAATTGATGTACGGCCTACATAGCCTGTATGCCCACACTGGTCGCAGCCATTGGCTTGGAACACCGTTTTTTGCCCATCAGGAAGAAATCGTTGCAAGCTATACTTGCGAACAGCCACCTCAGAAAGCTCAACCTCCTCTTTGCAACTTGAACAGAGCGTTCGCACAAGTCGCTGCGCCAGCACCCCGTTTACCGATGAGGTGATTAAATAACGCTCTACCCCCATATCCTCTAGTCGTGTAATCGCACCTGCCGCCGTGTTGGTGTGAAGTGTCGACAGCACCAAATGGCCGGTCAGCGCCGATTGCACACCAATCTGCGCCGTCTCTGTATCTCGCATTTCACCGATCATGATGATGTCAGGATCCTGCCGTAGAATAGAGCGCAGTGATCGTGCAAAGGTAAGCTCTATCTGAGCCTGCACTTGGATTTGATTAACCCCTTCTAACTGATATTCCACCGGATCTTCGACAGTAATAATTTTAAGCCGCTCAGAATCGAGGGATGCCAGAGAGGCATAGAGTGTTGTTGTTTTACCCGAACCCGTAGGGCCGGTTACGAGGAGGACACCATGAGGCCTCGCCAACAAGGTTTGATACCTCGCAAGGGTGTCCTCAGAGAAACCCATGTCAGATAGGCTGAGCCGGATACTTTCCCGATCGAGAACACGCATGACAATGCTTTCGCCGTGCACGGTTGGGATCGTGGACACCCGCAAATCTAGCTCGTGGCCTTTCACCCGAGTCATAATGCGGCCGTCTTGAGGCAGGCGTCGCTCGGCAATATTCATTCCCGACAGCAGCTTGATGCGTGAGGCAATGGCGGGAGCGAGGTCAACCCCAGGGGGGTCGGGCTGCTCCTGCAACACACCATCAACGCGATACCGCAGTTGTAAGCCCTCTTCGAAGGGTTCAATGTGAATGTCTGACGCTGCTATATCGACCGCACGATGAATAATTTGATTCACCAGCCGAATAACCGGCGCCTCACTAGCGAGGTCTCTGAGGTGCTCAATAAATTCGTCATCACTTTGACCAGAAAAGCGATCGCCAAACTCATTATCGTCATCGTCACTACCTGACTGACCCCGAGCTTCGAGGGCTTTAGCAATATCGGTCTCGAGACCAAAGACAACACTAACCCTCTTCTGTAAAGACATGGCCAGCGCTTTTTTGAGATACGCGTCCTGAGGTATTGAAGCTGCGAACACCACCTCGTCGTCAGTGCGCTTAACTGGCACTACGCCATTAGACACCAAGAATATTTCTGGAATTTCGGTTAGGGTGACGGGGTCCTCAGGGTACTCAGGGCCCAGTAACACCGGTATTTCAAGCTGTTGGGATAAGGCCTGAATCATATCAAGTTCAGATACTAGTCCAAGCTTTATAAGAACTTGCCCAATTCGCTCGCCCATTTCTCGCTGAGCCAGCAGGGCACGATCGATATCTCGTTCCGATACCTTCCCTGCCTCAATGAGCATCTCACCGATCTTTTTCATCGAAACCCCAATTCAGTAACCGCTCACATACTTCAGGCGCCGCTTAAGCCAGCGCCACCCGTGATGATAACGTTTACAACCTGCCTAAGTATCCCGGCGCACCAAATAATACCACTTTGGAGTTCGATAACCGGCACAGGTCGTCTAGCCTCAAATGAAGCACACCCGCCCCCGAATTGGACCTTGCAGGGTCATTTCGAAAATTACACGTTAGCTTTCAATCGCCAGGGACCAGCTTTGAAGCGCTGAGGCCTTTATGCGTCAGGAAATTGATAGTCGGCAAACACATCTCGAAGAGTCGTTTTTTGAATTTTACCCGTCGCCGTGTGGGGCATATCCTCGATGAACTGAACGTCATCCGGTATCCACCACTTGGCAATCTTACCATCGAGAAAGCTCTTCAATTCGTCGGGTTGGAGATCAGCGCCCTCGGCGTTACGCACCACAATCAGCAATGGTCGCTCGCCCCACTTGGGATGCATTCGACCTATAACAGCAGCTTCAGCGACCTGAGGATGTCCGGTGGCGCAATTCTCCACCTCAATCGACGAGATCCACTCGCCACCTGACTTGATAACATCTTTGGTTCGATCGGTAATGGCGACGTAGCCTTCGGGGCTGATAGTGGCTACATCACCCGTTTCAAACCAACCGGGTTCTGCATGAGCCTCTGACCCCTCCAGCTTATAATAGCTGGAACAGATCCATGGGCCTCGTACCTTTAATGCACCGAACGCCACGCCATCTCGAGGCAGCGTTTTGTTGTCATCGTCAGTGATTTTGACCTCAACACCCCAGATAGGAGTACCCACAGTCATCCGCAGCCGCGTAAATTCTTCCTGTGTATGAAGGTCGCGGTGAGCTCCCGCCGCATTGGCAGTACCCAACGGACTCATCTCGGTCATACCCCAGGCGTGACGTGTATCCACGCCATAGGTATCAAACTCTTCCATGATTGAAAGTGGACATGCGGAGCCACCGACCACAATTTGCTTAAGGGTATCAACGCGCAAACCTTCGCTGCGAAGGTGGTTGAGTAAGTTAAGCCAAACCGTCGGCACACCCGCCGACATCGTGACCCCCTCCTCATTAATGAGCGCTGCCAGCGTGGCGCCATCACCCATTTTGTTACCGGGCATGACCATCTTGCAGCCCGCAACGGGACAGGCGTAGGGATTGCCCCAAGCATTGACGTGGAACATCGGCACGATGGGCATCACCACATCACCACCCGACATTCCTAGGGCGTCGGGCATCAACGTCGCATAGGTGTGTAAAACTGTCGAACGATGGCTGTAGAGAACACCTTTGGGGTTTCCTGTTGTGCCCGAGGTATAGCACAGCGCGCAGGCGGCGTTTTCATCCAGCTCTGGCCATAAAAACTGATCAGACTGCCCCTCGAGCAGCGTTTCATAGCAATACACGTTGGCGAGCTGCGTGTCAGGCATGTTTTCCGGGGTCGCCATGACGACCCAACCCTTAACATTGCTGCACTCACCGGCCACTTGCTCGATCAGCGGCCAAAAGTCGGGGTCGACAAACACAAACTGGTCGTCGGCGTGATTGATAATGTAAACGATTTGCTCAGGGAACAGTCGTGGGTTAATCGTATGGCAGACGTACCCCGAGCAGGCTGCTGCGTAATACGCCTCCAAGTGCCGATAATCGTTCCACGCAAGCGTGGCAATGCGATCGCCCTGCGAAAGCCCCCAGCCTGCAATAACGTTAGCCAACTGGCGACTGCGAGAAAACGCGTCTTTGTAGGTGTAACGATGTCTTGGGTTGTCCCGGGTCACAGACACAATTTCCTTATGCCCGTTGACGCTTTCAGCGTGCTGAATAATGGAAGTAATTGTTAATGGGACGTCCATCATCAGACCTTGCATAACTTTTTCCTTTTTATTGATCGCTTTACTGTTATCTAAAATGAATGCGAGACCGGCCCAGAACCGCTCCCAGAAATATTGCCAGAGCGTTGCCGATCAAAAACCCTTGAGGGGAAATACCACCTAACGCCACAGACTTGAGCTCGCTGGCCCCAATGCTACCCAAAAGCGGTCTGCAAATACTACTTTTGCAGCCATCTTTTAGCGCCACTCAAAAACTGTCGTAATTTACAGATTATCAGCTGCCTACAGCTTGCCAGATGTCCTGCTGCACCGAGACGCTGCCCTCTCCCTGCAATTTAATGAGGTGAGCCAGCATCGACAGCTTTGCCCACTCGTGCAGTGCCGGATCGACATCGTCGTAAACCACCACTACCAGAGCATCAAGATTTGCAGGACCAACTTTGCGTAAACCGGACATCACCTTGTGTTCCCGCATTAACCGATGTCGTACTAACTTTTCCACTTCACCCCGACAATCTGGAATAATTTCACCGTGCCCAGGAGCCACCGCTGTGACGTCGTAGTCCAATAATTTTCTCAGAGAGGCAATGTAAGCCTGCATACTGCCCCCGGGGGGCACAATGACAACGGTGGAGCCATTCATAATGTGGTCACCCGCAAATACCAAGCCCTCTTCCTGAAGCAGGTAACAGTAATGGTTGTCGACATGCCCCGGCGTCGCAATCGCGCACAACGTCCAGCCGTCACCTTCGATCAAATCGGCATCACTAAGGTCAATGTCGGGTTGAAACGTTAAATCTTGGTGGCGGTCGTCGGCAGTCACTGCACCAATCATTGGAACGTTCAGCCGTTGGGCCAAAATCGCTGCCGCTGGTGAGTGATCAGGATGCGTGTGAGTGCACACCACTTGGGACGCCTTGCCAGCGCAAGCATCAACGATGGCCTCTATATGTGAATCAATGGCCGGACCCGGATCTAAGATAGCCACATTGTTGCCGCTACCGATGAGATACGTATTGGTTCCCGGGCCCGTCATTGGCCCTGGATTCGGCGCTACCAACCGTCGAACGCGATCGGATAGGGTATGAACGACACCGGGGGTCAACACTCATTCCACCACTTGCGTTATCGGGACCTCAGGATTGACATCGGCATCGTAATCTACACCGTCAACTTCGAAACCAAACAACTGCAGAAACTCCTGACGATAGCCATCAAAGTCAGACAACGTTTTGAGGTTGTCGGTATTTATTTGCTCCCAAATTTCAGCTACCTCAGCCTGCACCTCTGGATTCAGCTCAAGGTTGTCAGCTCGCAATCGTCCATCGACATCAGGGCCTGTCGCGGTGCCGTAAAGAGAATCTCTAAAGAGTCGATTCACCTGCTCAATACAACCCTCGTGTTCTCCCCGGGCCTTCATCACCTTGAACAATATCGCTAGATAAATGGGCATAGCAGGAATAGCCGCCGAGGCCTGTGTCACCACCGCCTTAAGAACCGATACCCGAGCGTCACCGCCATGGGCCGCAAGCCGCTCGCGAATATCAACCACGCGCTTATCGAGGTCTTTTTTGGCCGCACCAATGGTGCCGTGCCAATAAATATCCCAGGTTATTTTTTCACCGATATAGGTATAGGCCGTAGTTTTTGCGCCCTCGGCGAGAACACCCGCTTCATCAAGTGCTTCGATCCACATCTGCCAGTCTTCACCGCCCATGACGGCAACAGTGTTATCAATTTCGTCTTGATTGGCCGCTTCTAGGTGGTATTCCTGAATCTCTTCTTTATCGGTATTGACGCCTTTTTGCACGGTATCAGAGCCAATAGGCTTCAGCGTCGATGTGTGAACAACGCCGGTTTTGGGGTGCGTGCGACGAGGTGCTGCGAGGCTGTAGACCACTAGATCAATCGCCCCCAAGTCTTCTTTTATTAAGTCAATAACGCGAGCCTTCACATCATCAGAGAAAGCATCGCCGTTGATGCTTTTGGCATAAAGACCGGCTTCGTCTGCCGCGCTGTGAAAGGCTGCTGCGTTATACCAACCGGCAGTGCCCGGCTTGCGCTCGGTACCGGGCTTTTCAAAAAACACGCCCAAAGTAGATGCACCAGCACCAAAGGCCGCCGTTATTCGAGAAGCAAGACCGTATCCGGTTGAGGCACCTAATACCAAAACCCGTTTAGGTCCCCCTTCTATTGCACCCTGAGATTGCACATGACGTATCTGGCGGTTAACGTTTTCGCGACAACCTTCGGGGTGCGTTGTAATGCACAAAAATCCGCGGACTCGGGGTTTGATAATCATGGATGCTCCGAAAGCCTAGCAGGCGTCGACAAGACAGTTGGGTAGATCGCAGAGTCTAACATGTCACATAGTAGGGAAGTCAGCCACCGCCTATAGAATGATCCGTCGTACGTCTGACAATAACGCAGCCAAGTCGGTCAGGAAACGTCCCGCATCTCCCCCGTTTACAACGCGATGATCGTAGGATAGCGACAGCGGCAAAATTTGCCTTGGTAAAAACGATTCACCATCCCATACCGGTTTAATCTCAGCACGAGATAATCCCAAAATTGCCACTTCAGGCGTATTTACAATGGGGGTAAACCCCTCTCCGCCAATGCTGCCAAGGCTGCTTATGGTAAAAACACCGCCTTGCATTTGGGCTGGTGTGAGTTTTTTCTCCCGCGCCCTTGTTGCCATATCGCGAATTTCCTCGGCAAGCTGCCAAATGCCTTTCTTGTCGACATCTCGGATAACCGGAACCACCAACCCCGCGGGCGTATCGACGGCCATTCCAATGTGGCAGTACTGCTTGTAAACCAGCTGCTTGCCCGCCAAAGCGAGGGAAGACTTCATTTTGGGGTGCGCCGCAAGCGCTACTGCACAAGCCTTGAGTACAAAAGGCATGGGCGTGAGTTTATTGCCAAGTTGCTCGGCCTCTTGCTTCATTGATTTGCGGAATGACTCAAGGTCGGTGATGTCTGCCCCTTCAAACTGCGTGACATGCGGCACGTTAAGCCATGACCGGGACATGTTGGTTGCTGTCATCTGATCAAGGCGCGACCTATCTTCAACCGTGACCTCACCAAACTGACTGAAATCGATATCAGGCACGACAGGCACACCAGTGCCGGTAAATCCTTCAGCTGACTTTTGAAGATTTTTTCGGGTAAATGCCTGCAAATCTTCTTTTACCACTCGTCCGCGTCGACCAGATCCCGTGACCTTTAATAAATCAATTCCAAACTCTCGCGCTAATTTGCGCACCGCCGGGCCAGCATAGACATCTGCCTCGGTTCTGGTCTCACGCTGTGAAGACGCCTGAACTTCGCTTGCCAATGCAGGCGATGGCTTGATCTGACTCGCAGGTGCGCCAGCCGATTCAGCCACAACGTCCACCGGAGCTTCGGGTGTATCTGCCGATTTTTCTGTTGGTTTTTCTGCTTGTTTTTCAGAAGGTTCAGGCGCCGCAGAAACGTCAGCCGCTGCCGTGGCTGGCTCACCCGCAGAATTAGCGTCGCCTTGGGGATTTGCTTCAGCAGCTTCGGCTTCCAC
Source organism: Luminiphilus sp. nBUS_16 (assembly GCF_051201645.1). GTDB lineage: Bacteria > Pseudomonadota > Gammaproteobacteria > Pseudomonadales > Halieaceae > Luminiphilus. The sequence continues at coordinate 831,287 of NZ_CP179205.1, read as the reverse complement.
CACTAAGACCGCGTCGCCCTCAGAAAGCGCATCTCCTAGGGCAACCCTTAACTCTAAAACTTTGCCGGCAACCGTCGCCGGTATTTCCATAGACGCTTTGTCAGATTCAACAACAATGAGACTTTGGTCAACTTCAATCATGTCGCCAACAGCAACAAAAATCTCGACAACCTCGGCACCCTCGGCACCCCCAATATCGGGAACGATTACGGTAACAGACATAATGGACTCCTCTGCTCTTAGGCGTTACGCGGATTGATTTTCTCGACATCAACACCTAACGCTTCAATCGCCTGGGCAACAACTGGAGGCTGCAAGACCCCCTCATCGACCAAGGCTTTAAGCGCTGCAATCACAATAAAGTCACTGCTAACCTCAAAGTGCTGACGCAAATTTTTGCGAGTGTCACTGCGACCAAATCCATCAGTGCCCAACACAGTACAAGGGCCAGGAATAAATTCCCTCAATTGCTCGGAATAAGCCTTTATGTAGTCAGTAGCGATAACCGTAGGGCCCTCGCGATTGGCAAGCAGACTCGTGATGTAGGGTTTCTGGGGTTCTTCCATTGGGTGTAGGCGGTTCCACCGCACTGCATCAGCACCATCTCTAGCAAGCTCATTAATGCTTGTAAGACTCCAAACGTCCGCTGCAACACCGTAGTCTTTTTCTAGCATCGCCGCCGCGGCTTCGACCTCTCGCAAAATCGTACCCGCACCCATCAACTGAACCCGAGGCCCATTTGTCATGGTGGATGTTTTTAGCGCATAGGCACCTTTAACAATGCCCTCCTCAACACCTTCGGGCATATCGGGGTGGTGGTAGTTCTCGTTCATCGTTGTGATGTAATAGAAAACATTCTCACCGACCTCGTACATACGACGCATACCGTCCTGAATAATCACCGCCAACTCATAGCCGTAAGTGGGGTCGTAGCTAACGCAATTAGGAACCGTCGCCGCCATGAGATGGCTATGTCCGTCTTGGTGCTGCAAGCCCTCACCATTAAGTGTGGTACGTCCGGAGGTCCCGCCGATTAAAAAACCCCTAGCCTGACTATCCCCCGCCGCCCATGCCAAATCACCGATACGTTGAAAGCCAAACATGGAGTAGAAAATAAAGAAGGGCACCATAGGATAGTCTGAGACACTGTAGGACGTTGCCGCAGCCAACCAAGCGGAAAAAGCACCCGCCTCATTAATACCCTCCTCCAGAATTTGCCCGGTGACATCCTCCTTGTAATACAAAATTCCGCCGGCATCGTGCGGGGTGTACTGTTGACCTACCGATGAATAAATACCCAGCTGCCGAAACATGCCCTCCATGCCAAAAGTACGTGCTTCATCGGGAACTATGGGAACAACACGCTCACCGAGCACCTTGTCTTTGAGCAGCGATGACAAGATACGAACGAAGGCCATGGTCGTTGATATTTCGCGTTTGCCACTCGACTTGAGCTGGCTGGCAAATGCACTTTTGGCCGGTGCGGGTAACGACCGCGACTGCGCACGCCTCGCTGGAATGTGGCCGCCCAGTTCGCCCCGCCGTTCTTTCATGTAGCGCATTTCTGGGCTATCCGACGGTGGACGGTAAAAAGGCACATCCTTGAGTTCTCGGTCGCTAATCGGAATGCCAAAACGATCTCTGAAGGCTTTTAAGCTATTGAGATCCAATTTCTTTAATGAATGCGTTTCGTTGCTAGCTTCCCCAGCCTCACTAGTACCGTACCCCTTCACAGTCATCGCCAATATGACAGTTGGGCGCGTAGTCTCTTCGCAAGCCGCTGCATAGGCCGCGTAGACCTTGTAGGGGTCGTGACCACCCCGGTTGAGGCGCATGATCTCGTCATCGCTCAAGTCTTTTACCAGCTCGAGGGTCTCAGGGTACTCACCGAAGAAGTGCTCGCGGGTGTAGGCACCGCCGTTGTACTTAAAGTTTTGCAGCTCACCGTCGCATACCTCGTCCATGCGTCGCTGCAATAAACCTGAGCTATCGCGGTCTAGTAGTGGGTCCCATTTCCTGCCCCAGATAACCTTGATGACGTTCCATCCAGCGCCGCGAAAAACACCCTCAAGCTCTTGAATGATCTTACCGTTACCTCGTACCGGACCATCGAGACGCTGCAGGTTGCAGTTAATGACGAAGTGGAGGTTGCCCAACTTTTCTCGGCCGGCGAGAGCAATGGCACCCAGAGATTCAGGCTCATCGCATTCGCCATCCCCCATAAAGCACCAGATTTTTCTGTCACGATGATCTACCAGCCCACGGTTTTGTTGGTACTTCATCACGTGAGCCTGATAAATGGCTTGAATTGGACCCAAGCCCATCGACACCGTAGGAAATTGCCAGTAATTGGGCATTAACCATGGATGGGGATACGAACTCAGCCCCTGCCCGTCGACTTCCCGACGAAAATTTTGCAACTGCGTTTCTGAAATATGGCCCTCGAGGAAAGATCGTGCATACATGCCCGGCGCGCTGTGTCCCTGGTAGAAAACAAGATCGCCGGGATGGCCGTTTTCAGTACCCCGGAAAAAGTAGTTCATGCCCACGTCGTAAAGCGTTGCGCTCGAGGAAAAGCTTGAAATGTGCCCCCCCAGCCCCTCGTCGTTATCGTTGGCACGCATGACCATGGCCATGGCGTTCCAGCGAATCAACGAGCGTATGCGCCGCTCCATAAACAAATCGCCAGGCATAGGCCGCTCGTCAGCGGGAGCGATGGTATTGCGAAATGGCGTGGTGATGGCTCGAGGTAGGGGCACCCCAGTATTCTCAGCATGCTGAGACAACGCATTGATCAATGCCTCACCAGCGGCAACACCGCCCTCGCGCACCACCGAGTCGAGGGCATCGAGCCATTCTTGTCTTTCCTGCACATCTAGGATGGGTTGCTCACTCACTGTCTTTCTCCGATCCGTAAAGTCCTGAATTGGGTTAGTTGCAGCCAGATACGAGACTACAGCCCAATAAAAAATGGATGGCTAGATCACTAAATACCAATAAGGAACTATCAATCCGAGGAAATCTGAGCAACAAATTACACGAAATCGGTATTTTTTCTACAGGATTCTATTTTAGAACTATAATATATGCGTCGAAATACCCGGTTTTTGCGATAACGGCGACGGAAGTTGTGACCGCCCCATGACATGGGGCGGTGCGGAGAGCATTAACGAGGCTGTATTGGCATACTCTGATGAAACATCGAAACATCTTCGACAATTTGAGCGCCGGCAATTTCAGCGAAAGGCTCATCGGCAAAACCGGTGCCCTTTAGCTGAACCAACACCCGTGAGGCTGCCTCTGCCATAACGGTCTGCGCGTAGTAATCGCGTACGGCATCAAGGGTTACTTGCTCAACAGCTGCAATTAACTGAGTCCGGGTATCAAAGTCATATCGTTCACGGTTCCAGTCCATCAAAAACGGACCCGCCTCTTCCCCGAGATTCTTGGGCGGTTGCGTCAGATCTGTCAGAACGCCCGCTTTAATACTTTCAAACTCGGCCTGATCTAAAGCTTCCAAATCTGAAGCAAACTCCGTTCGGTAACGATCAAAACGTTCCAACATTGCGATGGGCGCCTTAACCGGTGTTTGTATGTAAAAACCTACCATGGGGTGGTCACCCAGCTGAGTAGCAAAACCTCCTGCGGCGTATCCCAACTGCTCCTCAGTTCGCAGTTGATTGAACGCCCGGTTGGATAGGTGTGCGGCCAGCAATTCGCCTTTAGCAACGTTTTCAATACTCGCTGTAGGCGCCGCAAACAAATACGCCATACCCAAATCTTCTACCGGAAGGCTCTCTTGGTAAACAAGCGTACTGCCCGGCTGTGGCGCATAAGTATCGGCGCGTGTGTACCTATCACCGGACCGGTTGGGGAGCACCCGCGCAATGAGATCAGCAAGGGACTGAACGTCTTTTTCGCTGTAATTGCCAAAGCGGTAGCCGCGCACGTAAGCACTGCTGAGCTGCTGTTCAATATGCCCACTGAGTGCCTCCAAGGTTGCGGCGTTCGCCGCCTGCAGCAAGTCTTTCTGATTAAATGTTCCCGTTTGCGTCAATCGACGTATGGCCGGAAACAGCTGCCGCACGGGAAAACCAAACCGCGAGTTTTCGAGCCCCCGGGTAAAGCGATCAACCGCCTGCGTAAACTCCTCCTCTGAGGGCTCTATGCGCAACGCCTCAAGAGATCGCTGAATCAATTCAGGCTGCTTATCGGTAAATCCTGAAAAAGTCAGTTGAAGACCGAAACCCGGGGAGACCGAGGCGTTCATTCCTGCAATTGACGCCTCGGTGAGTAGCGTTGTCTGCTGCTGCCGATAAAGATCGACCCAGAGAGCCGACAGCACGCTTGCATCAGGACTCTTGGCTTGCTCAATGGTGTTGAGCTGTAACTGCGTAAACCCTTTGGGCTGCTCTGGGAACGTAGCACTGCCTTGAAGCCAAAATTCTGCGTTCTCGGTATCGACTACCTTTACCGGCTGACCAGCAGCGTGATCTACCGCAAAGGATTCAGGTAGCAAGGTATTTAGCGCGGGCATGGCTAAACCGTTTGCCGATGCCAATGCCACCTGCTCGTTAGGCGTAGACAGGGCTAAGGGTTCTACGCTGAACTTACCTGCATAAAAATGCATTTCTTCAGTCGCAGGCTCATCCTTTGAGACGAACCAAACGTTCAGCCGCTCGGGTATCAGTTGCTCTAAAACACTGGACACCGCATCAGCGTCAAATTCCTCGAAGCGATAGGGTGCATCGATAGCATGAAGCGTCGGGTAGTTTTGCATAGCCTCAGCCAGCTGCGAGACGTAGGCAAAGTCATTGGTTTTTTCCAAGAACCTGAATCGATTCGTTAAAGACGTTGCAAACTCGCTCGCAAATCTGTCGTCTACACCCTCTGTGCGCAATAATTCGATATAACCCAGCACCATATCGACAATGGTTGAACGCTGCGCCATTCCAGCCTCAGTAAGATCTACCTGAATGCTGAAGGTGCCATAGTTACCCAAGCCATTGGGGGATGCCATGACGCCAAGGGAACTCGCCCACCCCAGCTCTTTCAATCGAGCCGCCGGAGTATTGGGCATCTCAGACCCCAAAATATAAGCGAGGTACTGATTGGGCTTCACACGAAACTGATCGTCATTCGCATCGATTAGAAAATCCATCTGCAACATCCGCTGGTCCTCAAGCGGAACGTAGTGCACCAGCTTACCTGCAGCTTCCACCATATCGATTTGCTCGGTCACCACCGGCTCGGCAACCCCTTTATTGGGCACGTCGGCGAAATACTGCCTAGCCAGAGCTTCCATCTGATCTAAATCGCGGTCACTCACCATCGCCACTTTCATAATATTGCCGGAGTAGTACTGATCGAAAAACTCGACCGTTGCACTATGTAGCGATGAACCTGGCTTATCCGCCAAACTTTCCAAGTTACCGATTAAGAAGCGATTGGCTGGATGATCACCTAGAAAACTTCTGCCAAGTTTGAACATACCGAAGTAGTCCATTTCCCGGCGCATGGACCACTCTGCGTTGACGGCATTTTTTTCCTTTTCTATGTACTCGGGGTCCAACAGGGGGGTTTTGAAGAAATGGGAGAAGCGATCTAACGCCCCTTCGTAGGCACTGTTTTTAATTTCGAACATGTAGTTAGTGATATCTAGCCAAGTGTAGGCGTTGCGAGAACCCCCGTTTTCGCTCATGAAATTCATATAAGCATCAACCTCAGGAAAGGCCTCAGTCCCCATAAACAACATGTGCTCGAGGTAGTGCGCCATACCCTGATAGTCCATGGGATCGAACATAAGGCCCACGCCCACACTCAAAGCTGCAGCCGATTTTTCTACCTGTGGATCTGAAACCAACAAGACCTCGATACCGTTCGCCAAAGACAGTGAGCGATATTCCCGACTATCGTTTGGGCTCACAATGACACTGACAGTAGGTGAATCCATCGAAGAATCTGCTGTGGTGTCAGTAGATTCCTCGCGCTGGGAACAACCGAGCAAAAGAGAGCCCAGCAATAGCCCCATTACAGGTAGCCGAATATTGATCGTTGAAAGGTTTTTCATGGGTCCCTCCTGGACGCCGCGCACAGACACATAGGTAAGGTTGTAAATTAGGTCGCTAGTTCATTTGCCGCTGTAGGCCAGGCACTCACAATAGCGCTCACCAAAGTGGCCAGAGGGATCGCAAAAAACACCCCCCAAACACCCCAGATTCCACCGAAAAACAGGACAGCGACAATAATTGCTACGGGATGAAGATTCACTGCCTCGCTAAACAACAACGGCACCAGCACGTTGCCGTCGAGTAATTGTATGACACCGTAAGCCCCCAAAACCCAATAAAAGCTCGGGCCTATACCCCATTGAAAGAAGGCCACCGCCACAACTGGAATGGTCACTAGCGTTGCACCAATATAAGGAATGATGACAGAGAGACCTACCAGCAGGGCCAACAGTGCCGCGTAATTGAGTCCTAAAAACGCAAATGCGGCATAGCTCACGCCCCCCACCAAAATAATCTCTATGACCTTGCCGCGAACATAATTAGCAAATTGAAGGTTCATTTCAGACCAAATCCGACTCAGCATCGGCCGCTTTGCGGGTAAAAACGAGGTGAACCAAGCTAAAATCTGCTCGCGATCCTTTAGGAAGAAAAAGACCATCAGTGGTATTAGCACCATGTAGACCATCACCGCGAGCAAGCCAGGAATACTGCTCAACCCCTTTGTCACCAAAAGCTGACCCAGCTGGGCCAAATCACCCTGCACACTGTTCATTGCCAGATTAATTTGCTCCTGGGTAATGATCGCAGGATATTTCTCAGGCAACACCGATAGTGTGGCCCGCCCGCGGTCGACCATGGCAGGGGCTTCTCGCGCAAGGCTGACGAGCTGTCGCCAAACTAGCGGTAACAGACCCAACACGAAGGCAAAGAAAGCACTGGTAAACATGAGTGTGGCAATCCAAACACCAATTCGAGTTGATAAACCCCAGGTATAAAGCTGATTGGCGACACCTTGCATCAAGAAGGCAACGACCACCGCAACAAAAATAGGGGTGAAAATGGATCCTACGGTTGCCAATAAAATGAGGCTTCCCAATAGGATGACAACCAACAGAACTGACTCTTCCTCACTGAGGTATCTGTCATACCACTTTCTGAAAACACTTATCATAATGCTGCCTTGGTGATGCAATGACGAAAGCTACCGTCCGCCAACGTTTGGGACTCGACGCCATGACCCGCCAATCGATGCAGCGATTGAAAGTCTTTCGTGGAACCCGGGTCTGTCGCAAGTAGCTCAAGAACCGCCCCTGGAGCCATGTCTCTCAGGCCGCGCTTTGCCATTAACAATGGCATGGGGCACTTCTGGCCTCTAGCGTCTATGAGTTTGTCAGACATGGAGATTTCCTGCTCTTACGGATGGTCGCTATTATAGCCTCTATTGGGCATTTTCCTGTGAACTCTTACTGGACAATACGACCAAACAAGTGGGACTTGGGATAAAATACGTTCATGGGATTTTTCACACAATACCTCGCTTGTCGCTTTAAACGCTATTCCTCACGCGTTGCGGCATGGGGCCTCGTAAGCGTACTGGCACTCTCAGGAGTGACGGCGCAATCTACAGAAGGGCTAAAGATTCCCAATCTCGGGGAGTCGAGTACGAGCTTATTTTCTGCTGATTATGAATACAACTTAGGGCAGTGGTGGCTGAAGTCCTTCCGACGACAGGCCCCTACACTCGACGATCCGCTCCTCTATAGCTATCTGGAGTCGCTGGTTTTTGATTTGGTGACCTACAGCGAGCTTCAAGATCGCAGGCTTGAATTTGTCATCGTTGATAACCCAACGATCAATGCATTTGCCGTTCCCGGTGGCGTCATCGGCGTGCATACAGGCCTATTCAACTATGCGCAGACAGAAGATGAATTCGCTACGGTCATGTCTCATGAAATTGCGCACCTGAGCCAACGACACTTTTCCCGCAGCGTTGAGCTCGCGCAAAGCCAATCATCTATAAATATTGCGGGATTACTTGCTGGCATTTTACTGGCGGCGACCGCTGGAACTGATGCGGGCCTTGCCGCCATGACTGCCACGCAGGCTGCACTGCAAGACGAACAGCTGCGCTACAGTCGCGCCAACGAGGCCGAAGCCGACAGGGTGGGGTTACGCATATTGTATGACGCTGGGATGGACCCCTATGCAGCACCGGAAATGTTTGAGCGAATGCTAGCCTCAACACGTTACAGCAGTGCGAACCGCATGCCCGAATTCATGCGAACACACCCCTTATCGGAAAAACGAATTGCGGACACGCGCAATCGCGCTCGACAATATCCAAAACGGATTCGCCCTGTTAGCCTCGACTATCAACTCATGCGTGCACGCGTCGCTGTCTCACTGGCCGATACCCCCGAAGAAGCGGTCGCACAATTCAAAGACGAGCTAGAGGGCAATCCCAAGTCTCGAGAAGCCGCCATTTATGGACTGGTGCTCGCGCTGACTAAGGCCGGGCGTTCTGCGGAAGCGGCCCTTGCCCTAGATGGTATTTGGTCAGACAGAGAGCAACGCATTGAATACATTATTGCCGATGCCGAAATCGCACTCGCCAGTGGCAAGCCAGAGCTCGCTGCCGAAAAGCTGCAAACTCGTTTGCAGCTATCCCCCGGCAATCATCCTTTAACTATGTCCTATGCCCACGCTCTTCAGCAAAGCCAGCAATCGCACTTGGCAGAGGAGGTATTGATCGACCAGTCACGAATAAAAGCCAATGACCCCGGCCTATGGTATTTACTGGCTGAAGTGCAGGGGCTAAGCGGCAACATTATTGGGTTGCATCAATCCCGGGCCGAATATTTCATTTTGGTCGGCAATTTAGATGCCGCCCAGCGGCAATTGGTCTATGCGCTAAAACTGGTGGGCAACGATTTCACCGTTTCTGCGCAAATTAATGACCGCATTGGGCAAATTATTGATATGCGTACAGAGCTAGACAGAGGCTAAAGCTTTTTAAGCGCGGCCAACCACGCCCGTGTTTAGATTCTCCGCAAACGACAGCATACGATCCAAAGGTCGCATAGCCGCCTGTCCCAGCAACGGATCAATCTGAATCTCGTTGCCTGGCCTTTCGAACACCAGTGCAAGGCGCTCAAGGTCGTTCATTGCCATCCAAGGGCAATTTGCGCAACTGCGACACGTGGCTCCATTGCCAGCTGTGGGCGCAATGAGGAAAGTCTTCTCAGGTGCCGCCTGCTGCAGTTTGAAAAATATGCCCTGGTCAGTTGCAACGATAAAAGTGTCTTGCTCCATTGACTGCGCGGCCTTGATAATTTGAGTCGTCGAACCCACATGATCCGCCATTTCAATGACGGATGCCGGAGACTCTGGGTGCACCAAAACTGCGGCCTCCGGGTGCACCTGCTTTAAATCTGCAATGCCACGGGCTTTGAATTCTTCATGAACAATGCAAGCGCCGTCCCACATCAAAATATCTGCGCCGGTAGAGCGGCGGACATAATCTCCCAAATGCCTGTCGGGAGCCCAAATAATTTTCCGGTTTTCAGCGGCAAGGTGCTCAGCAACATCCAAGGCAATGCTTGAGGTCACCACCCAATCAGCCCTCGCCTTCACCGCCGCGGAGGTGTTGGCATAAACAACCACTTCACGGTCTGGGTGGCTGTCACAAAAAGCAGCAAACTCATCGGCTGGGCACCCTAAATCTAGCGAACAAGTCGCTTCCATATCGGGCATTAAGACCCGCTTATGGGGTGTCAGTATCTTCGCGGTTTCCCCCATAAATCGGACACCCGCCACAATAAGTGTTTCTGCCGGGTGATCGCGCCCGAACCGAGCCATTTCGAGGGAGTCGGAAACACACCCTCCTGTGGCCTCAGCAAGAGCCTGGATTTCTGGCGCGGTATAATAGTGAGCAACAATCACCGCGTTTTCACGCTGCAGCAACGCTCGGATAGCCGCCTCTAGATCTGCTTTACGCTCTGGAGATGTCTCCGACCGCTGATTGCGATTCAGATGCTCCTGAACTTGTTCACGGATTTTTATCAACTGCGATTGGGCAATGGTCATTGCTTAATAACTGGGGAAAATTTGATAGTGGAAGGTTAGCACAACTCCAGTTGTTTGCAGTGGCCCGCAGCACTGACAGTGCTACTATTATTCGGTCACCCCGAAATGTCGCTCGAGATTGTGTTAACTGACCCCATAGATAACGAAAAACCGTTGGACGCACCTGCCACGATTCTCGTCTGCGATGACGACCCAACGGTAAGACTGCTCGCGAGAGAGTGCTTGGAATCGGCAGGCATGGCGGTTCTTGAGGCTATTGATGGCCAAGAAGCTCTAGCGTTATTTGCACAACAGCAGCCTGACCTTATTTTTTTAGATGTCGATATGCCTCGCTTAAATGGCTTTGCGGTTTGCAACGCCATCAGACAAACAGAGAAGGGACAAAACGTTCCCATACTCATTGCAACAGGGGCCAACGGCAATCGCTCTATTGATCAGGGCTTTGAGGCTGGTGCAACACAGTACAAGACCAAACCTATCAATTGGGCTCTGCTGTCGCGGGACGTTAAGTACATGCTGAGGGCCGCCGAGGCATTTGCTGCACTCAAAGCACAGCAGGTACAGCTGAGAACACTCGCATACTATGATCCGCTCACCTCTCTGCCCAATCGACGTAGCTTTGTAGACCAACTCACACAAAGCTTAGACGAGGCGGTAGCTCATCAGCGCTCCCTAGGCCTGCTTATGGTTGATCTGGATCATTTTAAGCGGATACACGATCCCTTGGGTGAAGCGCTTAGCGATAGCCTCTTAAGAGTAGTGGCAGCACGTCTAGAAGAGCGTTTGGGGGAACTTGCACCTCGAGGACCCGACTCTCACGAGACAATCGACCGCAGCGATTTAAAGGAAATGACCATTGATCTTATGCGCCCCGGTGGGGATGAGTTCAATATTATTGTGCGCAACATTGAGAACACTCAGGCGCTCACAGCGATTGCCACAGTAATTCTGGAAGCCCTCAATGCTCCGCTGATATTTCGAGACAACCATCTCGTTTTATCGGCGAGCGTTGGCATTGCAATGGCGCCTGAAAATGGCGTGGAGTCAGAGGCCATCATTCGCAGAGCCAACATCGCACTGAGCGCAGCAAAGCTGTCGGGGCGAAATCGCTACCGGTTCTATGACGACTCACTGGCCGATGATGCAGAAAGAAAGCTCCGGCTGGAAGCTGATCTCCGCGACGCGCTCGAAAGCCCTGATCAATTATTTATGGTCTATCAACCTCAGGTTGACACCCAGTCAGGCCGAATCTCTGGCGTAGAAGCTTTGGTGCGATGGAGTCACCCGGAGCTTGGTGCCATTTCGCCGGCGCTGTTTGCACCACTGGCCGAAGGAAGTGGGCTTATCAGTCAGTTGGGCGATTGGATATTTAAACGCGTGGACACTGATATTCAGTCTTTGAAAGAGGCCTTTCCGTCGCACCTCACTATAAGCATCAATTTGTCGCCCTTACAATTTACTCAGGCCAACTTTTTAGAGACCCTAAAAGTTCGTCTTAGTGAGCTGCAATTAAATAATGAAATTGAGCTCGAGCTTACTGAGGGCGTTATTATGTCTGACGCCGACGATAGTCTGCTTAAGCTCCATGAGCTGCGAAAAGCCGGCTTCAGGCTGGCTATTGATGATTTTGGAACCGGCTATTCATCGCTGAGTTATTTAAAAGACTTTCCTGTCAACACGCTGAAAATAGATCAAGCCTTCGTTGCAAACCTCGGCAATGACAGTGGTAACAGTATTGTCCGAGCGATACTTGCACTGGCTGAAGCACTGAATCTTGACGTAGTGGCTGAGGGTGTTGAGACTCAGGAACAAGCGCACTTTTTAACCCGTCATCACTGCAACATCCTCCAAGGCTTTCTACTGGCAAAACCTATACCTTTACCAAAGGTGATTGAGATACTGGATGTGGATTTTAGCCACATGTATCGCGTTGAAGAATCATGAAGCAGCAATGAAGATTTCCTGGAGCCTGTTACCCGTTTTTGCACTCATCTTGTCCTCCTCCACATCTGGCCAAGACGAAATGACGGCATTAACTGCTGACCAGTCGATACAAGTCTTACTCCAGGGAAAGAACGCCGAACATTTACGTCAAGCCATAGAAAATTTAGGGGGGCAGGTAACCCACGACCTACCGATCGTTCATGGGGTTGGCGGAGTTATCGGCGCTGATAAGCTTCCTGAATTAGCGACAATAAAAGAGGTCGACAAGTTTACCGAAGACTTTAATCCGCCGAAGCTACCCGACAACAGAGACTGCCTCGTCTCTGGAGATTTACAAGTTAAGTTGACGCCTCAGTCTCTGCAGTGGCGGATTTTCAATTTTGCCAATAACCCGAAACCCCTCAAGTGGATTAATGCCTCTTGGCCCCAAACATTGGGTGATGCAACTCTTTTGGTGAGCACAGAGATGGCAGGGACGCCTGCAAACCAAGGCGTCAAAATTATATCGGGGGCACCGCTACAGCTGAACCACATGCTGCCTTCCGGCTCGTCACTGGTTGCAATGCAATTCTCAAAGCCATCAAAATCACTAACGCAAAATGACTTTGAAATTTCCCTAGGTCTTGATGACTGTGAAACTCAGCTTATTCCGGCCTATGCCGGCAAACAGCAAGACTTTTACTTTTCAAAAGAAGCCGGAGCAACACTATTGGCCGAAGCAGGGCTAACCGGGTTGGGCGTTGGTGTTGCCATCATTGATTCCGGACTTTGGGATATACCGGCACTGACCCACAACGCCTTCGGCGAACGTCGCATTGCTACCCATTATGATGCTATTGGGGATCGCATCGATTTAGAACTGCACGATGCTGGAGGTCATGGATCACATATGGCCAGTATCATTGCCAGCAGTCGACGCGTTGCCAATCGAGAGCCCCTGCAATATCAAGGACTAGCCCCCAACGCAGTGCTCATACCCGTCACTGCGATCTCACCTCGCGGGGATGGCGACTTCATGGATATCATTCGAGGTATTCAGTGGGTAACCGCTAATCAAGCACGATTTAATATTCGAGTACTTAACCTGTCGCTGACCGCTACGCCACGTAGTGAATATTGGGCAGACCCCATGAACCAAGCGGTAATGAAAGCATGGGAAGCGGGCATTGCAGTTGTCGTTGCAGCAGGGAACGACGGTCCAGACTGGAGCACAATAGGCTCGCCCGGCAACAATCCCTACGTTATTACCGTTGGCGCCATCACTGATTCATGGACACCCGGTGACGGGCGCGACGACTATATTCCAAACTTTTCGTCCCGTGGCCCAACATTCGAGGGCCTGATCAAGCCTGACCTTATCGCTCCCGGTGGTCACATCAGTGGTCTGATTCCTCCTGATTCTTCTTTGGCAATTGAAAACCCCAACTACTTTTTATCCTCTGGGGAGTATGTGGCCACAGGCAGTTCTCAAGCCGCTGCGGTTGTCTCGGGACTGATTGCACTGCTGCTCGAAATCAAACCCGAACTCACTAACGATGACGTCAAGTGCTTGCTCGTCACTAGCGCTCAACCCGCCTTGAGCCGAGCCGGAAAGCTTGCCTACAGCCCCTTCATTCAAGGTGCAGGACGAGTAAGCGGCTCCCGCGCCCTGACATTAGGTGAAACCAACTGCGAACAAAAAAACCTGAATATAAGCGCCGCTTTAGCAGGCACAGAGCGCTTGTACGGACCCGCAGAACGGCTTGAAGACGGAACACCCTCCTTACCCAATATGCCTCTGATGGTGGAAAAAAATCCCCCCGCGTTGGGCGTGAGCACCGACCGCCGCTGGGGGGTTGCAGCACATCTTGAGCGGCTCGACCCAACGACTGAATCACCTCAACAACCAGACGTGCCATTCAATTGGGCCGCGGTCTACCGAGACGAACAGCAAAAACTTAAGCGGTTAGGGGTTCCTCCCTCAAAATAAAAGTACCGCAAGCAAACCCTCGCCCATTGCCCTTATTCACTACCCCATTTGGGTTATTCCCACGGTGTTTACACACACCGCAGCTTCGTAATATCTGAGAACCAGTTCACATTTTGCTCTGAGCGAGCGACTGAATAAAAGAAGCGTCAGACCTGTTAGGAGGTTATAGACATGATAGTGATTAAGACCATCGCAAGGTGCACTACAGCACTGATGTTAACAGCTGGCACGGCCTATGCGGACGACGATCTCCGCGGGGCCGTCACTGCAATAAGCAATGTCGCTGCCGGTGTTGCCGCAGACACGCCGCACAATGGATTTCGCTGGGCTGAAACCAGCCACGACGTGGGTCCAGCGGTAAATTTACCGGCAGACAACCGGCGCTCGGGTTTCAGATGGGCGACACACCCCAGCATGGAAAGTTCCGAACATACTGCTGCGGTAAGCGCTGTGGAAGAGGTTAATCAGACCGCCTCTCGTTGGATAATTCGTAACGACGCAGATCAGGCGGCCTCTCGATGGATCATCCGTAACGATGCCGATCAAACTGCTTCTCGGTGGAACATACGCAACGACGCAGGTCAGGCTGCCTCTCGATGGATTATTCGTAACGACGCAGATCAGGCGGCCTCTCGGTGGATTATTCGCAACGACGCAGATCAGTCGGCCTCTCGGTGGATTATCCGTAATGACGCAGATCAATCTGCCTCTCGATGGATCATTCGCAATGACGCAGATCAAAAAGCGTCAAGATGGATAATTCGCTAACAAAATCGTACTTTTCACAAGGGTGCGCAAGCGCAAGCAACGATTCCCAAACTACAAGTTGACCAAAATCCCAAGCCCCTCAGTGCTTGGGATTTTTTTATTCTTTACACCTGCCCCATGCTCAGCTTAGGGTCAGAAAGATGAAAATTCTAACTGCAATATTAGCCTTAGCCATTTTATGGAGTTGCAGCGCTCTTGCTTCATCATCGGAAGGCCCTAATTTGGTATTTTGGCCTTCTGCGGTAACCAGCCAGCTAAGCCAGCGCATCGTCACGGACACCTATCAGGACTCAACCGGTGCTATTTGGCTCTCGACCCAGGAGGGCCTCAATGCCTACGACGGACGGCGTGTTGAAAAGTATCTTTCTTTGTTTGTTGAGGAAAACGGGCTGCCAGCCGGTGGCTTGTTAGGAACAAAAGAGGCCTCTGATGGGACCTTGTGGATAGCCACGACGGCCACACTCACAAGATTTGACCGCACTAAAAAAGAGTTTGTGATACCAGCAGCCTTACAAAAGAAAAAACTAGACATACATGCCTTTGAATTGTCAGAAAACGGGCCGGTATGGCTAGGGATGACCGGCGCAATTGGTGTTTTTAGAGCCGAAACAGATCAATTTTTCTACTTCAATCTACCCGCCAACCAATTCAACCTAAACGCCCAAGTTCTAGATATCATCGTCTCAGACTCGGGTATTTTTGCCTTAATCTCAGGACATGGCATCTATCGTCTAAAGTGGAGTGCGGGCGAGTTAGAGTTCTCTCGATTACCAATTAGTGTCGACATCGCCACCATGGCGGCCTACACGATAAGCCTTCAGAACAACGAAATTTGGCTTGCCACGTTGGATCAGGGCATCTTAATAATTAGTCTAGTAGATGGTGCAATAAGACGAATCAGTGCGGGCAACGATGCTTTAGACCTTCCCTCAAACAGTATCTCTGCAGTCTTTCATGATGACGATGCAACATGGATCGGTACCGGCAAAGGATTGAGTATCACACTCGACGGGGGTCGAACTTTCCGGAATTATTCGGATTTTAATGAGGGGTTATCAGACACTCAGGTCTACAGCATTTATAAAAGTGACGACTCAACTTTTTGGATCGGCTTTATCAATGGGCTTGTTCAGGCTAGGGCAAGTATTGTGACGCCCATCAGCCGAAATAATTCCAATATATTGAGCAACACGGTCAATGGAGTATTCGTATCTAGCGATGGAACTTTGTGGCTGGCGACTGATACCGGGGTGTCATTTCAACAACCAGGAAACCAAAACTTTTTACACATTAACTCATCAACCAATTCGCTAATGGCCGATGATGTAGCAACCACCGTACTTGCAGATGAGGCTGTTGTTTGGATTGGAACCTTTGAGGGAGGCCTTTATCGATATGACAGAGAGACGACATCAATCTCCAGAGTACCATACGACCCCACCAGTGATGATGGACTTCATAGCAATGCCATTACTTCACTAGGAAGAGCTCACAATGGCGACATTATTGTTGGAACTTACGGCGGAGGGCTAAGCGTTGTTAAACCCAATGGCAGTGTAGCAAGAACTTTTAGAAGCATTGAAGGTTCCAATATAAGCGATCGAGTATTCGCGCTACTTAATGACAAAGATAATGGAGTACTAGTCGCTAATGAGAATGGCATAGCAAAGCTCGACAGTGACTTAACCAATTATCAAAACACTTCTTTTGCTTCACTAGCATTGGGTGACGAAAGTAATCTTACGAACCTAGGTACGATTGAAGTTCAGCACGGACCAAACAACTCCTTGTGGGTTGGAACTCTCCGATACGGGCTGATCAAGGCCGATCGCAATAGCAAAGGAGAGATTAACTCAGTCACCAATAAATCGAGAGCTTTGAATTTGCCCAGCAATGCGGTGATGGGTATTCATATGGATGCAACCGGACAATATTGGCTCTCCCACAACGAAGGACTGACAAGATTCAATCCTGAGACGCTAAAAGTCCGCCACTACACAAACAAATTTGGGGCAAATAATGGTGAGTTTCTAGTTGGGTCGTCTTTTAGTACTCCAAGAGGCGTAATTTATTTCGGTGGTTTCAGGGGTGTTGTCGCAGTGGATGCTTCAGCAGCAGATCAAGAAGAAAGACCAGTCAAAGTCGGACTCTCATCAATAAGTGTAATGGGTGACTACAGGGAGTTTCCTAATGATTTATCTAACTACACCCTCACTCTAGGCAGCGATGAAAAAATAGCCGATATCGAGTTTTTTGGATCCGAATACGTAGCACCTGAAGTCATACAGTATCAATATAGAATTCTTGGTTTTATTGACAACTGGATTAATCGAAAAGAAGAACGCACGGTCACACTCACCGACCTAGACGCGGGCGAGTACGTGCTAGAGATTGCAGCAAAAGGCGTTCTAGGGGACTGGAATTATGATGCGCTTAAGATGCCAATCACTGTTTATCCAGCTTGGTGGCAAACAACATACGCTGCATTTGCATTTTATATGACCTTGCTTACTGTTGTGTTCGCGATAATTTGGTCCATGAGGAAGTCTCTAGACCGAGTCAAGGAAAGGGAAAAAGAACTGGCTTTTCAAGTGAGCGAGAGAACCATAGATCTTGAGGAAGCGAAGCAAGCCGCTGAAGCTGCCAATGTTGCCAAATCAGAATTTTTAGCCGTGATGAGCCATGAAATTAGAACGCCTTTGCACGGCATTATAGGAATGAATGAGCTTTTACTAAAAACAGATACAACACCACAGCAAAGTCGCTTCGCTCGAGCAGCACTTAACTCTGGAAAAACCCTACTGCATCTTATTAGCGAGATTTTGGACTTAGCCAAAATTGAAGCCGACCGAATGGATATTGAATCGGTTGAATTTGACCTCATCAGCGTGATTGATGAAGTTTGCTACCTGCAGGGTGAACCGGCTCAAAGAAAGGGGCTAAAACTAGATTTCATTCCCGATACTTCTCTGGCCGGAAGCTACCGAGGCGACCCGCAAAAGATACGCCAAATCATTACAAACCTAGTCGGTAATGCGATCAAGTTTACCGAATCGGGCCGCATTGTTGTTGCTGTAGGGGTTGAGCCCTCCGGGGATATTCGAATGGTGGTTGACGACACCGGAGAGGGCATACCTGATGATGCCCGGGCTCGCGTATTCGAAAAGTTTACTCAGGCTGATACCAGTACCACTAGGCAATATGGCGGGACGGGACTCGGGCTAACTATTTGCCGAAATTTCGCTGAAGTTTTGGGGGGGGCTTTATCGATTGACACCCCGGAGTCGGGCGTAGGCACCCGAGTTCTGGTCACCATCCCTTTAGAGATTGCGGAGGCTAGACCAACGCTGAATCGCGGTACTATCGGCCTACTCACAGACGATGAGGTCCTCAGAGCGAGTACAGCCGCGCATGCTGCTTTGATTGGCTACCGTACCATTGCCATCAACAGTATTGAGGCCATTGATAAGGTCTCCTGTGACGCGCTGATCATCGATCAACTTCTGAACCCCAGCGAACTTGACGATATTGAACTGCACCTGAATTCCGCTAAACGAATTCTTGCCACCTCAATAAAAAGCTTGTCACCACGTCTACATTCCCAACACTGGATTGGCTTGCACAGGCCCATTACCACAAGCAACCTCGAGGAGGCGCTGTCGAGTAAATCGCCGCAAACCGTGGCAGCCGTCCCCGCCTTGCAAATCAATGCCGACGTGCTGGTTGTTGAGGACAATAAAGTTAACCAGATCTTAGTGCAGGAAATTCTGAAATCTATGGGTCTTCAGTCGAGCCTTGCCGAAAATGGACTGGAGGCAGTCACACTTTTTAGGCGCCACCGGTTCGACCTGGTACTCATGGATTGCCAAATGCCAGTGATGGATGGTTTTGAGGCCACCAAGCTGATTCGTGAAATAGAATCTGAGAGAGACTACCCTAGGACACCCATCATAGCGCTCACTGCAGCTGCCCGCGCTGAGGAATACGAGCAGGCATTGAATTCAGGCATGGATGAATTCATGACCAAACCTTTCAACGTTACCCAGCTAGAGAACCGAATTAGTGCAACGCTGACACATAAAGTCAGTAATGAAAACGTTAAGGGCGTCGCATCAGAGCATTCCGCCGCTCAAGGCCCCATTGACGAGAACGTTATAGAATCGATATTGGCCATCAATCCAGGCTCTGCAGGTGTCGCACTGCTCGCAAAGGTCATCGCATCTTTCAATGCGCAATTGCCCATCAGCCTGGCCGATCTTCGCTCGTCGGTAAATACCGACGACACCGAAGTGCTAAGACAACACGCCCACGCCCTGAAGTCTATGTGCGGCAATATCGGTGCTACACAGCTGACCAAAGCTTTGAATGACATTGAGCAAGCCGCAGCCGTTGGGCAAATCACCCTGTCTCGAGAGGATTATGACGACGTTGAAGAACTTGCTAGGAATGCGGTAGCAGCACTTCAACGCTGGACGTGACGCCAGTGCTCACTGCACCGGCAATCGCCTAACAACCTTTAAAAACCGCTGGCCGTCGCTCTTTTTGAGCCAACAGACCTTCTTTTAGGTCGTCTGAGTCGGAGCAAATCGCCGCCAAATCCCGAGCTTCCTGATAATTGATGCGGCCACGCTCTGCCTGACGAATAACTTTTAACATCGCTGCCACAGCGAGTGGCGCGCGCTGTGCGAGCATTTTGGCCGTGAGGTTGCTTTCCTTGATCAAACTGTCACTACTGATCAACCGACTAACAATTCCAAACTCCAGCATTTGCTCGGCAGAAAATTCCTCTGCCGCTACAAGTATACGTTTCGCCACAGACACACCTAATCGACTGACAAAGCGCTCGATACCCTCAATGGGATAACACAAACCAATGGCAGAGGCCGGCACTCGCATTTTTATGTCTTGAGAAGCCAGTCTAAAATCACAGGACATCGCAAGCTCACAGCCACCTCCAAATACATTACCGTTTATGACGCAAAGGGTGGGTATAGATAAATCAGCCAGCTCGTTAGTCACCTGTTGAAACTGATCGCCATCGAGCTCACCGGCACGGATCTGTTGTAAATCGGCGCCTGCGCAAAACGTAGAACCGGATGCAGAGGTGATAACTAGCACTCGTGTCTCGGGCTTTAGCGCGCCCAGTGCCAATTGAATACCGGACAGCTCTTCACGACCCAAGGCGTTGCGACGATCCGGCCGATTAAATCGCAGCGTCGCAATTCCCGCTTCTTGCTCAAATAAAATAGTAGATGTCATAAAAGAAAGAGCTCCCTAAGCGCCTCTTGAGTAGTCTAGAGGGCATTACAGTTCAAATAAAACACTCATACATGGACACGGACAAAAAAAATACTTAAAGTTCAAAAAATCGAATCTTGCGAATGACTTTATTTTGGCAAACGTCACAGACAACGGATCGCCCTTCAATCGCGGTATTCAGCACGAGGCAAAGCACAGTGCGATTTTATCGAGAGCGGCGAAGCTTTTTAATACAAAGGGCGCCCGATCCACCACGCTGAGCGATGTCGCCGATAAACTAGGATTGACCAAGACAAGCCTTTATTACTACGTAAAAACCAAAGAAGACCTCATTTATCAATGCTATGACGCTGCTATGCGCCAAGCACACAGCACCCTTGATCAAATCGAGGCAACGACTGACGACCCTCTGGAACGGGTGCTCCTGTTCATGGAGGAACATATCTCCACCATTCTAAAGGCGCTGTCAGGTCATGGAGACTACTACGCAGCGCCCCTAGAATTTGCGTCTTTAAAAGATGAGCACCGTGAGGCGCTCATTGCTCAATATTTGCGCATGTTCATGCGTATCCGCGCCTACATACGTGACGGCATCGACATGTCGGTCATACGCCCCTGTCACTCCACCGCTACAACACGGGCGCTGATTGGAGCTTTAGACTGGTCATTTTATTGGCTTTATGAAATGCCTCGTGAGGATGCCGTACTGGCGGGAGCCGCGCTCAGGGACATTGTTAAACATGGCTTATTCACGCCTGATGCCCATTACAGGCCCAACGACCACGTGCTTAGTGCTGAAGGTGTTGTTCCCGCCAAAGGCTTTGATCGCGAAGCTCAAAACCGTCTCAAGCAAGAAGCGTTTTTTAAAGCCGGAACACGATTTTTTAACCGAAAGGGTTTCAACGGCACATCCCTTGATGAGATAGCCGAGCATTTGCAGGTCTCCAAGGGTGCGTTTTATTACCATTTTACAAACAAGGAAGCACTGCTCACGCAATGCTACGAGCACTCGCTGGATTTGACCGATGCCATTTACAATGACATTCGAAACAGCACAATGTCTGCGCCGCAAAAGCTAGACACAGCTTGTCGGCAAGTTTTCCATATTCAGAACTCGGACCTTGGCCCGCTGATACGTTACAACACGATTACCGCATTGCCGCCCCCGATTCGGCGACGTGTTCTTGTGCGCACTCAAGCCGCTAGTAATAATCTGGGTGAATTTATCCGGGAAGGCCAGGAAACGGGCAAATTCCGCAGCGTGGATGCTGCCATCATGCAAAATATGCTTGAGGGAGCGGTCAATGCCGCCATGGATATTAGCGATTGGCGACGTGTCGATGACATTGATCAAACCGCTATCGAGTACTTCGATGTGTTCTATTTTGGCTTAGCCAAGCCTGCCAACTAAATATGTGCCCGGGAGGTATCGGTGCCAAACTTTCAAGATGTCATGGACTTGATCAAACCCGAGCAAGTCGGCCGTCACTGGTTTAGAGGGCACAGCCCTACACCCCAACCTCGGATTTTTGGTGGCCAGGTTTTAGCCCAGTGTCTGCTAGCCGCTAACGACACAGTAGACGGCGCCCTCATGGCTCACTCTATGCACGCCTACTTTTTACGCGCTGGGGATTCCACAATACCCATTGAGTTCGATGTTGACCCTATTCGCGATGGTCGCTCCTTCGCCACCCGCCGTGTTGTAGCGCGACAAAGAGGGGAGGCCATTTTTAACACGTCAATCAGCTATCAAATCACCGAGGCCGGTTTTACTCATAGCGAAAAAATGCCCGAAGTGCCCTCCCCTGAAGAGGCGGCTGCATTAAACCTTGGACCCAAACACAAAAGCTTCAGTGACATGTATCAAATTGATCGAGTCCGAATTACCGCCCGCACGGAGCAGCCACAGCAAAAGCAGCAAAATTGGTTCAAAGCCGCAGGTCACCTCAAGGGCGACCCGAGGCTGCATCAAGCTGCCCTCGCCCTGATCTCAGATTGTGCCTTGCTGGGCACCAGTTTTTACCCTCAAGGGATGCAGGACTGGGACATCAACCACATCGCCGCAAGTCTTGACCATGCTATATGGTTTCACGAACCGGTGAATGTCAGTGAGTTTTTGCTGTACGAGTGCGATAGCCCTTGGGCCGGCAACGCCCGGGGATTTAATCGCGGTCAGTTTTGGAGCAAAGACGGTACGCTTCTCGCCTCCACAACCCAAGAAGCCTTGGTGCGCCCGAAGACTCGTTGATTAATTAACCACCGAGGTCATCTGCTGACCCAAGCGCACCACATTGATCGCACCATTGGCTAACTCAACATCGTGAACAGAGCCGTTGTCAGGCCAACACTGCACCGTTTTGCTGACCTGGCGGCTGTGCGCCACAACCGTGTTGATGACCAGAAAATGGGTAAAGATGACGGTGGGCTCTGTGATCCTCTGTAAGGCGCTCACAATGCCCTCACGCCAGCCCCAAAGTGAAGCGTCCTGCATGTCCCAAGTTTGACGCATAAAACCCTGTAGCCACACTTGACGATCCTCTAGGGGTACCGGGGCTTGAATCTCTTGAAACGCATTATTAATTACAACGCCACGATTTAAGCGTGCGGCTAAAGGTGCCGCAGTTTCTTGTGCTCGTGCTTTGGGACTGCTCACTAGACCCACACCTTGCGGCACAACTGACTGCAAATATGTTGCTGCAGCTTCGGCCTCCCGTACCCCTTTATCACTTAACCCAGGGTCACTATGCTCCCCCCAGCTTGCCGAGGCCTCACCGTGGCGCACCAGCCAGATCTGAGTCATCGGTAAGTCACGAGTGATTCTTGCAGCTGAGCGGACAGCAGCTGCAGATGTGCTGCATCATTAAAGTTAGACAATGAAACCCGTTTACTGCTGTAAATCAGTCGAGTGATAGAACAATTCATAACGGGCTCATAAAATTGATAGAACCCACTGTGATGAGCGCCAACAATAAGCCCAACAGCCGTAGCAATCGTGCCACCTGAGGTAAAAACCGCTGTGTTCTTACCTGCTCCCACGGATTTCATGATGTCTTTCAGGGCATTTTGTACGCCGTCCCGGAACACGGGCCACGGTGTAATGCCACAGTCGGGGCAGTCTGGACTGACCCACGCATTGAAAACTGCGTCTATGATTTTCTGATAATCCTTACTGTCACCGAAATCTCGAGCTGCGATTTCAGCAAGCACGGGATCTTTTTCAATCAAACCGGGCAAGAGCGCACTGACCTGTTCTTCATTGTTAATCTCATTGAATCGGCGGTCCGTTTGTAACTCACACGGATCACCTAAACCCGCCAATATCCGAGCACCGGTTTCTTGCTGGCGCGACAAAGTTCCAGCCACTGCAGCGTCTATCTTCAGGCCTATCGTCGACAGAAACTGTCCAGTCACATCAGCCTGACGTTGCCCCAAGGTAGACAGCTGGTCGTAATTAGCTGCGCCAAAAGAAGCCTGTCCGTGGCGAATAAGGTAAATCGAAGCCATCAGGCCGTACTCCTCAGTTCTCTAGGAAAACGCATTACTCGGGGGTAAGGGTAGAAGTCGTCGACATGCCCCTCCCGAATGCGATCTTGTAAACCTGTCCAAAAATCTGCCTCGTAAATTTCACTGTGACGGGCATCGAAAGCCTTCCTCGCACGTTGATTGCCCGAGAAGAAAAGTCGAAATTCCTCAGGGAAAACGTCGTTGGGCCCCACCGAATACCAAGGCCTGCTCGCCATCTCTTCATATTCGTCTCGCGGTGGCGGAATACGACGAAAATTACATTCTAGCAACGGCTGTATCTCGTCATAGTCGTAGAAGACCACCCGACCATGGCGGGTCACACCAAAGTTTTTCAGAAGCATGTCTCCCGGAAAAATATTAGCCGCAGCCAACTCCTTAATCGATTTTCCGTAGTCGTTCATGACTTCATCAACGTCCTCATCGCTAGCGCTCTGCAGGTACAAATTAAGCGGCGTCATGCGCCGCTCAACGTAGCAATGCTTAATAATCAGTGCCGTGCCGCTAATCACCAACTGCGAAGGGCAGGTCTCGTAAAGCTCTGCCATCAACTCCTCTGAAAACCGTGACCGATCAAAAACAAGGTTGCTGAACTCTTGCGTATCGGCCATGCGCCCCGCCCTGTCCCAGCGCTTCACCAGATTATATTTGTCCTTAACAAGCTGGTGCGTCACTTCTTTGGGGGGCGTAAAGCGGTCTTTGATAATCTTAAAAACAAACTCGTAAGAAGGCAGCGTAAATACAGTCATCACCATGCCCTTGATTCCGGGAGCGACAATAAACTGGTCTGTCGTAGCACGCATATGACGGTAAGCCGTACGGTAATAATAAGTCTTGCCGTGACGGTGGTGGCCAATCGCACTGTAGATCTCAGAAATATCTTTTTTGGGCATCAGTTGATGCAAAAATAAAACGTACTGAGAGGGAATCGATGCATCGACCATGAAATAACTTCGAGTGAAGCTAAATAACAAACTCACTCGATCTGAGCCAAACAATATAGTGTCGATATACACAGCGGGGGCCGCCGCATCATTGTTGTGAAGCATTGGAAGTACGAAGGGAATTTGTAAGCCTTCAGCAACAACCCTCCCCACAATGTAAACGGCCTTGTTCCGATAAAAGTGATGCTCCAGGGTGTGCAGCTCAACCGCCGAAGCTACTTTGTCGCCAACCTCGCCAAGCTGGCCTTCAATCGCCTTTACAATAGAAGCGCAGTCACGCTCGGTGTCTTCGTAAGGGATATGTACAGCGTATTCAGACAACAGCGCTGCAACACTGCTGTTTAGATCACCGCTGAAGCGCTTGACGACTCGCCGCACATCGACCGGCGGCATGTCCCCTTGAGGGGAAAACACAAAGGCATACTCATTACGGATTCGGTGATGACCAAACACGGAGTTGTATATGGAGTTATAGAAGGTTTCTGCAATTTCGAAATTGGTCATGCCTCGAACCAACTCGAGGTAGACAGCCCGCGTCTCGGTCCAAAACGTAAAGTCTGAAATGCGATCATCTGCAATGACGTTCACGTACGCCAAAGTTTCTAGCACTTTTTCTTTGTAGAGATCGATTCGCCGGGTCGATATCTCCTGCATGATGCCCCACTCTGCAAGCTCGAAACGCGTGCGAGCTGCGAGCGTAATATTCTCGAATTCAGCAAAATACGCCGTAAAGCCGTTAAGAATTGTTCGCGCTAGGCGCGTCTGTTTATCCACGGTTAGATCCCTGTCTAGGGCGCACAGTGTAGGGTTCCGGACTATCCCTTGCAATTTCAGCAGGACAAAAAAAACCCGCCAAAGAATGGCGGGTTCCGTCAAACAACGCTTAGCTTTAAGCCGCGTAAGCCTTGTCCATGAACTGAGCGCGATGATAAGTGGCATCACCAAAGGTCGTGTTGATCATCATTAGGCGCTTGGCGTAATGACCAATGTCCAGCTCGTCAGTAATACCCATACCGCCGTGCATTTGGGTAGCCTCACCGTAGACTAACTTGGCGTTCTTATCGATCAGCACTTTGAGAGCGTGAATACTGGCGTCGGCACTTGCAGGGTCCTGCTTGTATTCGCACACAACTTTAAACAGCAGCGACTTTGCCTGCTCGTAGGCCATCATGGTGTCCACCATACGATGCTGCAACGACTGGAATGAGCCAATAGCCACGCCAAACTGCTCTCGCGTTTTGGTGTATTCCAACGTCTTCGCATTCAAGGTGCCCATGCAGCCAACGGCCTCAGCCATAAGCGCTATCGTCGCCTCTTGAATCATCGCCTCAACGGTAGCCATAGCAGTGCCGGCCTCCCCAAGCAAAGCATCCGCATTCAAAGCGACATCACTGAACGTTATGTTTGCAACGCGTTGGCCATCCATCATCGGGTAATCAACACGATTCACACCTTCAGCATCGGCAGCAACCACAAACAGCGATAATCCCTCACGGTCCCACTGCTCGCCGGATGTGCGTGCTAAAACAATCAGTTGATTGCAGTTAGCTCCGTTGAAAACAACCACCTTCTCACCGTTGAGTACCCAGCCATCACCAGCGGCTTTCGCCTGAGTCAAACAATCAGCAATTTCGAAACGGCTTTGACGCTCTACGTAGGCAAAGGCACCCGAGGTCGATCCCTCAATAATCGAAGGAATCCAGGCGTTGCGCTGTGCTTCGTTACCCGCGCGAGCAATGAGGCCACCAAACAGCACAACAGTCGGCAAATAAGGCTCGACAACTAAACCCTTACCAATTTCCTCCATGATGACCATGGTATCGACAATATTCCCGCCAAATCCGCCGTCTTCCTCAGCAAATGGGATCGACAACCAACCCAGCTCGGCAAACGTCTGCCATGCTTTATCACTCATACCAGTATCCGAGGCCACAATCGCGCGTCGGGTATCCCAGTCGTAGTCATCCTGCACAAAACGCGCGATAGAATCGCGTACCATTTGTTGCTCTTCTGAAAAATCAAAATTCATAATCTTGTCCCCTCTGGACCGTTATTCCAGGCCCAGTACGTATTTAGCGATAATGTTCTTTTGCACTTCATTAGAACCGCCGTAAATGGTCGCTGCTCGCCCGTACATGTAGTTTCGGAAGGCTTCATGGGTCCAACTGTGGCCTAGGACTTCAGGATCCATACCGTTCGGCAGAACTCCCTGGTAATAAGCGGCAGTTTCCATGCGCAGCTCTTGAGTTGCCTGCTGCAGCTCAGTGCCTTTTATCTTGAGAAGTGACGACTCAGGCCCAGGAAAGCCACCAGCGGCCATCGCTGCAAGGGTACGTAACTCGGTAAATTCAAGGGCCATGAGTTCAATCTCAAGGTCCGCAACCTTGGCTTGGAAACCCGCGTCATCCATTAAGCGCTTACCGCCATTCATCTCGGCAGCAGCAGCTTCCTTAATCAAGCGAAGATTACGCTTAGACTGAGCAACGTCGGCAATACCCGTTCGCTCATGGGCCAACAGCGCCTTGGCAACGGTCCATCCTTTATTTACTTCACCGACAACGTTCTCAACTGGCACACGCACGTCACTGAACTCAACCTCGTTGAGACTGTGCTCGTTATCTATCGAGATGATCGGGTTGATCTTGATACCTGGGGTCTTCATATCAACCAAAATGAACGTGATGCCTTCCTGCTTCTTCCCCTCATTGCTGGTTCGTACCAGCACAAAGATCCAATCGGCATACTGAGCATAACTCGTCCAGATTTTGGCGCCGTTAATCACGTAATGGTCGCCATCCAGCTCGGCCTTTGTCTTCAACGACGCCAAATCTGACCCAGAACCCGGCTCAGAGTAGCCCTGACACCACCAAGTCGTGCTGTCGAGAACTCCAGGGAGAAACTTCTCCTTCTGTTCGGTCGTGCCGAACTGGTAAATCATAGGGCCGACCATGCCAATGCCAAAAGGAATGACACCGGGTATACCGCGCTCAGAGCGCTCGGTCTCGTAAATGTACTTCTGCGTGGGGGTCCATCCAGTACCGCCGTGCTCAACGGGCCAATTAGCCGCAATCCAGCCCTTCTTGTAGAGCCGCTGCTGCCATTCAACGATAGCTTCTTTAAAGTTCTCTCCGCGCAGGCGAGAGACAAGCTCATCGTCAAACTGCTCGTCAAAAAAGCCACGAACCTCGTCCCGGAACGCCAATTCTTCGGGTGAAAACGCAATATCCATACGTGCCTCCAATTATCAGGGGCGATTTGGTGAGCAAACCGCCGTGTTTTGAACCTTGAGTATGTTTTTCTACGCTGTGGAATGTAGGCAAGTTAGGCGGCGATTGCAAGTGCCCTTTACCAGACTTGATATTTGCTAGGCTTTGCGCCCTTTCTGGGCAGGGGAACGGGTGTCTAGCGACAAGGAGGGCCTTACCATGCCACCAGATGACGTGAGGGCCAGAGAAAAGTTGGCTAGGGCTGCGAAGGCCGCTTTACCCAGCACTTTCTAATACAGAATGGAAAAAAGTTTACGCTGGTATTCCGCCGCCAGCGGGTCGCCCTTACCAATTGTTGTCAGCGTATCCAAATAAAGGCGCTTTGCTTCACCGTTGTTCCAGTCACGATCGGATCGCAACACGGTTAGCAGGTGCTCCAACGCTTCTTTGTGGTGGTCGGCAGCGCTTAGCTGTACGGCCAACTGAACCCTCACCCCGTGATCATCACTATTGGCCGCGAGCTCCACTTCTAAAGCTTCTATCTCGGGCGATTTACCCGCCGCCCGCTTTAGCTCAATCTGAGCCATCAGCTGCTCATGAAGGGCGTCCTGATCAACCATTCGGACCTCACTGAGAACGGTCGTGGCGTCATCGAGTCTATTGGCCTCTATCAAGGCCCCGGCATAAGCATGGGTTAACTCTGTCAGCTTATTGGAATCCTCCCAGGCGCCACGCAGTAGCGCCAAGGCACCCGCCGTATCTCCCGCATCCAACAGCGCAGTTGCCTCTGCAATTTTCGCATTCCAAGGCGACGGCAAATGCTTTTCCAACATTTCCCGAACAGCAGACTCAGGCTGGGCTCCGGCAAAACCGTCAATGGGCTGCCCGTCCTTGATCACCATAACGGTGGGCAAGCTTCTAACACCCAACTGGCCTGCCAGCCCTTGCTGCTCATCTGCATTAACTTTAGCCAGCAAAAAAGCGCCGGCGTATTCTGTGGCTAACTTTTCCAAAATAGGCATCAGTTGCTTACAGGGTTCACACCAGTCGGCCCAAAAATCAACGACTACGGGCCTATTGTGCGACTCTTCAATAAGCTGTTCCTGAGCGTTAGTTTCGTCAATGTTGACAACATGAGCGACTGAATTCACGACTTAATTCTCCTTTAAACCCAGAACATCTTGCATGTCGTACATGCCAGGCTTTTGACTAATCAACCAGACCGCAGCGCGAAGGGCACCCCGGGCAAAAGCCATTCTAGAGCTGGCTTTGTGTGTAATTTCGAGGCGCTCACCCTGAGCCGCAAAAGTAACCGTATGGTCACCCACAATATCTCCAGCACGCAGTGTTGAAAAACCAATGGTTTCTCGTGCTCTTTCGCCGGTGTGACCCTCACGGCCATACACCGCTACCTCGGCTAAATTGCGTCCTAGGGTTTCAGCTACAACCTCACCCATGGCTATGGCTGTGCCACTGGGCGCATCCACTTTGTGTCGATGATGGGCCTCGCTTATTTCGATGTCAGCCTCGCCACCTAAAATTGCCGCCGCCTGTGCCAACAGCCGATAGGCAAGATTCACTCCAGTAGAGAAATTTGACGCTTGGCAGAGTGGGATATTTTGCGTGGCTTCGCGGAATCGCTGGGCATCCTGCGTAGAAAATCCGGTGGTGCCAGAGACCAACGGCCGCCCTGTTGAGGCACAGTATTCTGCGTTCACCAAGGCTGCATCGGGAGGCGTGAAGTCAACGACCACATCAACCCCCGCAATCGCCGCATTGGCGTCTCCAGAGAAAAGAACGCCTGAAGGAGGCCCGCCCAAAAACACGCCAGTATCAACACCACACAGCGCGCTGTTGGGTCGCACAATGGCAGCGCCCAAAACCAAGTCCTGATCACCCGCCGCAACAGCCTCGAGCAGCATACGACCCATTCGGCCCGATGCTCCCGCGATTGCCACCTTTGTGGTCACTTAGTCATTCCGTCAAAAAAAGACTTTACGCCCTCAAACCAACTCGATTGACGCGGCGACTGACGATTGCCCCCTTCGTCGAGGGTGGCGCGGAATTCCTGCAATAATTGTTTCTGTTGCGCGCTCAGATTTACCGGTGTTTCGACTACGGCTCTACACATCAGATCACCAATGGGTCCTCCACGCACAGGCAGTACGCCCTTACCTCGCAGGCGAAACATTTTGCCCGTTTGCGTTTCGGAAGGAATTTTTAATTTCACTTTCCCGTCTAGGGTGGGAACCTCGAGCTCTCCACCTAAAGCCGCATCAACAAAATTTATGGGGACCTCGCAATACAAATTGCGCCCATCCCTTTCAAAAAGGTTATGTTGGCGCACGGCAATCTGCACAAACAAGTCACCGTTGGGACCGCCCGCTGGGCCAGCCTCACCTTCTCCGCTCAACCGGATACGGTCACCGGTATCAACCCCGGGAGGCACCTTGACCGATAACGTTTTGGTTTTCTCCAAGAGCCCTTGTCCCCGGCAATCGCGACAAGGGTCTGAGATGGTCTTTCCTGCGCCGCGGCATTTGGGGCAAGTTTGCTGCACCTGGAAAAAGCCCTGCTGCATGCGCACTTGGCCCGCACCACCACAGCTGCCACAGGTAACTGGATTGGTGCCCGGCTTGGCCCCGCTGCCATCGCAAGTGTCACAATGTTGCAGCGTGGGTACTTTGATCTCTCGTGTTGCACCACGAACGGCCTCTTCGAGGCTTACCTCCATGGTATAGCGCAGATCTGAGCCGCGCTGCGGACCCTGACGCCCACCACCTCCACCGCCGCCAAAAATGTCGCCAAAGACATCGCCAAAAATATCGCTGAAGCTTGAACCACCTTGGAAGCCGCCACCGCCAGCACCCTGCTCGAGCCCCGCATGGCCAAATTGATCGTATGCAGCCCGCTTATCGGCGTTCATCAGAACGTCGTAGGCTTCGGTCGCCTCCTTAAATTTTGCGTCGGCATCCTTATCATCGGGGTTCCGATCGGGGTGGAACTTCATGGCGATACGGCGATAAGCCTTTTTGATATCCGGATCTGTTGTAGATCGATCTACCCCGAGCACTTCGTAATAATCACGCTTGGACATTGCTGATTAACCTTAGTTACCTAGAGGGGATGCCGCTCCCCCCAAAAAAAAATACGCGGGCTTGAAAAAACCCGCGTCGAACTTACCATGTTACTCCCTGACATGGGCTGCATGATATGTGCACATATCACGCAGCCAGGGAACCTATGGCTTGTCGTCTTCTTTCACTTCCTCAAACTCGGCGTCAACCACGTCGCCATCATCGGCGGGGCTCTCTGCAGCACCGGCTTCTGCGCCAGCAGCGTCAGACGCACCTTCTGCTTCCTGAGCCGCATACATTTTTTGCGCTACCGGCCCAGTTGCTTCAGTGATTTTCGCCGTAGCGGCTTCAATCGCTTCTTTATCGTCGCCCTTCATGGCCTCCTCGGCCTCGGCAATCGCGGCTTCAATAGCAGCTCGCTCATCTACGGTTGAATGCTCACCAGCCTCTTCAAGAGTTTTTCGTGCCGCGTGTACCATGCCGTCGCAGGTGTTTCGAACAGTGATCATCTCCTCAAACTTCTTGTCGGCTTCGGCGTTAGCCTCGGCGTCCTGCACCATTTGCTCGATTTCATCTTCTGAGAGGCCGCCCGATGCAGTAATACGAATCGACTGCTCTTTGCCCGTGGCCTTATCTTTAGCAGATACATTCAGAATACCGTTTGCATCGAGATCAAAAGTTACCTCAACCTGAGGTACGCCTCGCGGAGCCGGTGGAATATCAGCCAAATCGAATCGACCGAGGGACTTATTTTGAGCCGCCTGCTTGCGCTCACCCTGAACCACATGGATGGTTACCGCGGTCTGGTTGTCTTCAGCCGTTGAGAACACCTGTGATTTCTTTGTTGGAATCGTGGTGTTCTTTTCAATCAATGGCGTTGCCACACTGCCCATGGTTTCAATACCCAAAGTCAGTGGCGTCACGTCAAGCAGAAGAACGTCTTTGACGTCACCGGCCAATACCGCACCCTGAATTGATGCACCCATGGCTACCGCCTCGTCAGGGTTCACATCCTTGCGTGGCTCTTTGCCGAAGAAGTCGGATACTGTCGTCTGCACTAAAGGCATGCGCGTCTGTCCACCGACCAAAATGACGTCCTGAATTTCGGAGGGCGACAGGCCAGCGTCTGCCAAAGCTGTTTTTACCGGATCCAGTGAGCGTGTTACCAGCTCCTCTACCAGAGATTCGAGCTTAGACCGCGACAGCTTGACCACCAAGTGCTTGGGCCCTGTGGCGTCAGCCGTAATGTACGGTAAATTTACTTCCGTCTGCTGGGCGCTGGAGAGCTCGATTTTGGCTTTTTCAGCAGCCTCCTTAAGGCGCTGCAACGCGAGAGGATCACCGTGCAAATCAATGCCATTCTCTCGCTTGAATTCGTCGGCCAAATACTCGATCAACCGGAGGTCAAAATCTTCGCCGCCGAGGAAGGTATCGCCGTTGGTTGCGAGAACCTCAAACTGGTGCTCACCATCGACCTCAGCAATTTCAATGACTGAAATATCGAAGGTACCGCCACCCAGGTCGTAGACCGCAATGGTGCGATCGCCCTGAGACTTATCCATGCCGTAAGCCAACGCTGCCGCAGTCGGCTCATTGATAATGCGCTTGACCTCAAGCCCCGCAATTTTGCCCGCGTCTTTTGTGGCTTGGCGCTGCGAATCATTGAAGTACGCCGGCACTGTAATTACCGCTTCTGAAACCGTTTCACCCAGAAACTCTTCGGCGGTCTTTTTCATTTTGCGCAGGACTTCAGCAGAAACCTGTGGCGGCGCCATGCTATTGCCCTTGGCCTCAACCCAGGCATCGCCATTGTCAGCTTTGACAATGTTGTAAGGCACCATCTTGATGTCCTTCTGTACCACCTTGTCTTCAAAACGTCGGCCGATGAGCCGCTTAACCGCATACAGCGTGTTGGTGGGGTTTGTGACCGCCTGACGTTTGGCCGCCTGCCCTACCAGCACTTCATCATCGTCAGCATAAGCAACAATCGAAGGGGTAGTGCGTCCGCCCTCTGCATTTTCAATAACTCGTGCCTTGCCACCTTCCAACACCGATACGCATGAATTGGTGGTTCCAAGGTCTATTCCAATAATTTTGCCCATGACTCTCTCCTCTTAACGGGGCTTTTGCCCGTTATCCTTGCTTGCTTGTATAGATGGGTCCGATTTAAAAAAATTCAAGACGCTTTGTGTGGGAATTACTCTGCAGCCTTACTCACCATGACCATTGCTGGGCGAACTAATCGCCCGTTTAATTGATATCCCTTCTGCATAACGGCAATCACCGTATTCGGTTCCACCTCGGGATTCTCCACCATGCTCATAGCCTGAGCGTTTTGCGGATCGAAGGGTTCTCCCATCGGGTCTACGGTCTCCACGCCATGTTTTTGCAGGACATCGATCAAGCTCTTTTGCGTCAGCTCAATACCCTCAACAATGGGCTTCATCACCTCATCGCTGCCCGCGGCTTCCAGAGCACGTTCCATGTTATCGACCACCGGCAGCAACTCGCTAACAAAGCGCTCTAGAGCAAATTTCCGAGCCTTTTCAACCTCCTGCTCAGCGCGGCGTTGAACGTTAGCAGCGTCGGCCTGAGCGCGAAGCGCGGCATCTTTTGCCTCGGCAAGATCCGCCTCCAATTGCGCGGTAACCTCTTCGGGGTTCAGCGCTTCCAGCTCTGCATCATCATCTGTCACATCCAACGTGCCACCCACGGCAGTAGGGGATTCGTCATCGGTGTATTCAGTCTTGTCTTCTGCCATTTCCGGTGCCCTCTGGCATGGTTCAATCATAATGTGGTCAGGCTACGCAGAACGCGCTTCCTTGGTTTGAAACCGGAAATGGGGATGGTTGGTACGGATTTCAAGCACCGCCCCCAATTAGTAGGGCTTTCATCGAAATCTAGAGCCATTGGGCATTGCAAACAGGTGAGGACGCCATTGGGCAAAAAAGCATGCCCCAGACACAGGACTGCCCCTATATACATTTGGTGGCACGCCGCCATGAGGCCATTTATTGCTTGGACACAGTCCTGTAGGAAGATCGAGGCCCTAACTGATTTTGTCAGGCAGCGGCGGCTTAAAATCTACCGCAACGCGGTTCAGACCGGTGTAATTGTCACCCAATAAGTCAGGACCGTGAAAGCGCAGCACTGAGCATCCGCGCCGTGACATCAACCATCGGAATGACGCGTTCGTAAGCCATACGAGTCGGTCCAATCACGCCTAACACGCCTAATGTTCGGCTACCTTGAGCATAAGGCGCGGTAACCACAGAGTAATCACCAAAAACGTCGTAACCGGCTTCCTCACCAATAAAGATTTGTACGCCCTGGGCACGATACGAGCGCTCAAGTAACTCCAGTACGTCTCTTTTATGCTGAAAGGCATCAAAAAGCTCCCGCAGCTTATCCATATCCTCTGGATGGGCTTGTCCCAAGAGAAAGTTCTCTCCAGCTACGACGTAATCCTCACCGGGCTCACCGTCATCCAGCGCGCGGTTCGCCAAATCGAGTGCCGCAGCCATATATTCATCAATACGACTTCTCGCCTCAGCCATTTCTTGAACGAGCCGAGCCTTAACCTCCACCAAATCAGCACCAGCATACCGTTGGTTAATTAAATCAGCCGCCGCCTTCAACTGAGCCTCAGTGAGGGGTTGAGCCAACTCGATCACTCGGTTTTGTACCTCGCGCTCGTTGATCACCAAAATCACCAACACACGATTTTCTGACAACGGCAGGAACTCTACCTGTCTTAAGGCATTCACCTCGGTTCTCGGCACGGTAACAATGCCAGCCTGCGACGTCACCTGAGCTAGCAGTGAGGATGCCGTTTGCACCAAATCCTTTGCCGTACGGTTGGGGTTGAGTTCTTCACGCAGAGCAAGAACCGCGTTCTCTTCAATAGGCTGAACCTGTAGCAGCGTGTCTACAAAAAGCCGATAACCCCTTGCTGTAGGAATCCTCCCCGCCGAGGTGTGGGGAGAAGTCAGAAGTCCTCGGTCTTCCAGATCAGACATTATATTGCGGACGGTTGCTGGGCTGACCGATAGCGTGCTGTGAGCCTGCAGACTTTTAGAACCCACAGGCTGGCCATCGCGGATATGCATTTCGACTAAGGTCCGCAGCAAATCCGTCGCGCGGCCTGAGAGATCAGTAGTTGGCATAGCAAATGGCGTCGATAGTCATCCCTAATTAGTAACACAGCCGAGGTTCAGGACAAAGAACCGTCTTCGACCTTTCCTGATTGAGGCATGTTGCGCTATAAAAGAGGAAATAACTGGACGCCCTTTATGCTTAAGCAAATCACCATCCGCGATTATGCCGTTGTCGCCTCTCTCGACATGGATCTAGAGAGCGGCATGACAGTGATTACCGGAGAAACCGGAGCGGGCAAGTCCATAATGTTGGATGCTTTGGGGCTCTGTATTGGTGATCGGGCAGATGCGCGCACTGTAAGGCCAGGGGCAAAGCGCGCCGATATCACGGCGGTTTTTCAAATCGACGAGCTCCCCGCGGTAGGCAACTGGCTCCATGAGCGGGAACTCGACCTGCCGACCCAAGAATGCATTCTTCGACGCGTGGCGGGCGCCGACGGGCGCTCAAAAGCATTTATTAATGGCGCACCTGCAACCCTTGTGGATTGTGCGGCCGTTGGTGCGCTGCTCGTCGATATACACAGCCAGCATGCTCATCAGTCGCTCCTGCGCAGAGCGAGTCAGCGCGCCCTATTAGACGCCACAGCTGGCGCCACTGGTCTAGCGGCAGAGGTCGCTCAGGCTTCTGCGCAATGGCACACCCTTGCCACAGAGCTTGAACAAAAGACGGGACAATCTGCGGCTGATACGGCGCGATTCGATCTGCTCACTTATCAGGTCTCCGAGCTTGATACGCTGGATCTTGGTGCCGAGGAACTACAGAGCCTCGAGGCACAGCAAAAGCAGCTTCATAATGCTGACTTTTTAATCGACAGTGCCGGGCAAGCCCAAGAGCATTGTGAGCAGCAACTCGAGCAGCTTGTTCGCACCCGGCAGTTGGTCTCTGATGAGCGCCACGAGGGCGCAACTATGAATAATATCCGCGAAATGCTCGAGACCGCGGAAATTCAATTGCAAGAGGCACAAAGCGAGCTCATCCGGTACACCGATCAACTCGATCGTGATCCAGGACAACTACAATGGGTTACTGATCGCTTAGAACAGGTCTACGACCTGGCTAGAAAGCACCGTGTCATGCCAGAGGAGCTGACCCAGCGCCATGCCCAGCTTAAGGTTGAGCTTGAGACACTCAATGCAGGCCCTGATCAACTGAATCAACTGGAGAAAGACCTTGAAATTGCTCAGTCAACTTGGTCCAAGACCGCAAAAAAACTGACTGCAAAACGTAAAAAAGCCGCAAAACAGCTCATTGGGCACGTCTCAACCACACTGACCCGTCTCGCCATGGAGCGCTGTGATTTTCAGGTGGTGTTAACTCAACGCTCGGAGGACACACCCGATCCAGCCGGTGCGGAACAGGTCGAATTTCTGATCAGCACCAATCCGGGCAGTGCGCCAGGGTCGCTGGCCAAAATCGCCTCGGGTGGAGAGCTGTCTCGGATAAGTCTCGCCCTTCAAGTGGCTGCTGCAGAAAGTGCCACCGCCCCCACCATGATTTTCGATGAAGTCGACGTCGGTATAGGCGGCGGGGTCGCTGAGGTTGTCGGAGAGCTGCTTAATCAGCTCAGCCAACGGGTTCAGGTGCTATGCGTGACCCATTTGGCTCAAGTCGCTTGCAAGGGCCTAAACCACCTGCAGGTCAGTAAAACAGGGGACGCTGCAGCCGTTTTCACGGAGGTGAATAGGCTAGAGACAGAAGCCCGAGTCGAAGAAATTGCTCGTATGCAAGGCGGGCTAACTATCACTGAAAGCACCCGAGCTCATGCCCGAGAAATGCTTAACCTGCACTAACAGCCGTGTTAGCGCTGCTTGCGCACATAAAGCACCAACGAATGATCAATAATTTCGTAACCATTGGCCTCGGCTATTTCATGCTGTCGCGCTTCAATAACTTCGTCGAAAAACTCCACCACTTCATTACTTTCCACGTCGACCATATGGTCGTGGTGGTCATCAGAGGACAGCTCGAATACCGAGTGACCTGTTTCAAAATTGTGGCGTGTCACGAGCCCAGCGGTCTCAAACTGCGTCAGAACACGGTACACCGTTGCTAAGCCGACATCCTCACCGGTGTCGCGTAGGCGCTGATAAACATCTTCAGCACTCAGGTGCTCGGCGCTTTCAGAGGTAGAGTCAAGCATTTGTAAGATCTTGATACGAGGCAGGGTGACCTTAAGGCCCGCCTTGCGAAGCTCGAGGTTTTCACTGGGCATAATAATTTTCCGTGACCGTTGTGGGTGTTTACGGGGTATCATGCCCGACCAGATCGAAGCTTGGAACCAAAATCCGATGGCATTGCATCTTCGCAGCCCCCTAATACCGCTAACGCTGGCCTTGGTCCTACTCTCGGGCTGTAGCGGCAGCTTGAGTTTCCTCAGTGCCTACCGCATTAACGTTGAGCAAGGGAACATTGTCACCCCGGAGATGATCGAGCAACTTAAGCCGGGCATGACTCGCAGACAGGTGCGGTTTGTTATGGGAACACCTTTGATAGAGGACACCTTCAACACCGATCGTTGGGATTACCGTTACTTTTTACGTAACGGCAATAAGACCCTTAAGGAAAGCAAACTGTCAGTATTTTTTGAGGGTGACAACCTCGTTAATGTCACTGGCAGTGAAGTCCCCGACTGGGCGAGCACAACCGAACAGGCTCCGCAGAGTGACTCTGCTGACGGGGAAGCGCAAGAAGGGGCTTAAAGCCTAACCCTCCCCCTCAGCACGGCGCTCTTTCGCTTCAGCAGCCCGTCGCTTGCGCACTTCCTTTGGATCCACTTTTAGCGCACGGTAGATTTCAACCCGCTCGCCGGGGTTGAGTACCTGATCCCCTTTAATGGCCTTGCCGAAAATACCCAGCTTTGGACTGTCGGCCAAGCTCAGCTCATCGAACTCGCCCTCGATCCCAGACAGGGAAACCGCTTCGTGGGCCGTTGTCCCGCGGGGCACCGTTAGTGTTCGGATGAGCTGCCTTTCTGGCAGGGCATAAGCCACTTCGATCGCCATTGAATCTGTCACGGCGCAGAACCTCCCAATGAATTATGAGCCCGCTTAACCACAGCATCGACGAGATCGTGGGCCACACGATCAAACAACTTACCCGCCGCCACGTGAATTAAGCTGCTTTTGAGTCGAAAATCTAACAGCAGCGCCACCTTACAGGCCTCAGGCGCGAGTGATCTAAACGTCCAAACGCCGGAAAAACGCTCGAACGGCCCATCAATTAGTCGCAAATCAATTGTCTGAGCTCGCGTGAGGGTGTTCTGAGTCATAAAACTTTGTGTAATGCCTGCGCGTGACAGGGCCAAGCGGGCCGTAACCTTACCGCTGTCTTGTTCAATAATCTCGGCTCCCACGCATCCGGGTAAAAATTCTGGGTAACCCTCAATATCGGCCACCAAGTCAAAAATACTCTCGGCAGAAAAAGGCAAAAGCGCGCTGCGATCAATAGTGGTCATGTCGTGATCTTACCTCAGCACCTTCAACGTGGCGCTAAGAGTTGCCAAATTAGCACTAATACGAGCACCGTCGGTACAACAAAGCGCAGACACAACCACCAGACAATAAATAGCCAGCGAGGCTCTCTGAACAACTCAGCCCTAGCAAAGGGCCTCGGCATTCGCCAGGCAACAAATATGCTCAGCAGCAACAGGATCCCAACAATTGTCACATCAAGTAATAGCGGTAAAAACCCGATTTGCTGTCCAAAGTGTTCGAGCCCAAACACCCCCAGCCCTAGGCTAGCGCCTACAATGAGTGCGGCCAAATTGCGGTTCATACCGCCCTCCTGATGCAGAAGCATCACTGAGGGTTCGAGCAAGGCCAATAAAGCAGCAAAGGTAGCCAACGCTGCGAAGCCAAAAAAAACCGCTCCATAAACCTCACCCAAGGGCAAATTAGCAAAGGCATAAGGTACGGCCACAAAGACAAAAGCCAACCCCTCTGCGGGTAATACATTCGTTGCCCCCAACAAAGACAGCAACGCCACCGCAGTCGCCAGCATAAAGGCCACATCCAGTAGGGCTGCTGCGATAACCGCCCGCAATAAGGGCAGATTTTTGGGCGAACGCGCACCAAAAACACTTCCCACACCGAGCCCAGCCACCAAGGTTAGAACTCCGCTGAGCATGCCCATCATGGCTGCCTCCCAGCCAAAATTGGAGTAATTAACGCCAAATAACCAATCCCCCGCCGACTCAAGATCGCCGAATTCAATCCCGTACTGCAAAAGACTGAAAAGTGCGACTGCCATCGCGGGCAGGGCAATCCATCCAATTAATGCCATTGCTACCTGCGGCCCTAGGGCGGCTAAAAGTGTCACCAAACCCACGAGAGCAACGAGAATGGTCACATTGGGTATGTCAACGAGCTGCTTAAAATTTGTTGCCACCTCTGTGGCGCTCGCTGAGGCAAGGAGCCCTGAATTAAGAACAACAGCCCGATCAACCATCCAAGCAATCATAGGTAGGCAGTAAATAGCCAGCATGACACCCAACAGACACTGAATAACACCCAGGAGACTCCAGTGTGTGGAGCGACCCGACTGGTCACTGGCCCACCGCAAAGCACCCAGCGGCGATGCTCTGCCTTTACTACCCAGCATGACCTCTGCGGTTAGCAAAGGCACCGCGACGGTAAAAACCGTGACCACATAACTTAAGAAAAAAGGTGCGCCACCATGCTCACCCAGCAAATAAGGCATGCGCAGTACATTGCCCAGACCTATGGAACAGGCCGCGAGGGCAAACACCAAAGTCGTTTGGCCCTGCCAAGGTTGCGGAACATTATTATCTAACACGCAATATGATTCTCTAGGCCTGCGAACCCGTATAATGCACCCTATGGGCAAATCGAAAAAGAAAATACAGGACAATACTATCGCGCAGAATAAGCGCGCTCGCTTCGACTACCACTTGCTGGAGTCTTATGAGGCAGGGCTGTCTTTGGCCGGATGGGAAGTTAAATCCATGCGCGCGGGTCGGGTGCAGCTGACTGACTCCTATGTATTGATGAAAAATGGCGAGGCATTTTTGTTTGGCGCGCAGATATCGCCGCTGGAAACCGTGTCCTCACATTACGTCACCGATCCCACACGCACCCGAAAATTGCTGCTAAACAAACGGGAGCTGGCTCAAATTAATGCGGCGCTGTCTCAAAAGGGCCAAACTTGCGTCTGCACTGCGCTGTATTGGAAGGGCCACTTAGCCAAAGCAAAAATTTCGCTCGCGGCGGGTAAGAAGCAGCACGACAAGCGCGATACGGAAAAAGCCAAAGATTGGGACCGTCAAAAAGCGCGTATTGTTAGAGATAACGTCAAGCAGTAAACCCCATGGCGAACAACGCTTTCACCGTGATCGCCAAGCCAACGCCTAATGAGACCGCCAGCGCTACGGGTCGATAAGCTTGGCCGCCGATACGAAGAAACAACCAAGTCCCCAATCGATCGCCCACTAACATTGACGGCAGTGCGAGCATCAGCAGGCGAAATGGTGTCGTTGTTACCAAGCCTGACACCGTAAACGTGGTCAGCGAGATCAGGCTGGACATCATGAAAAAAGCCATCAGAAAGCCACGACTATTTGCAGGCTCTGGTATACACGCCATCGCATAAATAATGACGGGGGGGCCGGGTATGGCAAAGGCACCATTCATCAAACCCGACAAAGTGCCAGTGCCGGCCGCTATTCTGGGGCCGCCCACATGGGATTGAGGTTTATAACGACTCAGCACTAGGCATAAAAAAATAACGATGAGTCCAATCCATAACTGAAACTGCGCAAGCGACAATTGGGTGAGAAAGGTGACACCCACCCCGGTTCCCACAATAGAGCCGCCCACCATAGGTAGGCCATCACGTAATCCAAAACGCCCCCACCAAGCGCGATAAGTCACCAAGCTTGTCGACAATGTCAGCAGGGCAACAAGGACCACCGCATCGGTTGGCAATAAAAATAGCGACAAAAGAGGAACCGCCATGAGCGCAAAACCAAAACCGGTGAAAGCACGCATAGCGGCTGCACATAAAATACCCGAAGTCATCAAGGCCATTGCAACTGGGGATAACTGAGTTAAGAGTGTTTCCATTGCCTTAGTGTAGCGTCCACGGAAGATCGCTACGATGGAAAAACAACCCAAGACTTGCAGATGCCCTTAAAGCCACACCGACGGAAAACGTCAATTTACAGGGGCTGACTGACCCAAAGCATCTCTCTTCTTAATGGTTCGATGGATCTGCTCCCCGTGTCGTCGATTGAAACTAAGCAATGTCTATCTAGGCGATATCCTTAAAAGTGCTCTCCTCGTCCTAGTGAACCCGTCCAAGCATCACGCCCAGTGTTTTGCTGGTGGTCGATCATCCGGCCCCGTGCTCAGGAATTTGGGGTGGGCGAGGACGCTCGCCCTCAGGATGATTGCGCTTGCGATCGTGTCGACCAGCGCCCCCTGGTCCTGCTTGAAGAAGGGCATGAATAGCTCGGCGTCGCTGCTTGCTGGATAGCTGCGGTAAAACATCGAGTGCGATGGTGTGCAATTGCAACTGATATCGCCGGCTGACATCTCTCAGGGTGATGAGCGCTTGAGACAGCGCCGCTTCATCAAGTGGATCTGAACTGACAACGCGCTTCAATTCCATCTGACTCTGCCTAAACTCCCGGCGCACCGGGGCCACCTCCTGCATGCGACCACGCAAGGCCTCTCCCACACGCTCGCGAGTATCGGCATCCATATCACGCATTGCCCAAGCCATGGGCCCCAAGTGTCCGCCCTTTGCCCAGCGTGCTGCAAGGGCGCCCACACCCAGTAAATTGAGCGCTAGCGAGACCACTAGCACCCCTGCAATCCAATGTCGCTTAGCCATCGGCTTGAACCTCCTCAACAAGTGCAAAAACATACTGCTCTGAGGCGACCCATTCGTCCTCAGAAGGCACTGCAATCCCCAGACCCAAGCCGATGCCCACGGCTAACGACAGCCCAGCCACAGCAAAACTACGTCGCGCAGTTTGGGCCCCCGAAAAACATAACCAATCAATCAAGCGCTCCAATACAGCGCGGCTAGGCTCCACATCCAGATCTAACTTTGTCTGCTTTTTATCCGTTGGAGCAACGGACCTGTCTGTAAAACCTAAAATCGAGTCAACGGTTATCGGCAGTTGACTGGACTCCGAGGTCATTAGCTGGTCAAGCTTAGCCTCGACCGCGACACAGGCACGTAGCGCTGGATCATTTGCCAAAGCCAAATTCAAAGGCTCTCGCCATTCTGGAGGCCAACGATTAGGGTCAGCGCCATAGGCCATAATCAACGCCTTCGCACGCTCTTGAGTTAATCGTTCGGCAGTCATTGGGTTATCTCCAATCGTATTTTCATTGCGCTGCGGGCCCGAACCAGCAAAGACTCAACGGCACGCGTGCTGAGCCCCATGATGTTTGCGACCTCTCGGTTCGACAGATCCTGATAATAAGTCAGTGCCAAAGCACTGCGTTGCCGCTCGGGCAGTTGCAGCAGTGCCCGAGCAACAGGGTGCGTCTGTTCATCAGAATCTGTTGTGACTGTAGGGTCGGGAACATCAATGACATCTAGAGAGACCTCTCGGTGGCGCTTTCGATGCTGATCAATGGCCAAGTTATGAGCCATTTGATGCAGCCAGGTTGTGAGCCGGGCACGGGTTGCGTCAAATTCCCCAGCCTTTACCCACAGGCGCAGAAAAACCTCCTGTGTAATATCTTCAGCGTTGGCAGCGTTACCCGTCATACGCTGGGCATAGGCTGAAATAGGGGCAAGATGATGCGCCACCAAAGTGGCGTAGACGCCGCGGTCCCCGCTGGCCACTTGCCGCATTTGTTGCGCCTCAGTAGACACCGCCCCTACTCCATCAACTTTTCAGCTAGCGCGCCGATGTTTAGCAGGCCTTCGCGCAGCAGCCAGCTCGTCGGCATCAATATAACCATCATCGTTCCTATCGATACGACTAAAAGCCGCCATTGTTATTTCCTCTTCTGTGAGAAAATCATCGTCGTTCAGGTCTGCCAACTCGAAGCGTTCGATCGCTTGCTCAGAACGCTCATCAATCTGAGCCTGCATTTCCGAGCGACTTACATTGCCATCACCGTCTTTATCTGCAGTGGCAAGTCGATCTCGCCCGCGTCCTCTTGACGGTACCTCAAACTCACTGATAGATACTAAGTCATCGCCGTCCTTATCGAGTTGGTTAATCATACGCTGCGTTTTACTTGGCGGCTGCGCCGTTACAACTGTTGTAGAGAGCACGGCTATCGACGTAATCGCCAGAATCGGGACAAGCTTCGTAAATTTCATAGTTTGCTCCAGAGTAGTATCTCGGATGGGTGGTTTTTGGGTCGGTCTTTTATATCCAGACGCGGCCCCGTTACTGACTGATACGACTACGACTCGAAGATCCGTCGGAAACATTTCCTACAAAATTTGCTGACAGCAAATCTAGGAAGCCATGCCCCTCGTAGATTTAACAACGACAAAAATTGCGAGCCCACTATGGCAAACAACAGCCCAATGGCTATACCTCCATCTCATTTACTGAGGGAGCTCGC
This sequence comes from Luminiphilus sp. nBUS_16, assembly GCF_051201645.1. GTDB lineage: Bacteria > Pseudomonadota > Gammaproteobacteria > Pseudomonadales > Halieaceae > Luminiphilus. The sequence continues at coordinate 787,785 of NZ_CP179205.1, read as the reverse complement.
TACCTTTAAAAGCGTTGCGCGAATTGCTGTTGGTCGCCGTCGAGAACCGATGGCCATGGCCTCAGGTGAACCGGTAATGGCACTTCCCGGTTTTGGTTTCGGGGATGTCGCTATGACAGCACTGCGACGACAGCTCCGCAAAGCAGGGTTCACCGCCCTCAAGTGGGGACTCGGTACCAACACAGGTGACGTTCCAGCGCTTTTACTGCAACTCATAGACCAACTGGAGCGGGCCGCGTCGCTGCATGAACAGCCTCTTCGACTAGTAGGGTGGAGTCTGGGTGGATATCTCGCGAGGGAAGCTGCTAGAGAGCGACCCGATTTGGTGCAACAAGTGATTACACTGGGGAGCCCCATAAAGGGCGGTCCAAAATACACCGCGGCAGCCTCAGCTTACAAATTGTTGGGCTGGGATTTGGATGCCATTGAGGCCAAAGTCATAGAACGCGAGTCTGTTTCTTTACAGACCCCCGTTACCTACATTTGGAGCAAAGGTGATGGCGTCGTCGACTGGCGAGCCACTCAGGATACGGACGATGCCATGGCCACCAATATTGAAGTCGACTGTAGCCATATGGCCATGGTGATTGACCCTATGGTGAGCCATATTGTTTTAGCCCAGTTACGCCGATCCCTGATCAATTAAAGTCCGGTCAATCAGCGGGGCCAAATTTTTACCTGCTTGTAAGCATCATCGGGGGCGTCTGACATCATTAGGTCGACTAGATCTTGATGTATGCCGTATTTGAGGCCTGCGAGAAGCTCTCGTGGTTTACCTCGCATCGGAGCTGAAACTTGCAGGCCCAAGGCTTCTAGTTCTGAATCGTCACCCACGGCGTCAACCACACCCATAGAGCGCGCCTGCTCTCCTGTGAGTCGCCCCCCGGTCAGTAAGGTCTCGCGAATGGCATAGGCTGACATGCTAGCCTTCACCAACGCATTCATGCGCACGGTAAGCGTCATACCAATATCGATTTCCGGGAGGCAGAAAAAGCCGCGATCGCCGCGCATGACCGCATAATCTGACGCGAGCACTAGCATGGCACCCAGACCAAAGGCATGACCATTAACCAGCGATACTACCGGTACAGGGAAAGTGAGCAATCGTGCGGCCAGATGCATGGTACTGGTTACAAATTCGCTGAAAATATCGGGGTTTGCCATGAGGTACTCGAGGTCTAGTCCCTGTGAAAAGTTTTTACCCTCCCCGCGCATGAACACAGCCTCAATGGAGGGGTCTCCCTCCACAGCGTCGAGCTGCTTGTGTGTGGCGTCAAGCACCTCAGGATTGAACACCCCACTGCCCGAGAACTGGATGGTGTGAATGGCGTTTGATTCGTTACTCATGACTGGACTCCACTACAGTAATGGCGTCGCCAATTCGGATGGCTCCGCCTTCAATAATTTTAGCGCACAAGCCGCCATGCCCCAGCATGGCAGCGACACCCCCCTTACCCAGGGCCTCCTCCATACGCGCACAGGGATGGCACAGTTGGGTGGCCTCAAACACAGCCTCACCCACGCGAAAGCGCTGGCGTCGCAGAGCATTAAGGTTAATACCGGAAACCACCAAATTTCGCCGTAAGAGACCCGGTTCAATGGCTGCTAAACCGGTAAAGCGTTCGATTTGAGCGATAAACTCTTCAGATATTAGGGTGACTTGTCGGCCTGAACCCGGGGTCTTGCCCATGCGATGATCGCCTTCTAAGCCTAGGCCGGCACAGGCCTCTGCTTCACTTACAGCTTGTAGTGGCTCACGACGAAGAGGACGCACACCTATCCAGCGAACCGTGCCTGGCGCAAGGTCTTTAGCATAGCGATCTAACGGATTTCTGCGCTTGATCACTCTTGGCTCCTGAGCGCGTCAGTTACTGCCATCATTACCGCCTCAAGGTGTGCCGCATAAACGCTGCCGCTCGCGGCATCGGCATTACTGTGAACTGCGATCACCGCTCTTGTCTGAGGATCAATAAATATTTTCTGACCAAAAATGCCCGCGGCACTGAATCGCTCACCCGGATAGCGCCACCACATGTAGCCATACTCTTCAGAACCCTCTGAAGGAGCGGCGCTAGCGGCAACCCAACCCTCTGGCAGGACCCGGGAGCCGTCGGGCAATACGCCATCGTCCAAGACAAACTGCCCCAACCGTCCATAATCTCTTAAGGCCGCGCTAATACAGCAGCCCCCCGCCTCACCCCCGCTGGGGCCATCAGCCGGCCAAACAGCCTCAAATTCCATACCAAAGGGGCCCCAAATTTTCTGGTTAAGGTAGCCCGATGCATTGTTGCCAATGGCTGCGCGGAGTAATTCACCCGTGAGGTTGGCCTCGCCGGTGTTGTAGTTGAAATGGGTACCTGGCGGATGCGCTCTGGGCAGCTCCAAAAGATAGTCAGTCAGCGCCACCCCGCCAAGAATGCCCGCGAGGGCGACATCTGATTCGGGGTCGAAGTAATCCTCATTCCAAGCTACGCCCGAGGCCATTTGCAGCAGGTGCTTCACGGTGACTACATCGTAGGCACTGCCGCGTAGCCGAGGCAAATAGTCAGTAACGCTGTCGTCTAAGCTGGTGATGAAACCGTCGGCCAAGGCCGCGCCCACAAGCAACGACGTCACCGACTTGGTCACCGAGAACGAGATCCAGCGCGAATCGACCGAATGATCGCTCGCATAATGCTCCAATAACCGCGCACCGTCGCGAAGAACCAAAAAGCCCATCAGCGGCTGCTGCGTTAAAAACTCCTGCAGCGTGAAAGCCTCGCCATCGACCTCGTAAGCCACACTGCCAAGGTCAGTGGGAGATGCCGGCAAAGGATAGGGATTTCCCCCGGGGGTAATTTTGCGCACCGGCAGAAAATATTCGGGATTAGCAAAAACTACTCGCCGCTCAGCCGTGGGTAAGAACAACGGACTTTCGTCTAACTCGCCGGATTGGATGCGCTCAGTGATGCCCTGCACCGTCAGTGAAGATTCATCTGCATGTACGGGCGCGACATAAACTAAAAACGCGGCTAATAAGGTTGGCAACTTTGGAACAAATTGGGTAAACCGCATGGGAACTCCTTTCTCAATGCCGGTCAAATTGTAAGGGCGCCTACAGTAGGGCCCTTCGAACTGAAGCGCAAATTTCAACGAAGACGACCTCGGGTATACTTCAGCCATCCACCAAGGGAGAGCCCCCATGCACAATCGATTTAGCCTGATGCTAACCGCTTTTATGGCCACGGCCGTTATTCAATCCGCTGCAGCGACTGAAATCACCAGTGAGACCTTTCGCTGCCTCAATGATATGACGCCGGTCCGACATTTTTATGTCGATAATCTGCTGGGGAATGTTGCAGAAACTGTGGCTGTTGCCAACAGCGCCGACGGAGGCACCTACCCTGAGGGTGCGGTGGTGCAGCTGGTGCCCGCCGAGGCCATGGTGAAGCGCGAGGCAGGCTTTAACCCGGCGACCAACGACTGGGAATTTTTCGAATTAAATGTTTCCGCTGAGGGCACAACGATTGGCAAGCGCGGCTTTGCCGAAGTCGTCAATAGGTTCGGCGGCAACTGCTTTGCCTGCCACGTTCAAGCCGAGCCCCAGTGGGATCTCATCTGCGACAACAACCACGGGTGTGACCCAATTCCTTTATCCCGAGGGATGATAAGCGCCATTCAGAAAACCGATCCCCGTTGTGAACCCACAGAGCTGAGCGACGAAGACAAAGCCAATCTCAAAGCACTGCAAGCGGCAATGGCGGCAAACTAACCCGCCAATAGGGGTATCGATAAAACTTCATGTCAGCGGTCCAACGCGCTCACTCTGCTAGAGGATGCGTCGTTGGTAACTGCGGGCAATTTGGAGTTATGCGAACCCACCGAAAGATACTAATCAGACCGCCGACTGAGCAACGGCCAACAGGCGTTCGATATCTTCAGGGTCAGTTACAAAGCTGGTCACAAACCGCTTCATTCCCGGGACCATGGGCCACGGGTAGTACACAAAGCCTGCGGCTTCCAGCGCTTGGTCTATGGCTTCGGGCAACACCGGAAATACCTCGTTGGCCTCTGTAGGCCAAGGCAAAGTAACACCCGGCAGCTGCGATAACCCGCTTGCGAGACGCGTTGCGAGAGCGTTGGCGTGACGCGCGTTGTCTAACCACAAATCACCGGCCAAAAAGGCGTCAAATTGCGCCGCTAAAAATCGATGTTTAGACCACAGGTGCCCTGCCCGCTTACGTCGATAAGAAAAATCCTCACTGAACCGGTCATTAAAAAACACCACAGCCTCGGCAGCAATCGCACCATTTTTGGTCGCACCAAAAGTCAGAGCGTCGACACCAGCGCGCCACGTTAAATCGGCCGGAGAAGCACCTGAACCCACGACGGCATTGGAGAAACGCGCGCCATCCATGTGCAAACCTAAATTCAATTCCTTAGCCAGCTCACCATAAGCCGCAACCTCTGCCGGCTGAAGCACCGTCCCCTGCTCGGTGGCATTGGTCAAACTGATCGCCGTCGGTTTAACGTTGTGAACCCCATGCAGCTGAGCCAGCTCGACTTGTCCCCGAATAGCGTCGTGAGAGGGTTTTCCCAACTCACCCGGCACGCCAATCTGGCGGGCACCACCGGTGAAAAATTCAGGCGCCGTGTTTTCGTCGTTTATAATGTGAGCACCCTCGTGACACAGCACCGCCCCCCAGGGCGGGCACATGGAACTCAGGATTAGGGAGTTAGCCGCCGTACCCGTAGCAACCAGAAAGACCTCACAGTCGACCTCAAAAATCTCGCTGAAACGGTGATTCAAACTTTCAGTGAGGCTGTCTTCGCCGTAGGCCGACACTAATCCGCTCGACGCCGACGCCAGCGCGTCAAGAATCTTAGGATGCGCCCCCGCCTGATTATCAGACCCCATAAACGTGACTGCCGGGGGGCTGTTAGCTGTTTGCTCGTCTGACACTTACTTTCTCCTGTTACCCGTCAGAAATCTCGGGCTGCTACTTTATAACGTTTCCTGCGCTTTTAAGGCCGTTCATATTTTACAAGCTGTGGCATCACTGTGAGCCTCCATGATGCTATATACTCACGCTAACTGGGGGCGTTACGGATTCGACGACGGTAACGAAACCTGCGGTGCATGCCGTGATGGTAGCCAATCACGTAAATCCAAAGCTGCAAACTATTAGTTGCCAATGACGACAACTACGGTGCACAACTGGCTGCGTAAGTAGCCCTTTGTAACACCATCCAGGTGCTTCGGCCCTGGCGGTCTATAGTAAGGTGCCAGTACCGCGCTTGTGACTGTCATATAGAACTGGACCGCAGTCGGTTATGTCCCGGGATCGACTGTCAAACTTTACGGGGCTCGCGGCCAACGTCCTGACCGTTGGGCTGTTTGCCGTTAAATTAATTAACGGAAACTAAGCATGTAGAGCCAAAGGCAGAGTACTGGCGGACGCGGGTTCAACTCCCGCCGCCTCCACCAAATGAAAAAGGGGTGATCCGTAAGGGTCGCCCCTTTTGCATTTGAGGGATCTGGCAGAGAACTGAATCCGCGCCAATATGGCGCGGGTGGCCGAAGCGCAGCGGAGGTCTGTCGAGCGACAGCGAAGACACAACTCCCGCCGCCTCCACCAAAAACCGAAAAGGGTCGCCCGTCAGGGTGGCCTTTTTTGGTTTTAGCGGCTGTGACAGATGAACTCGCGCCCGTAGGGAAGGGTCGCCGCAGCAACGCGGAGACGCATTGATTTCGCTGAGCTCATATTGCCGATCGAATGGTTTATCGGGCTGCCTTACTCGGGCATTCCAGCCTGCAGCGCGAAGTTGTAAGCCGCATCTACGAGGGGCGCGACGCGGTCGCTCATGGATTTTGCGTGAGCCGAAGAAGCGGTTCCGTCAATCACGCGCTTCTTAATGCCCTGCGTAATGCCAGCCGCGCGGAAGAGGTTGTAAGCGAAATACCACTCCATTGGCGGCATGGGGTAACCAGTGCGCGCAACGTAGCGATCGACCGCCTCTTGCACCGACGGAATGCCGAGCTCCTCAAGGTTGAGACCAAGCAGGCCCGCGCGACCTTCAGCAGGTTGCAGCCAATTGAGCATGAGATATGAAAAGTCTGCAATTGGATCGCCAAGCGTTGACAGCTCCCAATCGAGTACAGCGATAATGCGTGGCTCAGTCTTGTGATAAATTACATTGTCGAGGCGATAATCGCCGTGAACAACAGAGCTTCCATGCTGTGGCGGAATGGTTTGAGGCAGCCATTCGATCAGCCGCTCCATGCTGGGCATATGCTCGGTTTCCGAGAGCTTGTATTGCTTGGACCAGCGCCCGATCTGGCGAGCGCAATAATCGGTCGGCTTGCCGTAGTCCCCAAGACCAATCTCATCGGGCTTGTTGAGGTGCATATCGGCTATGGTGTCGATCAGCGAATTGTAGATTGCCCGGCGCTCGTCAGGTTCCCTACCTGGGAGGGCGCCATTCCATAGTGACCGACCATCAGCCAGGCTCATAACCAAAAATTTGGAGCCCAGAACTGCAGAGTCTTCGCAGAGGCCATAGGTCTTGGGCACGGGAAAACCGGTTGGGTGTAAACCCGTCATCACTGCATATTCGCGGTCAACCGCGTGCGCCGATGGGAGCAATTTGCCAAACGGCTGACGGCGAAGAACGTAATTGGTGGACGGCGTCTCAATCTTATAGGTCGGATTCGATTGGCCACCTTTGAATTTGGTGTAGCTGATCGGGCCCCTAAACCCCTCTACATTGGCCTCAAACCAAGCGGTAAGGGCCTCCATATCGAGCCTGTCTGTGTCAGACACCTCTACGGTGCCGACCATTTCCTTGTCGAAATCGATTGCCATCTATTGTCCCCGAGTATCCTCTTGCGCTGCAGGGCGGGTGTCACCACCCACCCACACGTGATTAGCGCGTCGCTCCCATATCGCTGGAGCTAAGTTTACCAGCGTCATTTGAATTCTTTTAGACGCTGAGGCCCGAGATCGGGCATTCGAGCCCTACTTTATGGTCTCCCGTGCAAGGGTGTTGCTCTGCGTATCCGGAATGCGAATACTTCCCATAAGCATTTTTAATGATGAATAAGTATTTTCTTATAACTTTTTGAACTTTCGCTGAAGATATCGCTCAAAGTAGTAAGCCCATGAGCTTTCGTTCGCAGCTTCACGCCAAAACACTCCAGCTTTTACAACTTTGATCATCACCGGACCAGCAACAAATGAATTCAATCTCAATTACCGATACCGGCAAAAATCGGCCGGACGGGAACATACAGCAACTGACCATGGAGCCCACCCGCCTGAGCCTACCCCCTTCATCCGAGAACCCCGAATATCCTGCACCTCTAGGACAGTACAAAGTGCACACTCAGCTCCGATACCGAGACGGAGAGAAGTATTGGCAGATTCACGAGGTAACAAAGGACTCTGCATTGCGCCCGCAAACAGAAGCCATCATTCAGAAACAATATAGAACAATTCACAGTGCTGACATTTCCGAATTTTTGCCCAATCTTTTCACCATTAGTGACGAGTCCATCATGTGGGGCGCAGTTGGCCTTAAGTGTTTTGATCATCGAATCGGGCTCGTCGAGCAATACCTTGATGCCCCAGTTGAAACCGCCATCGGGCACTACACTGGCATCACACCGGAAAGATCGCGAGTGGTTGAAGTAGGCAATCTCGCCGCAGCGACATTACATGCTGCCATTAGATTAATTGCGTTTTTATGCCATGAGGCCCACTCCCGTGAATTCGAATACGCGATTTTTACTGGCATCAAATCCGTTCGAGTCGCCTTGCAACGACTTCACATAAATTATTTTGAAATGCAGCCTGCAGACCCGGTAAGGCTGCACACCGATAAAGAAAGTTGGGGAAGCTATTATGAAAATGACCCCAGAGTAATGGTCGTTAACGTTGCTGATGCGGCAGCGGCTATCGCCTTGATCTTCTGCATAGAGCGGGGGATATGATGCAGCGACTTTTAAATCGCATACGAGATGTCGCAGGGGCTGATGCAACCCGTCCAGCATTCACGGGACCCAGTCGAACGGTCAGCTACCAAGAGTTACTCTCACACGTGACAGAAATTTCCAGTGAACTCGAGGCATTAGGCGTTCGAAGACTAGGAATATACGCTGATAATTCCATCGATTGGGCGCTTATTGATATCGCTGCTACAGCCGCCAACATCGTAGTAGTCCCCATCCCACTATTTTTTTCCAAAGCTCAGATTCAACATCTATGCCACGTAAGCAACTTGGATACCGTCTTCTCCGATCAGCATTTTCCACTTCCATGGAGTATGAAGACTCCCGCAAAAGCGACTATCGGAAACTATATAAAATCGAGCCCCACCGCGACCCAGGAGGCGGGTATCGGGGCTAACCCACTGAGTTTTAATAAAATCACTTTCACCTCGGGAAGCACGGGCGCGCCCAAAGGAGCTTGTCTCACAACTGACACATTGCTCACAATCGCCAACAGTCTTGCCGCGGCACTAGCATCCACCAAGCTCGGCGCGCATTTGTGCCTGCTACCCTTCTCTACCTTGCTTGAAAACGTCGCTGGCATTTACTTGCCGCTCTGGATGGGAAGGACTGTCTATGTGGATTCCCCGGAGCAGTTGGGCCTTTTATCAAATCATCAATTCAACGCCGAAACATTTAGTCAGAAAATTCAAACAACTGCCGCAGAGAGCGTCATTCTACTGCCGCAGATGCTGAGGGACATCCTCGAATCTGATTCGATAACTTTACTAAGTTCACTCAAGTTTGTAGCCGTCGGGGGTGGGAAGGTTGCGCCAGAACTGCTGCACCGTGCGGATAAGCTGGGGTTGTCAGTATTTGAGGGCTATGGACTCACTGAATGCGGCTCTTGTGTTGCATTAAACACGCCAGAAGCAAACTGTATTGGAAGCGTAGGTAAGCCATTGCCTCATGCACAAGTGCGAATTGCCGATGATGGAGAAATCTGGGTAACCGGCGCCGCGATGCAAGGATACCTTTCAAACGAGAGCTTGTTGTCTGAAATTGCAACGGGCGATGCGGGTCACCTCGATGCAAATGGGTTTCTTCACGTGACCGGACGAATCAAAAACACGCTGGTTTCTAGCTTCGGTCGCAACATATCCCCTGAATGGGTAGAAGCCGAGCTTTTGTCGGTAAGAGAAATCGAACAAGCCATCGTTTTTGGTGAGGCTCAGCCGTCTTTGAGCGCTGTCTTGGTGATATCCAACGAAGTCAGCGACCCTCAGCTGAATCTAATGATCCAGGAAATGAATTCAAAACTGCCCGACTATGCACGAATCATGTCATGGGTAAGAACTGATCAACGATTCTCCACCGAAGACGGAACAATGACCGAAACTGGCAAACCGCGAAGAGAGACAATCGCCAAACGATACGAGACCGCATCTCGTCAGAGTGGGAGGTAGCGTGACAGCAACTTACCAACCGAAACCACCAAAAATAGACGCCGTGCTAGATCAGTTATCTGATCAGGGCTGGTTACTGCTTCGAGAGACAAATTTCACTGTCGAAACATTCGGTCAGTTCATTGCCAAGCTGTGTCCGCGAATGACATTTGATCCTGCTAGGGAATACATCTCAGAATCAGTCCAGTCGGTAGACGCAGGAACCAACCCCGTAGGACTGCACATAGAAAACGGCAATACGCCTTTACCTCCGGATATCGTTGCTTTTTTCAGTGTGAAAAGCGCCCCATCAGGTTCTCAAACAACCATTTGCGATGGCAGTACCGTGATGCGAAGACTCCCCACTGCGGTTAAGGATCGTCTTGCAGCTCCCTACACCATGACACGCTATTTACCAAAAGCAATTTGGCAAAGTTATATCGCTAAGGCGTGGGATCTTGAGGATCAAGAAAGAGTCACCGAATCCGATTTAGATACCTTCATAGCCAGTATTTCAGGACAGAGCTACAGTCAGAGAAACGATGGCGGTATTGACTACACACTAACGCTTCCCGCCTTAAGGCGTGACAATCTCTCTGGGCAATCCGCCTTTGCTAATGCATTACTGGGCCCTTCTTTTAATTACGAGCCACCCGTGTATCGAGACGCACGGGGTCAACCTATGGACGACCAACTGTTGGAAGAGCTTTCTGCGCAATGCGAAGCAGAAATCTCGGAAATCGCTTGGCGCGACGGGGACGTCGCCATTATTGATAACAAACGCTGCATGCATGGGCGTCGTGAGATCACCTCACCCCTCAGTGAACGACGTCTTGCAATCGCAATGGGATTTTTGAAAAACCATTAATTAGCTACGGGGATACTCTGAATATGAACCAACTCGCTGTAATAACGGGCGCAACTGGAGGTATCGGCGAAGCACTTGCCAGTGCATTGGCTAAAGAGGGATTCTCATTACTCTTAACGGGACGACGCGCTGATAAGCTACTCGATCTTCAGAAGACCCTTAGCTCTCAGTTCAGCATCAATGTGTACACGGCTGTCGCTGATCTGACGCAAACAGCAGACCGAACGGCCCTTGCCGAGTCAATCGTTACAAAGGCCGAGCCCTTGAAACTTCTTATCAACAATGCCGGTCTCAGCCAGTTTGGAATGTTCACCGAGTGCCAACCTGAAACTATCGAGGAGCTCATCCTAGCTAATGTGACGGCTCCCATTTGTCTGACTCAGGCAGTGCTGCAACATTTAGGTCCAGAGTCCAAAGGGTTAGACATCATTAACATAGGCTCGACCTTCGGCGTCATCGGTTACCCCGGGTTTACGGCGTACTCCGCCACTAAATTTGCATTGCGCGGTTTCTCTCAGGCGTTAGCAAGAGAATTAGGTGATACGAACATACGAGTTAGATATTTTGCCCCGCGGGCAACGCAAACGGCACTGAACTCCAGCGCTGTTAATGCACTTAATTCAGAAATGGGGACCACAGTGGACTCGCCGGAGATAGTGGCTGAGAAATTTTTAGCCTTTCTCAAAACTAATAAAATGATTGAACACATCGGGTGGCCTGAGCGCTTCTTCGTTTGGCTAAACAAACGCGCTCCGGGCACAGTAGGATCAGCACTTATAAAACAACTACCGATCATTAGGCGACACGCGCAGTGTGACACTCCCGACTGAGCTTGGACGGGCTGAATAGCGGAACCCTGTGGTAGTTGAGGTGCATATCGGCCATGGTGTCGATCAGCGAATTGTAAATTGCCCGGCGCTCGTCAGGTTCCCTACCGGGGAGGGCGCCATTCCATAGTGACCGACCATCAGCCAGGCTCATAACCAAGAATTTGGAGCCCAGAACTGCAGAGTCTTCGCAGAGGCCATAGGTCTTGGGCACGGGAAAACCGGTTGAGTGTAAACCCGTCATCACTGCATATTCGCGGTCAACCGCGTGCGCCGACGGGAGCAATTTGCCAATACAAAGACACATACAGGTTTTACATTTCCGCCGTTTGCAGTTCAATGCCTGAGATAGTGCCCCTCTCACGCCCTGCTCGCTGCTCGCGCCTGCCGGTGGGCCATAGACCTCCCCCTCCATCGCCGCAGCCCAGTCAAAGATCTCACCTACGGTTGTAATGACCGTCGGTCAGCTATATAGTTGACCGGTGGTCATTTAATGGTTTTGAAGCGCGTATCGAGGTTGGCACTGCAACCTCAGAAACCGCAGGGTAGAGACACTCATGAATTCAGTCGTTGCTATAAATCACAGGGCGCGAGGCAGCGAACAAAAAGCGCTGCGGCGTCAAGCCCTACTAGAAACGGCTGAAATGTATTTCAAAGAAGTTGGCTATGAGGCTTTCTCTATGGCTCAGCTCGCCAAGAAGTCTGGCGTTGCCAAAGGCACGCTCTACCTCTACTTCAACACCAGAGAAGAACTTTTTTTGACCCTTTATGAGCAAAGCTTGGTCCGGTGGAGCCAAATTTTTATCGGCTCCTTATCCAACACGATAACCAGCGAGGCATATGCCCAGTCGCTCTACAAAACAACTCAAGCCGATGGCGTGTTTTTACCTTTACTCATCAGACTCGAACATGTCATTGAGCACAACGTTGCCATTCCCAGGCTCATCGAATCGAAGCGCGTGTTCATACATCAAGTAGAGACCGTTGCAGAAATCACGTCCACAGCACTCGGCTTGAGCACAGCGCAAGCATTAGAGGTCGTCAAAACAATGGGGGTGCTCCTGATCGGGGCGACACAAACCGACCAAAGCCCAGCACTCGATAACGAAGACCTGCCTGCGGATGTGCAGCACCTAATTAACAGTTTTTCATCAGAACCAATCTTCATCAAAAACGCAGCTCGCATCATTGAAGGCATACGTGCAGAGGGCATTTCCGGCGTCTGATCAAATCAAAGTCGCCGGTAAATAAAAACGAATCACTCAATAGAAAACAGACAGATCAACCTCGGAGAAAAACCATGGGCGCAGCTGAACACCACAACGTCACCGGATTGGACACACAAGATCTAGACGCATTGATCAAACTGCAGCGAAGCAAATTCCGTGCTGAAGGTGAGGTCACCTATGCCACACGAATAGACCGCCTTAAGCGACTCAAAGCGCTGATCTTGGAAAACAAAGTGGAGTTCGCCAACACTACCAAACGCGAGTTTAACGGTGCACGGTCATACGAATTCAGTTTATTTTCAGAGTTCGGGTCGAAGGTGGAAGCCATCGACTATTCCATCAAGCACTTAAAAGCATGGATGAAGCCTGAAAAGCGAAAAACCAACAAACCCATGAATTTTCTGGGAGGGAAAGGCCAGGTCAGGCATTTTCCAAAAGGCGTTGTTGGCATCATTTCTCCCTGGAACCTTCCTTTCGGTTTAACCGTTGCACCTTTGACCAGCGCACTAGCGGCAGGTAACCGAGCATTATTGAAACCGTCGGAATTTGTTCCTGAAACAGCAGCCTTGTTTGCCGAGATTGTTCCCAAATATTTCTCAAAGGACGAGGTCGCAGTTGTTACTGGGGGGGCAGAAATTAGTCAGCAATTTGCGGAGCTGCCCTTCGACCACCTTCTCTTTACGGGATCGACACGAGTAGGCGCACAGATCATGCAAGCCGCGTCAAAAAATCTGGTGCCAGTTACGCTCGAGCTTGGCGGCAAGTCACCGGTCATTATTGGCCGTAGCGCAAATCTTGAGCTTGCAGGAACCCGCCTGACATTCAGTAAGTTTTTAAATGGCGGCCAGTTATGTCTGTCCCCCGACTACGTTCTTGTGCCACGGGAACTCGAAGAGCAGCTCGTTGCTCGGGTAATTCATGAGGCGCAGTCAATGTATCCAAACGTCACCGAGAATGAAGACTACGCGGGGGTGATCAACGAAAGACACTTCGCTAGATTGCAAAACTACATTGATGACGCAGTGGCCAAAGGGGCCAAGCTTACGATTGTTGGCGCCGACCAGACTCGGGCGTCAAAGGACAACCGCCGGATGCCTCTGCACATTTTACAAAACGTCAATGAAGACATGCTGGTGATGCATGAGGAAATCTTTGGTCCCATTCTTCCGGTTATGTCCTATGGCGACATCACAGAAGTTCCAGATCAGGTTGAGCCTCGCCGCAACCCCCTCGCCATGTACTATTTTGGCAAAGATAAAGGTGAGCAAGAGTACTTACTGAGTCACGTCCCCAGCGGCGGTGTTTGCATTAATGACATTACGCTGCACTACGTCCAAGAGGATCTGCCGTTCGGAGGTGTTGGTGCCTCGGGCATGGGTGCGTATCACGGCCCTGAAGGATTTAGGACCCTAAGCCACCCCCGGGCTATTTACAGTCAAACCATGATTGATGTCTTACCCATCATTGGTGCACGCCCGCCCTTCGGCGAAAAATTTCGTAAAAACATCAGCAAAATTCTTGGCGCAATCTAAATCACAGGCCGAAGTATTTAGTGAATGCAGCTCGGTTGAGGCAGCGCTTAAAGAGCATGACATTGAGCCGATGGCTTTTTGCCATCAGGGAAGATCAGCAAAGAGGCTGACCAACAATCGCCGGCAATTACAAATAGGACAACAAACATGAACAAATTATCGGGAGCGTTATCATGACTATTAATCGCCAGTGGCTACTCGCGGAAAGACCTTCAGGCATGGTTGGCCCGCATAATTTTGAGTACGCCGAAACCCCAATCCCCGAACCCAAAAGTGAAGAGGTGTTGGTTAAGAATCTGTTCTTATCTTTTGATCCTGCCCAGCGAAACTGGATGGTCGATCGTAAGGCTTATCTGCCACCGGTGGCTATTGGCGCACCTATGCGGGCAGCGTCTGTCGGCGAGGTCGTCGATTCGCGACATGCCGACTATCAAGTGGGCGACCTCGTGCAAACCACGGGGTATTGGCAAGATTACGTGGTTGCGGCTCCCGGCGAAGGCCCCATGGGTTTGGTTAAGTTGCCGTCAGGCGTGTCGCCTGAAATGATGTTGTCTGTGCTGGGTATTACTGGGCTTACGGCCTATTTTGGACTGCTGGAGATCGGCCAACCGAAAGCCGGCGATACCGTTTTGGTTTCCGGCGCTGCAGGTTCTACCGGCTCTTTTGTGGGTCAAATAGCGAAAATAAAAGGTTGCCGTGTCGTTGGCATCGCTGGCGGTCCCGATAAATGTCGGTGGTTAAAAGAAACTGCCGGCTTCGACGCCGTCATCGACTACAAGAATGAAGATGTCAGCGCGCAAATTGCCCACCACTGTCCCGACAAGTGGGATGTATTCTTCGACAACGTGGGTGGGCCGATTCTTGAGGCAGCCATAGACCACGTGAATCTGCGTTCACGGATTGTTTTGTGTGGGAGTATCTCTGGCTACAACGCGACAGCGCCAATTCCCGGTCCTTCAAACTTGTCGAATCTCACCATTAACCGAGCGCGCATGGAAGGATTCGTGATTTTGGATTACATGCCGCGGGCCATGGAGGCTATTCAAGATTTAATGGCGTGGGTAGCTTCAGGGGACTTGGTTTATCAAATCGACCTACAGGAAGGCTTTGATAATATCCCTGCCACTTTACAGCGCCTTTACAACGGGCAAAACCTTGGCAAGCAGCTGCTCAAAATTTAGTTTACGACATTGATCACGAGGATAGCTATGACACACATCACCCCCAAGCAGCGCGAAGACGTGCCGGATTTAGCGCCAATGCTGCAAATGGTCGAAGCCTCGATGGGCTTTCTGCCAACAGCCATGATGACCATGGCCCATTGGCCCGAACTCACGCAGGCCTTTGGCGGTCTTGGGGCGACGATTTTGAACGGCGGCGAATTAGACCCCGGGCTTAAGCAAATGATCGCCTTTGCGGTGAGTAACGCAGCGGGATGCCGTTATTGCCAAGCACACACGGCAAAGTCAGCACAAAAAAATGCGGTCAGCGCTGAGAAAATACAGGCAATCTTCGAGTTTGAGCGCAGCGACTTGTTTTCGGATCAAGAGAAGGCAGCACTGCGCGTTGCAGTGCATGCCGGTATGGTACCCAACGCAGTAGAAGCCCAGCACATGGCTGAATTATCAAAATACTTTAGCGACAAGCAGGCCGTAGAGGTTGTCGCCGTTATTTCAATGTTTGGTTTTCTGAATCGCTGGAACGACACAATGGCAACCACTTTGGAAGATGCGCCCAAGAGCTTTGCAGCAGACCAGCTTGCCGCTCACGGCTGGGTGGCGGGTAAGCACGAATAACCAGCGCTCGATTGCCGCCCCATAACTGAGCAAGCGTAGCCACCTGGCCCAGCGTTTAACCAGCGCATGCCCGTTTTATTTGAGAGCCCACATTAAGGTTTTAACCCGAAGTAGGCTCTCGGAAGTTTTAGGCCTCTAAACCCTTTACCAAGATGGAGTTTGCTGTACTTCCGGCATTTCGGTGCTTGGCTATGGCTTGGTAGTCATCAGAGGTCATCCAGGCCAAAGCAGATTCCTTCGACGGGAACTCAATAATGACTGACCTTGTGTCGTTCCAGTCACCCGCTAGAACCATAGGGTCTTCATCAACACTCAGCATCTTGCCATCGAATTTTTTAAAAACCTCTGCAAAGCCCGCTGAATATGTGTCGTATTCGCTACGGTCATGAATTTTGAATCTAGCAATTATGTAAACGGACATCGTATTTAACTCCCAATTTTTTGTGTTTAAGCGGCGACTAAAAGCACGAAGACAGCCTAGCGGTCGCCGTACGGGCTCGCGTTGTTTTGTGAATTCAACGTTGCAATGACTCACAGTCATTTATATACTGACCACTGGTCATTTAAGATCATCTAACTAAAAATAAAACATATGCAAGGCCGCACGACTTCCCGGACGCTGCCAAAAATAAAGTGAGATATAGCGATGAAATTACTCACGTTCAAACAGCAAGGCTCGGAATATCTAGGGGCTTTGACAGACACTGGAGTCTTTAATCTGAGTGTTGCTGCACCTCAGGATATCGCTTTTTCTTCTATGCAACACTTTATCGAGGCGGGCCAACCCGCCCTTGATCACGCCTCTGCAATGCTTGCGTCGAGTTCCGCGTCAATACCCTCAGATCAGGTGGAGTGGCTCGCACCACTCCCATTACCCGCGCAAGTTCGAGACTGCCTGGGTTTTGAAGAGCATTTAAAAAATTCGTATAAAAGCGCCATCAAACTAAGCGCCATGGCAGCAGATGATCCGAGTAAAGCTGAGCGTGAACTGCAAGAAAGCGGTCGATTTACTGTGCCCGAAGTCTGGTATCAGCAGCCCCTATATTACAAAGCAAACCGTTTTTCAGTCGCACAAAGCGGCAAGGACGTGATGTGGCCAGCTTATTCAGATGTTATGGATTTTGAACTCGAACTGGCCTGCATCATTGGCAAGAAAGGCAAAGACATTAGTAAAGCTAACGCAGAAGACCATATATTTGGATACACCATTTATAACGACTTCTCGGCAAGAGACACACAAATGCAAGAGTCTGGCGGGCCGCTAGGGCCAGCCAAAAGCAAAGACTTCGACGACTCAATTATTCTTGGACCCGTTATCGTCACCAAGGATGAGCTAGATGACCCCTATAACTTGCGCATGCAAGCTAGGGTCAATGGCGAGACTTGGTGCGATAACAATAGCAGCACCATTTACTGGAAGTTCTCAGACATGATTGCTCACATCAGCAAGAGTGAAACCCTCTACCCCGGTGAGGTCATCGGCTCGGGGACCGTGGGTTTTGGCTGTGGTTTAGAACACCTGCGCTTTTTAAACGACGGCGATGTTGTAGAGCTTGAGATTGAAAAAATTGGCGTCATCTCCAACAAAGTGACTCGGCGATAATGCCAATGGATCATCAAAATAGTCGTGAGTTAAATCATACAACCGCCGGCAGCGAGTTCTCGCGCCATTGGCTCCTGGTGCTAGTGTGTGCGGTGGGAATCGGTGTCGGAGTCTCGGCACTACCCTTCTACACACAGGGAATCTTTATTGAAGCTTGGGTTGCCGACTTTGGTTGGACGCGGGCCCAGGCGTCCTTGGGAATTTTAGGCTCAACGCTAGCGCTCGCCGCAGCCCTGCCTTTTATTGGCTTAATCGTTGATCGCTACGGCCTAGTGCGACCCGTCATGGTTTCTTTACTGGGCCTAGCAGTGGCTTATGTAATGCTGGGGCTATTTGTTCAGTCCATCACGACTTTTGTGATGCTGGCAATGCTTCAGGCAATACTCGGCAGCGCCTCTTCCCCACTAGCCTACACGCGTGCAATAAATACCGTATTTAATAAGCAACGAGGTCTGGCCTTGGGCATTGCTCTGTCGGGGGCCGGTGTGGCCGCTACGTTTGGGCCGGCTTTGATCAGTAGCGCTGTTGCCGAATTCGGCTGGCGAGGCGCCTACTTTGCCATGGCCTTGTTTACCTTGGTGGTGGGTGCGGTTATCGTTATCGTTCTGTCCCGCCTCAATGGCGCTAAAACACCTGTAAACATAGATGCAAAGGTGGCCGCTGAAGCGTTCAAAGTAGCCAGGGCAAGTCGTACCTATTGGACAATAATGGCCGCGATCTTCTGCCTCTCCCTAGGCCTTGGCGGCTTGATGATTCATTTCATACCGGTACTTCTCGAGATCGGTTTCACTCAAAACGATGCGGCCAAAATAGCCGGTGTTATTGGTATAGCGGTTGTACTGGGTAGACTCCTAGTGGGTTTTGCTGTCGATCGCATATTTGCTCCCCGGGTGGCCATTGTTATTCTTGGCGCTTGTATTTTGGGCGTTTTGGCGCTGGCAACACTGGGGGAAGCTGTCGCCCTACCGGCTGCATTTGTCATAGGATTTTCGGTAGGTGCCGAAGTTGATCTGATTGGCTATCTCGTCGCTCGATACTTTGGCATGCAGGCCTATGGCCAAATTTACGGAAGACAATACGCCGCATTCTTAATCGCAACCGGTTTGGGCCCTGTGATTTTCGGCGCAGTGCGTGACGCATCTGATAACTACACTGCCTCATTATTTTTAGCCGCTGCCTTTATGTTGGTATCGACAACCTTGTTTGCAAAGCTCCCCAAATTTCAGCCCTTAAGCAGCGCCGCCTGAATACGGGCCGATCTTCGACACTAACCATTTCGGTCCCTAGGGAACATCGCCTCTCCGATCAACTCCCTCATAAGAGCAACACGGTTCACCCAGTGCAAAACAGTGCAAATGGAGAAACTCTATGAAAAAACTGAATGCCTACGATCAGATCAACGCAGCCACATTGTTGCTGGTGTCACCGGAGTGGCCAAAAGTCAAAGCAGCCCGACAGTCGGCGGCAACGTTTGAAACACCGTATGTCGACATGCCAACTGAAATTCGGACATTAGCGGGTCGTAAGATCCGTCTCGCTGAAGCCGGGCCAGCTAACGGGCCACTGGTGGTACTGCTCAGTCCATTTCCAGAAAGCATCCTGAGCTTCAGTGGCTCTTGGAATGCACTCACAGAGAAATGTCGAGTCATTGCCATTGACCTTCCAGGGTTTGGTGCCTCTGACGGTGACCGTAATGATATGTCACCTAACGCTCAGGGGGCGCATCTGGCTGCGATCTTTGATGAGCTTGACCTACATAATATTCATCTTATTGGACCTGATGTGGGAATGGGAGCAGCTCTAGCTTATGTACTCAACCATACCCATCGCGTAATCAGTCTAGCGGTTGGTCATGGCGTCGGTGCGCCCGGCCCGTTCAAGCTGGCCTTTATGATAAATCTGTTAGCCAAGTTTAGTTTTATGCGTTTCACAACGGGCTTATTGGGTGCCGGGCCACTCATCGCTTTCTCGTCGAAGCTTGGCTCCATTCGTCATCGCGCCAATGCAGAGCAAATCGATGATTACAAACGCGCTTACTCAGGGCGTGCTGCTGAGGTGGTTTACTGGTTTAAGGACTTTCGCTCCAAAGCGACAGCGCTGGCGGCTCGAGTAAAAGAAATCGACATACCCACCCTGGTTTTCTGGGGTGAGCTCGATGTTCTGTTTGACCCCAGCAATGCTAGACATTTGGATGCAGCCCTGCCCAAAAGTAAGTTGCACATGCTGCCGGAGGCAGGCCATCTTGCCTGGGCTGACCAACCAGAGTTGTTCGCTAATATGATTATTGATTGGGTCGATACCGCCAATGAGTAAGTTCGGCTCCTCCCTAGGTGCTCTAGCGGCTCATGTAACGCCCTTTGCTTATCAGCAACTGGCGACATTTAGAAAATAGGCAGGGGTAGATGACGATAGCGCCCCTGCTACAGCACGCTATGAAAAGAAACGCTGAGATCACGATAAAACGCACATCAACTGACAAAGACGATAGTTACCCCGTCGCGCCGTGCTGGGCACTCACGCTATGTTAGACCGCCCAAAGTGCTTGAAACGACACACTCACTTAGAAACGGCAGCGTACTGTTTAAGCAATAATTTTTCAGCAGTAGAGGGGTAAACGGCCTCGAGGCATGCTTAATTCCGTGCGGCGTTCAGGCCAAAGGCCAAATCTTGAAGGATAAGTGCGCAGGTAGGTATCATAGAGTAATTACAGATTGAGACAGCGTTGTGGATGATCCGGTTCAATCTGTACCACTTACAACCGTCGCAACTATGCCCAGCCTTTTGCGACGCTTCGGCTATTGCGAGGTACACCTGCATCACTATCAGCGAGCCTTATTGTCTAGGTGCAGGAATACAAAGATCAGGGTGACAGCTAAGTGAACAAAAATAGTGCCAGTGACATGCCGTCTGTCTGATGATTCGCGTTTCAGACATTCCTGAAAACCAGATTGAATTTTCGGCGATCCGTGCCAGCGGTCCGGGTGGCCAGAACGTCAATAAGGTCTCCACAGCGATTCATTTAAGATTCGACGTCAGGTCCTCTAGCTTACCGGAAGCCGTTAAGTCGAAGCTTCTCCGGATGCGCGATACCAGGATCAGTTCTGACGGTGTGATCGTCATCAAAGCGCAAAAGTTCAGGAGCCAGGAAAAAAACCGGTTAGAAAGCCTCGAGCGACTCGATGACATGCTTAAGAAATGTCAGTTTGTCGATAAACCCAGACGAAGAACCCAGCCTTCTAGGTCGTCGGTGCGCAAGCGCCTTGATAGCAAGAAAAAACAGGGCTCTATTAAAAAAAATCGCGGCAAAGTCGACGACTACTGAGGACCACGGCCTGACTGGCGTTACCTCCAATTTTTGCTAATAGCGTGCAGGTGACAAGCGACTGAGGTAAGTGCCCATGAAGCTAGAATATATTGCCGACACTCTGCTTAATGAAGCCAGCGCACCCGCGGATTTGCGCGCAGCTCTAAACGCTTTTGCACAACTGTGCAGCGACGTTGGCGGCGTCGTACCCGACCCCAGCTTTGACGCCTGGGCAGATGATTCCCTGCTAAACAACGGTGTCGCTATTAGCCCAGAAGCTGCCGCCCACTGCGTGACAGACACTCAGCGCAGTGCGGTTTTTATTCGCGCAGCCCACGCAGCCATCACTACTGCCAAGCAGCGCTTCACCACTAGTCCAATCGAGGTTCTGTACGCAGGCTGCGGGCCGTTCGCCACATTACTGCTGCCACTACTGACAAAATTTAACCCCGGTGAGCTGGTGGTGCATTTTCTAGACATTCATCAACGTTCGCTCGACAGCGTGGCATTGCTCATCGGGCATTTTGACCTACAGGGGCACCGCATCAGCTACATACAAGACGATGCCTGCCACTATCAACACTCGAGTAATCCCCACGTGATCATCGCCGAGACCATGCAGAAATCCTTGGAGCAGGAGCCGCAGTTTGCCGTTACTGCTAACCTCGCACCGCAGTTGCATGCGAGGGGAATCTTTATTCCTCAAAGGATCGAGGTTGCACTGTGCCTTGCCAAACTGGAGGCGGAGAGAGCCGCATTGCAACAGGGCGATGCACTAGACCCAAACGCCCTACAGGCGGCTGGCGAACGGCATGCACTGGCCACCGTACTCTGCCTAACACCAGAACACGCTGCGACGCTGAAACAGCAGGCCCGCCAAAATAGCCATGGCTTGCTTGAACTCAACCCAATACACGTAACCCTTCCCGCCATAACCGACCTCAATACATTTGATGCCGTTTTGTTTACCCGCATTCAGGTTTTTGAACAGCATCGGCTGCTCGACTATGAATCAGAAATAACCCTACCCTTGCGCTGCAGTGGATTAACCCCACTGCAGGCAGGCGATCACTACAGAGCTAGCTTACAAATTGGAAGTTACCCGAAATTTTCTGTCACTCGAATTTGTGATTCGTGATTCGTGATTCGTGATTCGTGATTCGTGATTCGTGATTCGTGATTCGTGATTCGTGATTCGTGATTCGTGATTCGTGATTCGTGATTCGTGATTCGTGATTATTAGTGGTCGGTCACTACACTCAGAATAGATACAACATTTTGTAAGATTTCTTGATGCCTACTGTCGACGTCAAGGGCTGCGATCTTACCTAAAGGCACACAACGCCTCACTAGTACTCTGGTGTTGACGCGGGCTAGGTCTAAACCCATCAAGGCCACTACCGGGCTCGGTTTACCAGACCTTCCCCTCACTCAGGCGCGATGGGACACCTTGATGCGACCGTGTCCCCCGCAAAAACCTGTCGCATAAACGGGAGCGAATCTGCCAAGGAAGGTAGCACGACACCTCGATGATCGAGATCTGGATAAACTTGCCAATGAACAACGGTGTTTGCAGCGCACATATCTTGTACTAGCTTGGCCTGCATTCGATAAGGCGTATCGCGGTCCAGCTGTCCCGTGCCTAAAAACACTGGCACATTGATCGCTAAGTGTGGGTAGCTCATACGCGTAAAAGCGTCTTCCAACCCCACTATCGGATTTTTTTTAAAAACCTTACCGCGCATTAAGTTAGCTTCGACAACTTTCAATTTGAGCTCTCGATAGCAAAGGTTCTGTGCATCCTCGGCGAGCCCCCACGCTACATCCGCGATGAAATCACCGCGCTCAAATGCAGGATCAAGATGCTCCGCTAATATCATCCCGAGAAATGTGTAGCCCAACAAGGGATCGGGCCGATCAAGTCGCCTAAGGCGATCGAGGTTTTTCATTGTGGCTGGCGTAAAATATGGCGCCCCTGTAGCAACGACACCCACCACATTAATTTCCGGTGCGTAATCAGGCGCCAAGCTCGCGGTTGAAATCGCAGCGCTAGCCCCTTGCGACTGACCGAGTAAAAGCACTTGCTCTGCCAGGGGAAAATTGGAATTTTGAACTGCACGGATTAGATCAAGGTTGCTGTAGGCCGCTGGGCGAGTTGCCAAATACGGATGCAAGCCCAAGGTGCCCAAGCCTTGATAATCCGATGCAACCACGGCAAAGCCTCGAACCAAAAACTCATTTAAGTAATTCTCATCTTGGGCTTGCCTACCGTTCCATGATGGCGCGCATCGGTCGTTGATACCCACCGTTCCATGAGACCATGACACCAAGGGCCAACCCGATGCCGGCGCCTCACCCTTGGGCAAGTAAAGCACCCCCGATACGGCCACTAAGTCTTCTTCCCAAAGCCCCTCTGTAGAAGTATATAAAACCCGCAGACTTTCTCCGGCCTCAGCGAGCTGCTGTTTTTCTGACAATGGCTCCACTTTTAAGACTTTCCCGGGCTGACCGTAGCCACCTTGAGCTCGATAAAATTCGGAGAGGAAAACATCGCTAGGGACCTCGGTGGCGGCCACCGAACACGGAGGGGCCAGCAACAACAAAAGCAGCATAAAACCTAAAGCGCTTACGGAATGCCTTTTATCAACCACGGGGCTTTTCCAAATACGCTTGTAAGCCATCACGCCGGGCCCATCGTTACGTCTTTAAAGGCAACGTCACGATCTACCTCAGGCTCACGGGGCAGCCCCAGTACGCGCTCCGCAATAATATTTCGCTGGATTTGATCGGTACCTCCACCAATTGAATTCATGTAAGCCTTTGCCGCATCAAAATGCGCGTGGCTTGCGTCAGGGTGGTCAGCATCATCTAAAATCCCGTTAGCACCGAGCAAGTCGCTAGCAATACGCGCCTCTCCATGCTGAATTCGCGACATGGCCAACTTACTCAGCGACATAAGTGCTGTAGAACCGGTACTCGCCAGCTCCTCTTTGGCACGATTATTATTCAGCTTATTGAGCTCTCGGTAAGCGAGTGCCTGAGCAATTTTTTGTCGTTGATGTGAATCTTCAATTTGTCCGGTTGATTGGGCGATACGAATCAGTTTTGGCACATCGCCCGGAGCGCTTTTCCGTCGACGCTCCGTAATACCCTGGCCCATTATCAGGCGCTCGTAAGCAATCGCTAGCTGAAATGACTTCCACCCTTCATTGACCTCACCCAGTAAGTGCTGTTCGGGCACCAACGCGTCTGTTATGAAGACCTCATTGAACTCCGACTCGCCGGTAATCTGGTTGATCGGCCTAACCTCGACCCCGGCTTGCTTCATGGGAAACAGAAAAAAGGAAACACCCTTGTGCTTGGGCACCTCCCAATCAGTGCGAGCCAAGAGCATGCCGTATTCCGCATCGACCGCATTAGAAGTCCAGACCTTTTGCCCATTGATGCGATACTGTCCGTTGTCGTAGTCAGCCCGGGTACGCACACCAGCCAAGTCAGACCCGGCGTTAGGCTCGGAGTAAAGCAAGCAACAAATAGGCCCTTTAAGCAGCACCGGCAATAGATCCCGCTTAAGCGATTCAGAGCCCGTTTTAAACAACGTAATGGCCCCAAGATGATAACGATCTCTCGCTGCGCCGGGGACCTTGTGCTGTGTGAATAGCTTTTCAATTGCCCGCGCCGATTTCGAACTCAAGCCCAAGCCAAACCATTCACGCGGCCAGGTTGGAACCATTAGACCCGCCTCAAAGACACGAGCGAGCCATGATTTTTCGTCGTAATCGTGGGCACCCTTCTCACAGCCTAACGCCGAATCCCAATGGTCTTTCAACCATTGCTCGGTAAACGCCTTGACCACGTCGGGGGAATCGTCGGGTTTTAGTGGGTTCATCTCAGTGCTCCCAGGTGGCTAAGTAGCAGTCACGATGTTGATCCGAACTGCCAAACATAGGCATCCAAGTTCTGGCACGTCGCCAATAGAGATGGGCGCAGTGTTCTCGCGTGTAGGCAATACCACCGTGCAGCTGTATTGCCTGAGCCGATATTTCTCGAAAGACGTCGGCGCAGGTAAACGCGGCTAAATGCACGGCACGCCTCATATCTGGTAATTGCCGATCCAGCGCCGTGGCCGCAGCAATCACGGCGCTTTTTGAGGATTCAAGCTCAACCAGTAAATCGGCGACCATATGTTTTACTGCCTGAAATGAGCCCACCGCCCGTCCGAACTGATACCGCGTTTTCAAGTATTCAATCGTCACATCAAAAATTGCCTGTGCGGCCCCGGCTTGTTCTGCCGCTAAGGCACACAGCCCACTCATCTGTGCCCATTCGATGGCCTGCTGGTCAATATCAGAGAGTGCTTGAGTCTCAGCATGACTAAATTCCAGTCTGGAAAACGCGGCGAGTGGATCGTTCACCTTTTGCTTAACGACCTTCACACACTGACCGTGCTCAACCAAAAAGACCTGCGTCGGTTGAGCACGATTTTTTTGCTGAATACACACCAAGGTATGGGTGGCTAGTTCGCCATACTCAACCAATGAAACGCACCCAGATATACGACCGCTCTCATCGACTACCAAGGTGTGACTGTCGTCGATATAAGGAACACACTCCGCGTTGCCCGCCAGGGCAATCACACTGTCCCCGGCCGCAATACTCGAAACCAGTACGCTTTGATCTGACAGGGATTGAGTTGAACCACATAGCGACAGAGCCGTAACGGTATTTACCAAGGTGGTGGGTATCAACTTACGTCCAAGCTCATCTAAAACCGCAGCGAGCGCCCCATGCCGACCGGGGTAGCCCTCCAGGGCTTGTGGTCGTGCCAAGTCAAGAAGACCTAATTCTGCCAACTGATGGTTCAGTAGTTGGTGCCCAGATAGGGCCACCCCTTCATTCGCCATTGTCGACTGATCAAGCGGCAGGCTCTCCAGTGCTTTTATCAGCGCGCTTCGAAGCGCCAAAATATCGCTGTGATTTAGCTCAAGCATGTTGTTAATCCCAAACATCAAATAATCCGAACATATGTTCGCATTATTGACGGTGTCTGAGGTACAGTCAATCCAAAATAGCGCAGTGGCAAAACTTGAGGATGCAAGAATGAGCAAAAGGCGAGAGCCCCAGCAAGAACGTGCAATTGCCCGGAAGCAGAGAATTATTGACGCGACGAAGTTGGTGCTTATCGAATTGGGCTATTCAAAACTTACACTGCGTAAAATTGCCAGTGCGGCCGGTATTGGCGTAGGCACCATTTACGACTACTTTCCAACAAAATTTGCCGTTGTGGAAATTATCTTAGGTCAGCGTCTTAGCGAAAAATTGGACGCGTTTGATCAAGCTTATGCGAGCGTTACGCCTGAGAACTCTATTGCGGAATTTATCGAGCGATACATTGCTACCGTAACCGGCGGCCCTAGCGCTGTGAAATTGGATAACGCACTGTTTGCTAGCATTAATGACGACGCGGGCTTAGCCAAACTCATGAACCGCTATCAGAGCGACACAGTTGACAGATATGTAGAGGCGCTTGAAACCGCAGGCTCCACTTGGTCTAGGCATGATCTGCAAGGTGCCGCAAATTATCTAGCCAGCATCGCCAGTCATTTTGAACAAAACCTTGAAAAGCATCGTCACGAGGGGCGCACTCAATTGATGCAAAAAATGGTTCAAGACACCTTTATCGCAATAGCGCGATCCACCCTAAAGCCTGTAAGCGTCGTAAAGCCCGGTCGGTAGATTTCAGCCTTTGGATAACCCCCTACGACCGCTCTTGGTAAGAGATAACGCCTTGCCACTTCTGGCGTAACGCCCAACCCAGAGAGAAGCTCAAGGGCTTATGTCCGCCAAACCCGGACAATGACAAACTGTCGCCTTTTGAACATTTCAGTTAAGAAACAACTGCTTATTAGCCCAACCCTGAGAGTTACTGGAAAATAAACCAATAGAAACATGGGCTTAGCAACTCACAGTGCTATTCCAAACGGTTAACAGCGAGATAGCGGGAGACCAACCGCCAATAGGCCATGGCGATTTATACAGGCGAAAAAAGCTACGATTAGCCACTACTTGCGGCATGCCCTGCAGCGTAAAATGCACGGCCTGAGCCACACTAACACCATCAAAATAGAGATCTACACATTGACGAATTTCAAAGCACTGACTAAGCGCATCGTGGGCATTGTTGTGATCGCTCAACTTGCTTACCTGCTCATTATCAACACCGCGCTGCACCTCTCTATTACTCAAGATTTGGTGAATAAAATTAAACCCGAGAAATTTCAAGTCTCTTGGGAGCGCGCCTGGAGCTTTTACCCATTTCGCGTGCATGCTGAGGGCATCGTCGCCAATGGCCAAAGCCGGACCCAACAATGGGAGGTTCTTGCAACATCGGGGTCGGGCTCGATTGCGTTGCTGCCCTTGGTCTTAAAAGAGGTTTATATCTCTGACATCAAGGCAACAGACATCGACTACCGTCAGCGCCCACGACTGAAGCCCGAGCGCGACTACAGTCAGTTACTCGCATACTTCCCGCCGATAACTGGCAGAGAAGTCGTCCCCGTCGAAACAACTCCGCTTAAAAGTAAACGACCATGGAAAATCCATCTGAGCGGGCTACAAGCTCAGGGTAATCACCGCTTTTGGGTATTCAATATTCAAGGAACAGCCAGCGGCTCAGCAACCGGTGACATGTACATGGAAACACGGCGTGGCAAATTCTGGCTGGATGTCGCCAACGCTGACCTCAACCTTGGACCCGCTTACCTCAACGGATCTGCACAAGCCTATAAGGGCGGCACATTGCAGGGTGCTCTTGGTTTCACGCCGCTGATTCGTAGCGAACATCGAGGAAAACGCATGCTGCGCTTTGGTTATACCGATGTGCAGCTCGATGTTGGTATGGAGAATTTCAATTTCATCAACATCTTTACAACCGGCCTTGGCGATCTTGATATTACAGGCGCCGGTCAGGTTGAGGGCCGCCTGGTACTGCGTGACGGATATGTGCGCGCGGGCACTCAGCTCAAGGCCTCTGCGAATAACCTCGGTGTGACTATTCGTGATGTCGATATATCGGGTCAAGGCACCGTACTGATTCATACCCCAACCGACGCTGACAGCCCCATGGGGCTCAGTGTTGGCTACGAGTCGTTGCGGGCCTCAGAAGTCGGCGCGAGTGAACCGTTCCTCAAGGGCAATACGCTGCGCCTAGATTACAGTGGCTCAAACTATATTTACCCCGACCCCGACAAGAATTTTCAAGAGCTGTGGGCTGACGACGCCGCACGCAAGCGCCGCGCAATGAATACCTTCAACTTGTTAATCAATGATGCAACGGTCATTGATATGGCGACTTTTAATACCTACTTACCTCCAGAAAGCCCTTACACCTTTGCAGGTGGCACCACCCGATTAGACGCTGACATAACCTTCGGCGAAGAGAGCATGAACGGTGCCATTCAGCTCGACTCTACCGCGGTAAAAATACAAGTCGACGAGCAAAGTTTTGAGGCTGATATCGACGCCGACATTGCTATCCCAAGCGGAATACCCCGTGAATTTAAAGCAAACTTGAGCGGCTCAACGTTACGATTATTTAACGTTCGCGTCGATGGTAATGAAGAAAATTTTGACGGTGATTATTGGTCCGCGGCTCTCGAATTGACATCGGCAGAAGGTACCGTACAACAACCCTTAGCCTTAGATGCCAAAGCAACTCTCAGCGTGAGCGATACAAGGCCACTGGTTGCGTTCGTTGACAATAAAAGCAACCCCCCTAAATTTTTATCCAACTTGATGGCCGTCAAGGATTTAAGCGGCGAAGCCGAAGTCCACTTCTCCAACGGCAAAACCACCATCCCCTTAGCTTATGTGAATAGTGAAAAAGCAGAAGTTGCAGTGAAGGCAACGTTTTATGATGGCGAAAGAGATGGCGTTGCCTATGCGCGGTTTAAAAAATTGGATGCGCTGCTAAAACGTGAAAACGGCAAACGCAAAGTGGTGGTAACCAAATCTCGGGAGAAGTTCGATCAATACGAGATTCCCAAGAAATAAGGTGCTTAAACACGATCTGCAGATAGGCCACCTTCACAGCATCTACGAGCTGTGCAGAGCAAGAAAGCCAAAGGAATTAGGCGACTTGTACCCGACCTCAGCAAAGCGCCGCGATGAGGGTGTCCAATTGGCTGCACCCCTATTAGCATGATCTCAAAGCCGCAGCATGCCGTGAGATTCATACACCGGGGTCTAGCAAGCCGCGCGGCAAGACAAATTCTTTTGGTGGCAGCTATTTTACCGGCCGAACCCAAAACCCGGTCAGCCAAATACAGTTGGTAACTCTATGGCCCTAAATTTGAATACCGCTCGCAGTATTTGTACCGCCACCCTACTCATGGTTTTGGCTGGCTGCACAACCACTGTAAGGACGCCCTTTGAAGTTCCTGAGGCAGAATTTTCGATGGCAGCCGCAACTGGCGGACCACTAGCCAGCCTCGAAACTGCTGTCCATCAGCGCAGTGGTGCCGCACTCAACGCGGAAGAAAAAATTCAAGATGGGGGCTCTGAAAGTTTTGAAGTTTCAGGATTTAAGTTACTCAATCGAAGCGAAGACGCACTCAACTGGCGGCTGGCCCTCATCGATTCAGCCACCCAAAGTATTGACACCCAATACTACCTGTACCACGGCGATAGCACCGGCATGCTCATCACTAGTAGACTCATTGATGCCGCCGATCGCGGTGTAAAAGTTCGAGTTATTATTGATGACATGGGCACCTTGGCGACGGGTAAACAGCAAGGAGAGGCCCGCGACGCTATTGGCACCCTTATGGTCGGCCACCCCAACATTACACTGCGGCTTTTCAACAGCGCAGAAAATCGCAAATCTTTGGGATGGGGACTGGAGTTTGCCACGCACTTTTCCCAACTTAACCACCGCATGCACAATAAATCTTTAATTGTCGATAATCGAGCGGTGATTCTTGGTGGGAGAAATATTGGCGATGAGTACATGGGGCTTAGCGAAGCGCTAAATTTTCGTGACATTGATGTTCTAGGCGTCGGTGTAATAGCCCGCCAGACCAGCGCTATATTCGACCTTTTTTGGAATAGCGGCTGGGTGATTTCCGCTAACAAAGACCAGAGGCTGCGAGCCGAAAAAGACTTTCATAGCGTCCGAGCTGAGGTCTTAGAAGAGCTAGCTAACTCACCTCAGCTGGAGCAGTTTTCTGTTACGCCTATAGACTGGCGGTCTTCCTTAGAGGCCCTCACCTCGTCTTTACATTTGGGGACCAGTGAGGTGTTCACTGATCGCCCGCAATCTGACGGTATCAGTGCTGATCTTTTAGAAGCTGTTTTTGAGATAGTCCCAAAAACCCAGCGTGAATTGCTGATTACCAACGCCTATTTCATACCAGATGAGCCAGGTGTTGCAATGCTGCAGCAGCTCAATGAGCGGGGTGTAGACGTAAAACTGCATACCAACTCTCTCGCCTCTCAAGACGTACCCGCGGTGAACAGCCACTACAAGGCTTGGCGGGGCCCTATGGTCGACGCGGGCATCGCACTTTACGAGGCCCGTCATGATGCGGCCATCAAATTAACGGTGGTTGATACGGCACCCATGCATGCAAAGGTTATGGGGCTACATTCGAAATCCATGGTCATCGATCGCCGTTTCTCTATCGTGGGCTCTGCAAATTTTGACCCGCGCTCAGCTCTTATTAACTCGGAAATGTTCGCGGTCATCGATAGTGAGAGTCTCGCTAGTGCGTTAGCTGAGGCCATTGAACAAGACATCAGTCCAGCAAACAGTTGGCGGGTCGAGCGTGACCCCAAAAGCCGTTTAATTTGGCGTAACAGTGAAGAGACTCGCACTCGACAGCCCTCCCGCAGCGGTTGGCAACGAGTTCAGGATTGGTTTTTTATGCTCTTTCCAAAAAGTCTTTACTAACCAACGCGGGCTCGTCCCGCTCCAACGAGCCATCACAGACTCCACTCTGCTATTGTCCCTCGGCATTGCTGGTACTGCTGTGCGTCTGTGGGCTCCCTATCTATCCATGCGCGTACAGCTGAGGTGCTCTGTGTTACTACACCGGTGTCTCTGCCCCCTCGCCGGTTAATGCTGCGCAAATTGAGCCTGTTTTTGAGCAAACGCCTCTGCGCAGAGCCACGCCTGAAGTTAACAAAGCTGCATTCTTTACCTAACGAAGAGGTGTTGGGGGTCTACAGTTTATGTCAGAATCACCGGCTTCATTACTTCAGATGAGTAGAGGGATGGCAATCAAGGATGATGGCGCCCAACCGTTCAACCCGATGCTTCAAGGCGGGGCATTAAGCGACGCAGAAGGCATAGAGCCACTGCGCAGCGGCCATTTAGGTGCTGCACGGATGAGTGAAGACTCAAATATAGCGAATGCATGGACCTTGTCCCATTTGACGCTATTTAAACTGATCATCACCGCCGTCCTCACAGTGACTGCGCTGGGGCTGGAAAGCCTTCGCGGCGACTTTTATTATGCGTCTGCGCCCTATGTTTTCCCGATTACTTATATTTTTGCGTCTGTTTTTATGGGCTTACGCTGGGGCATTTTATCCTGCTTTTGCTCTTATGCATTAATTACGGCCTTAATAGCGCCGTCGGACTATATAGGACCAATAGCTGTTCTAGTTCACTTTTTACTGGCCGCATGGCTTGGATGGAGAGCAGATAAAAGCAGCAACTTAGAAGTTTTCAGTGAAGGCCTTAAATTTTGGGTCTGGTGTGGCACACCCCTCCTTTGCATCGCTGCGCTCCCCTACTTTCAGGAATTTTCGTGGAGCGGAACTACCATCGTCCTCCAGGAACTTTGCTCAAACATTTTAACCCTTTCATTATTTTCACTGATCTTTCACTCCTCTAGGCTTAGAGAGTGGCTCGGTGGTTTGGCACCCGTAGCTAGCCACGTGGGGCAGCACTCCATTCGCTACACCTTGGAGGTGGGTGTCGCCAGCCTCATAATCATACCCTCAACCGTTTTCTTACTCTTGGAGTATGTGGTTCGGGACGACGCGAAAAATACGGAGTTTCTCCGGCTGGCGCGTAACACCTCAAGCCTTTACAACGAGTGGGTCATGGCCCGCTCCGAGGCGGTGTATCTGGCTACAGATCAATTAATAATAACCGCTGAAAACAATCCTGATGTTATTGCTTCAAAGCTCCCAGAAACTTTGGAGAGTCTCCCGGCCATGTGTGGCTTCCTCTTGATCACTTCTTCAGCGAAGCCCATCGTGTTTAGCAAACAATGTGAAGGCCTTGATTTGAAGGGCATTCCAATGTCTTTACGGCATTCCGAAGAAGCAGAGGACAGCTTGATACTGGCCAAACCCACCGAATTCTGGACACACCGCATTAGAAGCAAAAATTTCGAATTAATCATTTTTTTAGAGCAAAATACCGCAAACAAAACCGCAAGGCTTATCGCGGGCATCTCTGACGAATCAGACATTCTCTATGACGTGAACATAGGCGCTAGAAGCATACCCTGGGGGACCTCGTCTTCCTTTCAAATAGCAGGGTCTACGACAGCTAACCCCCACTTTTTTTCTCGGCGGCTTAATGAGCAGATAATTCATGACTTTCCATCCATAATAAATTCAGAATGGAGCGCCACAGGCGTTGGCACAAGTTTCAGCGCGCGAGTGTTTGCTGAGTCTCAGCTGCGCGACTCGGGCATATTCCTTTCAATAATGTTTTCTATTTTGCTGGGCTTTATTGTTTTTGTGCGTCAATGGATAAAGACCGAATTGAACGGGGTACAGCAACTATCAGCTTTCTTACAAAGTTACACTCCAAACTCAGGTGCAAAGCCCGATCTCCAAAGATTTGAAATTGCCGAATTTGACCACCTCAGAGGGTCTGTCGCTAAACTCACCGAAAACCTGAACACATTGCAAAAAGAGCAAAATGAGGCAGTTGTCGAACTGAAAACTCGAGCTGATCAGCTCAACGGTATGGTAGAGCAGAGCAAAGCTTTTCTATTGTTAGTCAATGAGAATGGCGAAATTGCAAATCAAAATCAGATATCCAGATCCAGTGAGTATCAATTTATAAGAGAATCTTTTATCGCTGCCGTTGCGACCTATAACAACAAGGATTCCTTGACTGACAGGGATCAGGCTGATGACGTCGTTTTTAATACTACGCTGGCTTGGCTGCGAAGCGGGGAAAGCCGTTTTTTTCAGGAAGCGGCACTAACTTTTGGTGACGACGATGATGTTCGGCGCCTCACCTTACAATTTGGACACTACGGCGCTCCAACCACCACCTACTACGCCCGAGTTGAAGACATCTCTGAATTAATTATCGCCAAAGAACAATTGGCGCATACCTCTCGGCTAGCAGAATTGGGTGAGCTAGCCACCGGTGTTGCCCACGAACTGAGTCAGCCTCTGAATGCAATCACCATGAGCTCGTCAAACATAACCGCCAAGATGAATAAATACGAGTTGGATGACAGCTACTTACGCGCAAAACTTGTCCGCATACAGGAACAAGTCGTTCGGTCCGCAAAAATCATTGATGATCTCAAATCATTTGCTCGCGCAAAAAAGCTGGTAAGAGAGGAGATTGAAATTTCAACCATCATCGCCGCCTCTATTCAAATGGTGAGGTCGCAATTTGAACTCGATAACGTCAAGGTGAGCGCCTCTCTGTCTCAGGGGAAGGCGAACGTCCTTGTTGATGCCCAGCAAATAGAGCAGGTCCTGATCAACCTCTTCAATAACGCAAAACATGTACTCGCGAAACAGGGGGGGGGTGAGCTAACCGTTACACAAAGTCTTAAGGGCAATAACGTCAGCATCATTGTGCGCGACAATGGCCCTGGGATTGATGACAAGCTAAAGGACAAAATTTTCACGCCCTTTTACACCACCAAAATGAGTGAGGGCGGGACAGGCCTGGGGCTATCGATAAGTCAAAAAATCATGCAGGATCATGGGGGTAACCTTGTGCTTCTGGCGTCATCAAAGGGGGCCTGTTTCGAGCTTCTGATACCCACCGCAGTTGTTGCATAGCTATCCCCGCACACAGGGATGCGCTTGACCCGAACGATCCCATCGCGAACTCGCGACACACCAGCCTACGCGCATAAGTAGCCGCCAGCTTTTACTTGGATGCAGCGAACAACAGTTTTCTGTCCAAAGTAGTCGGCCCGCCCCTCTACTGCTGCCATGACTTAAGCAGCTTATCGTAGGCTATCGTCTCTCCTGGAGGCCGCTCATCAGTAAGCTTTGCAACGGGAGCACCTGGAGCGTCTAGCCAGATTTCGGGGTCCTGAGGCGTATTTAACTGCGGGCCAAACTTCCCTTGCACGCCGGATCTTTGAATGCGTGCCATGACTTTTTCCTGTTGGGCACACAATGTATCGAGTGCTTCTTGGGGTGTTTTTTCACCAGACATCGCGTCACCAATATTCTGCCACCATAATTGAGCCATCTTTGGGTAGTCTGGAATATTTGTGCCCGTTGGGGACCACGCTGTTCGCGCTGGCGAACGATAAAATTCAATGAGCCCACCTAGTTGAGTGGCACGTTGAGTGAAATGTTCGCTGTCAATTGTCGACTGCCGAGCAAAAGTAAGGCCAACATCTGACTTCTTCAGATCAACGGTTTTCGACGTTACAAACTGTGCATACAACCACGCTGCCTGAGCACGATCAGCGGGGGTGGATTTCATCAGGGTCCATGAGCCCACATCTTGGTATCCCACTTTGGTGCCTTCAGTCCAATAAGCCCCGTGAGGTGATGGCGCCATACGCCATTTTGGCGTGCCATCGGCATTCATGACCGGCAAGCCCGGTTTCACCATGTCAGCGGTAAAAGCGGTATACCAAAAGATTTGTTGCGCAATATGGCCTTGGGCGGGAACAGGCCCTGCCTCGCTGAACACCATTCCAGCAGCCTCAGGGGGCGCATACTTTTGCAACCACTCAATGGCCTTAGTAACCGCATAAACCGCGGCTGCATCGTTTGTTGCACCGCCTCGAGCCATACATGACCCTACCGGACGAGAGTCATCATCAACCCGCACACCCCACTCATCCACGGGCAAGCCATTGGGTTGCCCATGGTCACCCATTCCAGCCATAGACATCCAGGCGTCGGTGTACCGCCATCCCAAAGAGGGGTCTTTTTTACCGTAATCCATGCTGCCAAACACCCGATTCGGTCCGCCTAAGTAACTCATATTGCGACCGGTAAAAAATGCCGCGATATCTTCGTACGCGGTCCAATTTACGGGGACGCCCAGCTCGTAACCAAATTGCGCTTTAAAATCTTGCCTCGTCTTCTGATCGCTGAACCAGTCCTCACGAAACCAATAAAGATTTGCGAACTGCTGGTCAGGCAGTTGATAAAGCTTGCCATCGGGCGCCGTTGTAAAACTCGTGCCAATAAAGTCATCGAGATCTAGATGAGGGCTGGTTACAGCAGCCCCCTCCGCGGCCATGAAGTCGCTCAGATTACGAACTTGCTGATAGCGCCAGTGCGTTCCTATGAGGTCGGAATCGTTAACATAGGCATCATAAATATTTTGGCCCGACTGCATTTGCAACTGCAGTTTCTCGACAACATCTCCCTCGCCGATCAAATCGTGAGTTACCTTAATCCCCGTGATTTTTGTGAATGCCGGTGCCAGGATCTTCGCTTCGTATTCGTGAGTCGTAAGGGTCTCTGATGCCACCTTAATGCTCATACCTTTAAAAGCTTCAGCAGCATCTACAAACCACTGCATTTCAGCCTCTTGTTGGGCCCTGTTCAACACAGAGGTTGTCCCTATCTCGGCATCAAGGAAATTTCGTGCGTCATCAATACCGGCCCAAACAGGCACGCTCAAAAACAAAATGGCCAAGCGTGGAACGAAAAATTTCTTAGTGTGTTCTAGCATATCTGTTCTCCAAGTCGTTCAAGACTCCTAAGACTTTTTGATCTTGAGGTCATCGCCAATTTGCGCCGATGGCGCACTGAGAGCCCGAACGCCAGTTATTGCCTAAACCCAACGAAAAACGATCAGTGCGAAAAGCAAGCATACGATCGCAGCGCCAGTTAAGGGTGCTCCAAAAAAAAAGAGCCACCCCAAATTGATAAACGCAGACCCTAACAATGTCACAAATAAGCGATCACCCCGGGTTGTTCGCATGCCCAAAATGCCTCGACGCGGTGTTTCCGGAAAACGAATTGCCAATATCGAAAACACCACCAAAGCGGCACCAATGCCATAAAAAAATAAAGCCACGGGAAATGTCCAAGCCATCCACCCGCCCTGCACAAGTGGCTGAGTCCACTGTAGGCCATCTTCCCCACGGGGCACAGATATAAAAAGAACCCCTAACCCCACACATAAAGTGCAAGCCGTAATCCCATAAACCCAACGCCAGTGCACGCTTGTCATTACACCCTTCCCAGGGCAAAACCCTTCGCAATGTGGTGACGCACAAAATAAATCACGACGGCCCCGGGAATAAGGGTCAGCACTCCCGCTGCGGTCAGTACTCCCCAATCCATGCCTGACGCAGAAACCGTGCGCGTCATTGTTGCAGCAATTGATTTCGCATCAACGGCAGTCAACGTTCGGGACAACAGCAACTCTACCCACGAGAACATAAAGCAGAAAAAAGCCGCAACTCCCACTCCACTAGAGATCAATGGCATGAAAATTTTGATGAAAAACCGCCCAAAACTGTAACCGTCAATATACGCGGTCTCATCGATCTCTTTGGGCACACCGCGCATAAAGCCTTCCAAAATCCAAACGGCCAACGGCACATTGAATAAGCAATGAGCCAAGGCCACAGCAATATGCGTGTCAAATAAACCCACCGATGAATACAACTGAAAAAAGGGTAAAGCAAATACTGCAGGGGGTGCCATTCGATTGCTTAGCAACCAGAAAAATAGATGTTTATCCCCCATAAAGCGGTAGCGAGAGAAGGCATAAGCTGCGGGTAACGCAACGCCAATGGATAACAGTGTGTTGATCAGCACGTAGATTAAAGAATTGACGTAACCCATATACCAACTGGAGTCAGTAAGGATTGTTATGTAGTTCTGTAAAGTAAATTCCACGGGGTACAAGGTGAAATTAGTAATAATCTCCTCATTGGTCTTAAAACTCATGCTGACCAACCAATAAATCGGCAGTAGCAAAAACCCGAGGTATACGGTCATGACGAGGGTCGATCCACGAAGACGCACTATCCCTCCTCCCCGGCATCACGCGCCACCATAACGCTATAAAAGACCCAGCTAATCAAGAGAATAACGAGGAAGTACATGAGAGAAAATGCTGCAGCAGGACCCAAATCAAACTGCCCGATAGCCATTTTCACCAAATCAATTGATAAGAACGTGGTCGAATTTCCTGGTCCGCCACCCGTCACCACAAAGGGCTCCGTGTAAATCATAAAGCTGTCAATAAAGCGCAGCAGTATCGCTATTAGCAGTACCCCAGACATTTTCGGCAGCTCTATGTAACGAAAAATATCCCACCGGTTAGCCTGATCAATGCGGGCAGCTTGATAATACGCGCTAGGGATCGACTGCAGGCCGGCATAGCACAACAGTGCCACCAATGACGTCCAGTGCCAGACATCCATGACAATCAGCGTCACCCAAGCATCGAAAGCATCGCTTGTGTAGTTGTAATCCACCCCTAATGCCGACATCGCCCGACCCAACAAGCCAATATCGATTCGACAGAAAATCTGCCAGATTGTCCCCACAACATTGAATGGGATAAGTAACGGCAACGCCATAAGGACCAAGCAAAGGCTCGCCAAAAAACCTCTTTTGGGCATACAGAGCGCAATGAAGATTCCCAGAGGCACTTCGATCGCAAGAATAATAACTGTGAACACAATCTGACGTCCCAACGCATCGTGCAGCCGCTCTGAGCGCACCATCTCTTCAAACCAACCCAAACCGTTCCAGAAAAATTGGTTATTTCCGAAGGTATCGTTGAACGCGTAGTTCACAACGGTCATGAGAGGAATAACTGCAGAAAAGGCCACCAAGACCAAGACGGGCAATACGAATAGCCACGCTTTATTATTTTGTGTCTTTGCCATTAGAGCGCTTCACCCTCAGTCCGCCAGCCGTCTACAAAGATATTGATCTTGTCGGGATTAAATCTTATCCGATCCATCGTTGTGTCAAAGGAGTATCCGTCAGGCACACTTACTTTGACCAAGGATTCTGCAACCTCTGCATGCACAATACGTCGGCGCCCGACATCTTCAATATGCTTTATTACAGCGGGTAAACCTCCCTCTTTGGTGAACTGAATATATTCCGGTCGTATGCCTACCTGAGTGCGACCTGACAGTGATTTATAGCGCCTCCCCAACGGAATACGTTGGCCATAGATCATGGCATCACATCCCTCAATTTGAGCATCAAAGAAGTTCATGCCCGGGGAACCGATAAAATGACCGACAAAAGTGTGCGCGGGTGTTTCAAATAGCGATTCCGGTGTGCCCATTTGCAGAACCCGGCCCTCGTGCATCATCACTACAGTATCAGCAAAGGTCAGCGCCTCTACCTGATCATGAGTCACGTAAATCATGGTGTGCCCAAACTCACGGTGCAGAGATTTAAGCTGTGTGCGAAGCTCCCATTTCAACTGTGGATCGATAACGGTCAAGGGCTCGTCAAATAAAATAGCATTAACTGACTCCCGCACCATCCCCCGCGCCAGACTGATCTTTTGCTTGGCGTCGGCGGTTAAACCTCTAGCTCGTTGATCAAGAACACTCTCGAGCCCTATCATTTCAGCGATTAAAGCCACCCGGGCCTGAATGTCAGGCATTGCTAGGCCGCGGTTTTTTAAAGGAAACGCCAAATTTTCTCTTACCGTCATGGTGTCGTAGACCACCGGGAATTGAAAAACCTGCGCTATATCTCGCTTTTCTGCAGGTAAGGCAGTCACGTCGACACCATCAAACAAGACGCGGCCATGGGAGGGCATAATCAAGCCGGAGATAATATTAAGCAGCGTTGTTTTTCCGCACCCAGAAGGTCCCAAAAGCGCATAAGCACCGCCCTCTTCCCAAACGTGGTTTAGGGTCTTGAGGGCAAAATCACTTTCATGCGCCCCGCCGGGGACATAAGTGTGGGCAAGGTTTGACAACGTAATTTGAGCCATCAGCAGTCCCCTAAATCACGCCAGCGCCATCGGCAACCAAACACCCTACGCCGTCAAATAAAAAGAGCTGAGCGACGTCGAGCCACACATCGACAGCATCACCGACCGCCATTTTTTGTAAGCCAGGGGTAATGGCCACCCAAATCAGCTCTCCGTAACGCAAATGTAAAAATGTCTCTGACCCAGTGACCTCAATAGCGACAACAGTACACCGCAACTGAAATGCTTGTGATGCTTGCTCAACCGTCTCGGGTGAAAGAATCTTTAAATGATGCGCACGAAACCCTAGGGTGTATGTGCCATCAGAAAGCACAGCCCACTGATTGCGAACACGCAACACCGCACCATCGTTTAAAGACAGCGTGTCAGCGGTTTTTGTCACGACAATAGAATTCATGGGGGGATCCGAAAAAACCCTTGCTGTGGTAAGTGTTTCAGGCTGACGATACACCGATAGTGTTGAGCCAAATTGCGTAACTTGCCCCTCCCAAAGTGTCGCGGTGTTGCCACCTAGCAATAGCGCCTCCTCAGGTTCAGTAGTGGCGTAAACAAAAATACTACCCGCCTGCTCAAAAATTCTAGGAATTTCAGCACGCAATTCCTCGCGTAATTTGTAATCTAAATTGGCCAACGGTTCATCTAATAAAACCAGTTC
This sequence comes from Luminiphilus sp. nBUS_16, assembly GCF_051201645.1. GTDB lineage: Bacteria > Pseudomonadota > Gammaproteobacteria > Pseudomonadales > Halieaceae > Luminiphilus. Next base: position 748,379 of record NZ_CP179205.1, on the reverse strand, counting down.
AGCCCCTTTGACTAACGCTCGTGCTAACGCGCAGCGCTGTTGTTGTCCTCCAGAAAGATCGAGGGGCCTGCGTTGCAAAACCGGGGTTAACTTGAGCATCTCAGCCGTAGCCCGCACCTGTCGGTCGACATCCACCTTAGTTTGGCCTTGCAGCCGCAGGGGAGAGGCAATGTTGTCATAAACCGTCATGCCCGGATAATTGATAAATTCCTGGTAAACCATTGCAACGTTGCGCTGCTGTACGCGCTGGTGTGTGACATCAACACCTGATGAAAAAATGCGCCCTGTGCTGGGCTTGTCTAACCCCGCCATCAACCGCATAAGAGAGGTTTTGCCCGAAGACGTGGGGCCTAGCAGAACGTTCATGGTCCCCTTCTCAAGGACAAGGTCGGTTGGAGCAATCTGTAATAGCCCATCAACGACTTGCGAAACATCCTGTAATTCCAGTGACATTAGCTTTCCCGGTATCTGCAGCTCAAACGGAGGGGCTTTGACTTGCTCGGGTGCTGACCGCCATTTTCACGATGGATATTCCGCAAAAAATGACAGCCCTCCAACTAGAGCGCATGTATTGTTGGCTATATAGATCGACACCAGCTAAGCGCGTCTACCCAATCCAACGAAGCTTAGCCATCTCGAAAAAGTCTTCTGACGCGCCAGTGTACGCTGCACACTTCATTTCACTCAATATAGGCGGTTCTGAGGGAATCTGCGTATATTCAGTGTTGCTGTTAGCGCACCGCCCCAAGCTTTGTAAAAAAACAAGACTGTCCCGGCTGTGCCTTTGCCCAATGCCAGATTCCCCGGGACATAAGCGTAAACTCGCCGCGAGTACGGGAGAAAAACCATGAGCAAACATTCTATGATTTTGGCGTCTCAGGAAGGAAGGGTCTGCACCATCACACTCAATCGGCCGGATGATCTCAACCCTCTGTCTTGGCAAGTTTTGGGGGAGATAGAAAACGTACTGGATGACGCGCTCCAAGACGATAGCATTGGCGTTATTGTCATCGAAGCTGCTGGTAAAGCATTTTCCACCGGCTATGACCTGCGGGAGGAGCACTGGATTACATCACAATATCCCGCCAACTTCCCGGACCATGTTGATATTCGAAAAGATCGAGATGACGTCCACACCATTGTCGACTACTGGATGAAAATGTGGCGCTACCCAAAACCGATTATTGCCAAAGTTCAGGGCGACTGCCTTTCGGGTGCGGGAGAACTACTGGGGGTCTGTGATTTAGCTGTAGTTAGCGAGCGAGCCCGCTTTGGTCATCCCGCTGGAAGAGACCTTGGAATACCGCCGTCAATTATGTTTTGGCCCATGCTGATTGGCTATCGAAAGACTAAAGAGCTGCTGTACACATCACGACTGATTAACGCCTATGAGGCTGAGAAAATTGGCCTGATTAATGAGGTTGTCGCACACGAAGACTTGGATGCCCGAGTTGCACTTCTGGCGGCTCATATTGCCCGAGCTCCTTCCGACAACCTGTCAATACTGAAAGAAGTTTCTAATACTTGGTTCGAAAATATGGGCATGGAGCCTTCTGTACGTAGAGGGGCAGATCTCGATGCTATTTACCATCAGTTCGATAGCTTCAAAGATTTCTTTCAAACCCTGCGAAAAGAGGGCGTCAAAGCCGCCTTTAAAAAGCGACGCGAGCTATACGGCTAAACGACCACAGAGGCTGACACCCAAAAAGCCATTCAACCCACGCCACTCCGCCAGTTATGGATGGGCAGGATAACGACTTGGCGACGCGCCTCTGATTAAGGCACAGCTTGCCCATGGACCTGTGAGGAATAACTATGGATCTTCCAATCGGCACCAGCTACGAAGCGATTTGTAAAAACTTCAGGTGGGACATTCCAACGCATTTCAATATCGCGGACGCAGTTTGCGATCGCTGGGCCGACGATCCCTGCCGTATCGCCATGACCCACGAATCCTCAGATGGCACCGTCCTCAACTACAGCTTCGCTCAGATAAAAGCCTACTCCAATCAATTAGCCAATCTGCTTGGCGAGCTCGGACTGCAGACGGGTGATCGCGTACTGGTGATGCTCACTCAGTCACCCGAGTGTGCGATCTCCCATATCGGCTGCTTTAAGGCCGGCATCGTGTCTTGCCTAGCTTCGGTTTTATTCGGTCCTGATGCGATTAAACACCGGCTACTGGGGAGTGGTGCTCAGGTCTGCATTACTAATCAAGCCAACATTGGAAAGATCACAGAAGTCATGGAGCATTGCCCCGCCCTTAAACACATTATTGTTACGGACGAAGACACTCCAGCTCGCGTCTTGTCGTTCTGGAAAACGTTGAAAAGCCAATCGACAAGTTTTACCAATGTGGCAACGCGGGGGGAGGACACCGCGTGGATCAGCTACACCTCAGGCACTACAGGGCAACCCAAGGGCGTACTCATGCCTCACCGGCTACTGCTGGGCAACAAGCCCCTGTTTGAGTATTACTATGACTACGGACCCAGAGAAGATGATGTTCTTTGGTCACCTGCCGACTGGGCTTGGATTGCCGGACTCATTAACATTTTGTTGATCGGCTGGTACTCAGGATGCCGAGTCGTATCGACTGACATGCAGGGCTTTGATGCCCAAGCCGCCTTTCGAGTTTTAGCTCAGCACAAAATTACTGTCTCTTTGCTGACGCCAACCGTCCTAAAACTGATGCGCCAAGTAGATTCAGAAGCTGCCCAAGATATCGACCTTAGGGTGGTTTTAAGTGGCGGCGAGGCTGTAGGTAAAGAGCTGGCCCTTTGGGCCGATAAGCGCTTCGGACTCACCATCAGCGAAGGCTTTGGTCAAACTGAATGCAATGGCATGATCGGCACTAACCCCCGGCTCATGGAAGTGCGTCATGGATCGTTGGGCAAAGCCATGCCCGGTTCAATTTGTGGGATCGTTGATGACAGTGGCCAAGAGGTGGCGACGGGAACCAAAGGCAATATCGCCATAAAGCGCCCGCACCCCGCCATGTTTTCAGGCTACCTTGATAATCCAGAGGCAACGGACGCCAAATTTATTGGCGACTGGATGATCACTGGAGACCTTGGGGAGCAAGATGAGGACGGCTACCTCTGGTTTCATGGGCGCACCGACGATGTCATTACCAGTTCAGGTTACCGTATTGGTCCGACTGAAATTGAGGACTGTCTGCTGAAAAGTGATGCCGTCCAGCTGGCGGCTGTCATTGGCGTACCCGATGAACAGCGGACCGAGCTCGTAAAAGCCTTTGTGGTTCTCGCCGAAGGATTTAGTCCAGATGAAGCACTCGCGGAATCTTTGAAACAGCTAGTTAGACAACACCTCGCCAAGCACGAAGTACCCCGACTGATTGAATTTGTTGCGGCTCTGCCGATGACCACAACGGGGAAAATTATGCGGCGGGCACTGCGGGATCAGGAAATGTAAGAAGTAGCCGGCATAAACCCACCATCTGGATGAGTCGCCGTCTATTGGGCTGGCTAAAAATTTTGCCACGCTGACATGGTGTGGCTCGCTAACAATCAAATTTCCACTAGGGCGGGAACAGGGTCGTGCCCCCTTTGACCGCGAGACACGCAGATGTTTTCGTCAACACTAGGGACACTGCCACTCGCCTAGCCTTTTTGATGCGGGTTACTCTAGTGCCGCTGCAATTCGATCTTAAAAAGAGACCATATCCATGCGGACAGTACTCAGAGAACTCATCGCCATCATCAGTTTGCCGCTACTTTATGGCGTTTTATGTCTGCCACTGACAAGCCTGCTTCTCGCCCAATATCCCGAGGAGGTCAATCGCTTTGGCGGCACACAGAACACCGGGTTGGTCATTGCCATAGAGTGCCTGCAACTGATCAGCTTGATCATTTGTGGTTTTGCAGCTCGAATGATCGCGGGAGCAAGCTCAAGGCTCAGGCTGATACAACTTGGGATGACACTTGAAATGCTGGCCATCGCTGTATGGGTAGAACTTCAATATTGGGACGCCATGCCTTTTTGGCACCACTTCGTCTTCTTTACCCTGATTATTCTTGGCCTGGCTATGGGGAGCGCCCTGGCAGACCGATGGCAACCAGCTCGATCTTGATCGGCCGGCATCAGCTGAGCATATTTTGTACAGAGTGGCGCACTAAAATCGAGTTATCGACTCGCTTCGAAGACGTAGGCAGCCAGGGCATCAACCTCCTCGGTACTCAGCTGTCCTCCGTAAGCGGGCATCGCACCCACCCCTTGAGTGATGGCACTGCGCAGCTGCATCAGACTCGGCTTTAAGGTATTGAAATTTGGTCCAACGACCCCGAGGGCATTGGCCTCCTCGAGGCTGTGACACACACCACAGCCAGGCTGAGCCTTGGCCATAAAAATATTTTTACCCTGCAGCGCCTGATCAGACAACACCAACGATGGCTTGGCGACATCGGTTGCAGCGGTGCCTATCAGAGCGCCTGATGAGTCATCTTGATCTGATTCAATGATTGGAGCTGTCTTGGGCAGCTCTTTCAGCGCCCTGACCTCAAGGGCGTGATCTTCCCAACCATTGTGACCATAGCCGCGATGATTATCTGCTGCCTGCTGAGGTTGTTGTTCGCCCTCAGTATCAACTGCCCTGGTCACAAAGCGATGTCGACCCACAGCGAGCTCGGCTTGCACACTGAATGTACGCCAAGCGTTGGGACCAAGATCGGGACCCACAAGCTGGGCCAACTGCCAGGTCTGACCCGAATCACTCGAAACCTCTACCGATTTGATACCTCGCTCACCGGCAAAGGCAACCCCGTATAAAGTGTTCATACCCGCCAATACGGGCTCGCCATCAGCACCCGGGCCGTTCAACCAGGATTTCACTGGCATTCGCCACATGGAGGGGTGCTGAGGCCCACCCGACTCGCCTTGCGCCCTAAGCCGATAACCCGACTGCTGAATCTTGGCAGCCGACTCTTGCGAGGTTGCTGCTAGCTGCCTAACCCACTTGACGTTATTGACCCCAAAATATCCAGGCACGATAAGACGCAGTGGTCCACCGTGAACAGGCGGCAATGGCGCACCATTCATCTCCCAAACCAGCAAACAATCAGCCAGCCCTTTGGCAATAGGGATCGACCGTTCGACAACCACGGCATTTTTATCAATACCTTCGGGTAACTCTTCACCACCCGCTGCCGTCAAAAAGGCCACATCGCCCACAACGCCACCAAAATGCTCAAAAATATCGGCGACCTTCACCCCGGTCCATAGTGCACAACCCGCTGCACCCACACCCCACTGCGAGCCGGAGGGGTCATGGGAAAAAAATTCACGGCCGTTACCCGAGCACTGCAAAACAGTAGCCACTGTTTGTATCGGCATGCGCTTCAAGTCGGCAAGCGTTAGGCTTCCCGAGTCTTTGCAGCCCAGCACCTCGAAAGACCAACTGTCACCCAAACCAGTCACTGAAGCGGGTGGCATGGGAAGGTTATTTCGCACAAAGAAGTGTGAGGCTGGCGTGATAGGGCCAAACCCAAATTGGCTACGGCGCGTTTCCAGCGCCCAAGGCAAGTCGTTGTGCACAGTGAAGGTAGCAACACGTTTGTTGTAAGGCATCGACCGCTGAGAATTTGCCAATGTGATCGACTGGCCCGCTAGAGCAACACCTGTCGCCAGGCTTTTTATCATGAAGCGCCTTGATACTGCCTCCATGTCACCCCTCCTTTATTTTTTTCACTATGCAGACTTTGATGCGGTCCGGAGTGCCATAGGCAGATCATTTGCGACCCACCCATAGCCGTCAAATCCGGCAGCACACTACCCTGAAATAGAGGCAGCTAGACCAACCACCGCATAGTGCGTTACGGCTTCGACAACAAAAAACCTGAAACACTAGGCGCTTGGTTGCCGATTGGCTCATCTGGCCCACTACGCGCTCTCACCCACGGGGATACTACGTTTGCCATTTCTGAGCTTAGCCGATGAACGTTGGAACTCAGCTAAGTCCTAAATATTGTTTAGCCCTTGGGGAACACAAACACGACATTCACTCGCAGCGCCCAGCCCTTCGGCCCAAATTCACCCGAATCTGCCCAATATCGAACACCACCACCAATCTGCATGAGTTGGTTACCAAACTTTACTAACTGATTCGCACCGACGTTAATAGGCACAGACCAATCCTTACTATCCCAGTTATAAGTGGATTCTGTATTGAGATAGTAGGTCAATTTTTTAGGCGTGATGTATGAAACGAAGGGCTGCACAAAGCTCGCATTTATCTCGGTGTTGTCTTCTTTTGCAAAAGACCACAGGTGATTCCCCAATGCACCGTAGGTCCAAGGCCCCGACTGCTTTAATACCAGCCCTGTGGGTCCGGCTGCCCAAGCTCTTGGTCCCAATGCATCTTTGGTTGCAGTGGGAATATTGATTACCGGCCCAACGCCCCATATAAGACCGCCCGCAGTTGGTGCTTTAGGTGAAAAGAAAAAGCTTTGCACCACATCTCCTACCCCAGACTCACCATGGCCTTGCACTGGAAAATCTGACTGGTCGATAAAAGGTAAGATCGTTCGAGAAATCATGTTCCAGTCGTCATTAAGTGAGACTGGAATGACTGGCTGAACATTGGTTTTCCAAATAGAACCCTTTTCACCAACGCCGTACTTGTCATCGTAGTTGATTTGAATAGGTACGCTGATGAGCGAGGCAACGGGATTGGCTAATTTCTGAGCAATCGAGGCATCGTCGGCTCGCGCTACCTGGGAGAAAATCCACAGGCAAGCTGCCATTAAAAAAACCATCACCTGTATCAATTTTAAATCTGGCATACGCACCTCTAATTTAATGGGCCTGTGGGCTGCCTACTTGAGACACGCGCCCTAAAGTGAACATAAGTTCGCTATTCTCAGAGGTTTCCTCAGCAAAAGCCACGCAGATTAAAAATCTGTCACCATTTGCTGCACGCGTTAAAAACAGGTAAGTACTTCAGATACTCAAATCGTCGCAGTTATAATCTTTGATATCTGCCCTAGTTTGCGTATTCCAGCTAAAATTTTTCTTTTCATCTGCGAAAGGCTGATAGCGATAAGGCGACTCACCGGCGAACCGCTGCTGGCGTGCGTCAATTGCATACCCCAGAACGCGAGAGCGGCGAGCGATAGTTTCTGCGTCAAATTCTTGTGCCTCACTGTGGATGCCACCTCCCTGAACACCCAACACTGAAGATCGACGGTGAAAGCCAAAGTTCACCGTAACCCTGGGCTCCAAACCACAGTTAGGAAATGATCCATGGACCAACTGTCGGTTACAAACCACAACATCACCGGGTTTACAAACCAGAGGGACAGCACCCTCCAGACGCTCACTACCCGCTTCTGCCACGAGTTCATTAATATCGATTTTGCCCAATTTATGCGTACCCGGCACAACCCAGACGCCATTGACTGCAGTGCTGCCATAAACCTGCGCCATAAAATTAAAACCGTGAATGTCCTCATCGAAGTCGTCGCTGTCCCAATGAGTAACGCCATCTTGGTGCCATGAAACTGCAGCTCCAATACCGGGGTCTTTAATAAACAGTGCCTCATTAAATGGCGCGAAGTCGGGCCCATTAATCGCCTCCGCAACCCGCAGCAGCTGTGGATGGGCATAGGTACGTAGACAAGCGTCGGAGAACTGCAGCGATCCCAACAGAATAAAAGGTGCCGCGGCGGGAGCCTCCTTAGCAGCCTCAGGCTCAAACATCTTGACCTGATGACGCCCATTTGCCAACGCCGTACCACCTAATGGATCTCCTAGTGGCTTAGACCAGACTAACGTAAGCGCTTTACAATCTGACCCCAATGCCGGGTGTCCATCTGCGTTAACAAGGCTCTCCGGCCCGGTAGGGAAGCTTTTGCGCATTTCGCCCAAATCAGCCTCAATATCAGCGAGCTCTTCTTTACTAAGCACATCGGTAAAAACATAAAACCCATACCGGGAATACGCCTCACGAATCGCGGGATCAAGACTACCGGCTTCGTCAAAACAAATAGGACCTCGATTATCTAGGCGTAAAGCAGCCTCCTGCCCGGACTCAAGATATTGACGCATAGCGTCAGCCTGATTGCCGTAATAGGCCGCACAGAGATCTATCGATTTTGAAATATCCATCACAATTTTCTACCGCCACACAAAATCAAAACGTAAACCCTACTGACAAAGATACAAAAATTCAAAAATATCCCGGAATTGAGTCTTTAGCATCTGTTCAGTCGCGAGGCGCTCCGGCGGGCCCCCGACTCCACTCAGGAACCTGACATTTCAACCAATTCGAGCACGGTGCCGTCAGGATCCTTGAAGCAAATAAAGCGCACTGTTGAACCTCTGGGGCCACCTACCTCGGCAGGAGCAGTGGATAAGAATTTCACACCTGCTTCAACGAGGGTTGCCACGTCATCGTCAAGCGATGTTGTCGTGAAGGCGACCCGAGCGATCCCGGGGTGTGCCATGCTCTCGTAAGGAGCACCCTCTTCAGAGGGCTCCTGCCATTCAAGCAAGTCGATGACAATGCGGCTGGGATGCTTCATGAGCGCTCCTTTAACAAGGTAACGTTCCATGCCAACAGCTGCCGCTGCAGCGCCTCGCCCTTCTGATGGAACCGGCATAATGACCTCAAAGCCCAACATCTCGTAGAACTGTTTTGATCTTTCAAAATTCTTGCAATTGATGTTGATATGGAGAAGTCCCGATATGTTCATGAGCTGTTCCTAGGCGGCTGGGGTTGGACAGTAAGGCGTTTAATACGAAGCGACCACGCCTCTGGCATTAGCCATAGCGCGTAAAAAAAGGTTTTAGCCAGTCGGCCGCTCAAATAACGTAATTTTGGATGGGCGGCGGTGACAGCATGAACAACATCGCTGACTGCCGCCGCGGGATCCTCCGCAATGCTACGCAGCTGTTGCGTGTTTTTTTCAACATATTGTTCGAGCCAAGATTCTGGCCACAGTGCTTGCCAATCGCCCCCGGGATCGTCTTTAGCCATGGCTTGCCAGGTGTTTCGGTGTGCCGGGAAAAAGGCCTCCGCCATGGGCGTGCGCATTGTTGCCGGGTTAATCACACTCACAAATACGTCACAGAACGACAACTCAGCTCGCAGGGCATCGGCATAGGCCTCAATAGCAAATTTTGAAGCGTCGTAGGGGGCATTGCCGGGTAGGCTTACTAAGCCATCGACACTACTGACCAAAACCACTCGACCTTTGCAACGCCGCAAAGCGCTGAGGAGTTTTTGAGTGAGCAAGACAGGTGCAAAGAAATTTACCGCCATCACGTCTCGATAAAAATTAATCGGCTGATAATCAACGAATCCCGGTAAGACGGTCCCCGCTGCGTGCACCACAGACCAGACAGCACCATCACTTCGGGCATGAATTTGCGCTGCAACCTCGCGAATTGCATCGTCCTTGGTTAAGTCAAAGTGTGGTGCCCAGGCGGCTCCCGCGGCTAAAGCTCCGTGTGCGCCAGCCTCGGTATAGCAACAAGCGACCACCTTAGCGCCACGCTCTGACAGCGCGGTGACTAAGCCCAAGCCAATACCTGAATCACACCCTGTAACAACAACCCAACGGCCAGTGATATTGAGTCGAAACCTGCCCCGAATTTTCCTGTAAACGGCACTCACCATGCTCCATACAAGTATCGCCAGAGTTATGTAACCAACAGCCAGAACCACAGAGATCAAAACTCCCGTATTACCCGCCGACATGTATTTTCTCGCTGTTTAATAAACCCATATTCAGTTTACCCCGTGGTCTTTGTGGGTCACCACAGCAATGCATCATCACTTTCGCCCACACGCGCACCAAAAACGCCGCTTGAAATTTTAACATACGTTAAGTTAACATACGTTCATTAATTAATTTTGGCCCCACGGGACGCATGTTCCGTAGCGCGAATTTCGCGCCTTAATGAGGATTGTTAAGCCATGCCAAGGCAAGCCTTTTCCAACGAGGAAATCGTGGTCCAAAAGCAGCGCATCATGGATGAAGCCGCTCAGGTCATGGCATCAGAAGGCATGAGCCAACTCTCTATGCGGGCGCTGGCGGCCAGCGTCGATATGACAGCGGCGAATCTCTACAACTACTTCCCCAGTAAGCGGCAGCTATTTATCGAAACAACACAGCGTGGCTATGAGCTCTTAGATGCCTACACCAAGGAGGGTGTTACCCGTTTCGAAGAGCCCCGAGACAAGCTGGCAGGCCTTCTGAAATCCGCCGTCCGCTTCGCTCATGACTGGACAGGCTACTGGGAACTTATGGTTCACCCGCCACTGCAGTTGCGCGAGGATCTTGCAAATGACGAAAACGATATCGCCGGCGATTTACGCCAGCGTACTTCCAATCGCATGATTGAGTTGTTTGCGAGCCTGCTCAGCCGGTCCGGCGTTTCACTGACACCACCAGAGGCCAATTCCTCAGTGCCCGGTATCGCAGGTATTGCCGAGGAAGGTTTTGGGCCCGATACCATTTGGGTTCGCGTCATTACGCTGCTTACCAATACTCATGGGCTGATTGATCTCTACAACCACAAAATGCTGGACGGGTTCGAAGTCGATGTTCCTCCGCTAATCGACGCACTGATTGACAGCAGCATCGACATTCTTATCCCCACCCTTGATCCATCTGCGCCAGAGGCTGATTGATGAATGCTGAAGCAAAACTGATTAACGTTGCACAGCGCAACTGTGACTTCCACCGAGGATTTCTTGCACTGCAGGAAGAGCGTAATGGCTGGGCTAATAATGTACGCGGCACCCTGCCCAAGGATTTGACCGGCACCTTGTTTCGAAACGGGCCCGGCGCCATGAATGCGGGCAGTGAGGCCTACGGTCATTGGTTCGACGGTCCCGGCATGATCAGCGCAGCCACCTTTATTGACGGTAAGGCGCATTTCAAAAACCGCTACGTGCGCACACCTAAGTATCTTCAGGACCACGAGGAGGGGCGAGTATCTCATCGCGGATTTGGCACGCAAATTAAGGGCGGTTGGCGAAAAAATATTCTCAGACCTCTATCTAACCCAGCCAATACGGGCGTCTCTTGGCATGGCGACAAGCTGTGCGCATTCTATGAGGGTGGACAACCTTACCGATTGAACCCAGAGACACTTGAGACACTTGGGCCAGAATATTATGGCAGCACCCTAAACCCACGAACGACCATAAGTGCCCATGGAAAAATTCACCCTCGCACCGGAAATCAGATTAATTTTGGCATCAATCTGACGGGGCTTGGCTGGCGCGGCATCAAATGTGCACTCGACGTTCATGATATTCCAGCCGACGGTCATGGTGTTCGCAGCTGTCGTATTCCTCTCGATCGATTCCCCTTCCTCCACGACTTTGGCCTTACTGAAAACTATGCCATTTTTGTAGTGAGCTCGATTAACTTCCAGCTTGGGGGCCCCCTATTGGGTACCACCACGCTGAGCGAGAATTTAAATTACAACGAGCAACAAGCCATGCGCGGCATTGTTGTGGATTTGCGCACCATGGCCGTAACCCGAGAGTTTGAATTACCTCCCGGGATTGTTGTGCACTTTGCCAACTCATTTGAGACCAAAGACGAGCTCATCACAGATTTCTTCCAAACAAAAAGTACCGAAGGTTTCGCATGGCTAGGGGATGTCTTTGATGTTCAAACCGTCGCAGGCGCGGAGCTGCATCGCCTGCGGATCGATCTAAAGACCGGCCATACACGCCTAGAAGCTTTTGATCATGCGCCTACCGGTGAATTTCCCGCTTGGAACACAAATCGTACAGGCCTAAGCAGTGAACACTGCTTTTATGTCGGGCATGCTCCGGGTCGGGAGCATGGATTTTTTAATAGTTTTGTTACCCTCAATACCCGTACGGGGGCTTGCACCCATACTGATGTGGGTGAAAATAGGTACACCTCCGAAGCGCTCTTTACTCCGAAAGCACGTCCGAAAACTCAGGATGATGGCTATTTGCTCGCGGTTGTTTATGACGCCAGCACGCATCGCTCTGAAATTCAAATTCGCGATGCGCAAAATCCTGAAGAGGAAATTGCTGCAGTGCTGCTAGACCACCACATACCCTTTGGTTTTCACGGGCACTTCACCGGCGACACTTTTCTTCAATAACCCCTCGCCCAGCTAACATTGCTGTCGAGGTATTACCCTTTGCGGAAGCACCATTAGGAAAAGCTGCCGGTAGCGCGATACAGCTGCCGCGACAAACCAGTCGGGCCCAGACACTAAGGGAATGCCCAACAGCGGCGACACCCCCATCTTTTGTTTTTCGGGCGATACAGCGACTGTTGGCTCCCTTCGGGCTATGATAACGCCCCTATAAACCGGAATGACCCGTGCCAAGGAGACGAACCGTGGGATCGCCGATACTGCATGAAAGCATCGCTAACCTCGAGCTACCTGATCTCATCACGGGGCATATCGCAGGCCTGCCTGTTTTGCCGAAAACACCTGCAATAAGCCTGCCGGTGCGCTATCCCGGATCGGGTGAAACGATTGCCAGCCTGCAAGAAGATGATGCCACACAGGTGGCAACGGCAGTCGCTGCGGCAAAAGCCCGCTTTGAGTCCGGTGAGTGGTCCCAATCCACCATCGAAGAAAGGCAGCGTGTGCTGCGTGCCACCGCTCAAGCGATCCGAACGCATGCAAATGATCTGGCACTTCGAGAGTCAATTTGTGCCGGACTGCCCTTTGCCCACCTAGCGGCACGTCAGATACCTCGAGCCGCTGATAACTTCGATTTCTTCGCCGATTACATTGGAGTGCTTGCAGGGGAGACCTTTGATCAACTGCAAGAGTATCGTACGGTCATCACCCGTCATCCTGTAGGCGTCGCCGCCCTATTTGCCCCATGGAATGCCTGTTTGGCACTTTCTAGCATGCAAGTGGCCTCATGTATTGCCTTTGGTAATAGCTGCGTTTTGAAGCCCTCTGAGTTTTCACCACTGGCAGTGCTGCAATTAGTACACCTACTTGAATCAGCGGGGCTGCCCTCGGGTGTCGTCAATATTGTCAACGGCCGAGGCGCTGTTACCGGCGCCGCACTGGCGCAGGCGGAAGGCATTGATCGCATTGCCTTTACCGGACGTGGCGACACCGCACGAAAACTCATGCGTGCAGCGGCAGAGCGCCTTACCCCTGTGCATTTTGAGCTAGAGGGGAATTCAGCCAACATTATTTTTGACGATGCTGATATCGACCGAGCAATCGACGGGGCATTGGTAAGCGCTTTTGGTAATAGCGGACAAATCTGCATTGCAGGCTCGCGTATTTTGGTGCAAACCCAAATTGCAGAGCGTTTTATCGAGAGGTTTGTGGCACGGACTGAAACGCTGCGTGTCGGCGATCCACTAGACAGCACAACTGAAGTCGGTCCCATGGGTTTTGCCGAGCATCAACAACATGTCCTCAATTTTTTTACCCTCGCCAAAAATAGCGGCGCCAACCTGCTGACCGGTGGGCGCGCTATGCCCGAGCTGGGCAGTGGCTACTTCGTGGCACCGACGGTGTTTAAAGTTTTAGACAACCATTCTCCTTTGTGTCAGGAGGAAATATTTGGACCTGTTGTTACGATTCAAGTCTTCGAAGATGACGAGGAAGCTTGGGCAATCGCCAACGACAGCCGCTTCGGTTTAGTTGGCTATTGTTGGACGGAGAGTCTACATCGCGCTCAGGTATTCCAACAAAAAGTCCAAGCCGGCACCCTCTGGCTGAACACTCCCATCGCCAGAGATCTTCGCGCGCCCTTCGGTGGTTTCAAAGCCTCGGGCATCGGGCGAGACGGCCCCCGCCATGCAGCTGACTTTTTTACCGAGGAGAAAGCAACGATCGCAGCGCTGGGTAAGCCTGCGATAATGAAAATAGGAATGGGTCAGTAAACCTTCGAGCGTGCTAACTTCAGTTGAGTGTCACCATATTATTCAAATCCTACGGAGCGCTTTTGGGGGTTCCAAAAGTCGTTACTGACCTCGATAATGGGCGCGATCACCATACTATGCCAGCGCCGTAACACCGCACTTCAACTCTGTTTCAGATTTAGTCGAGGTACACGGTGCACCCGTAAACGCCACACTAATAAGCGAGTGCCTCATGGAAAATCTGCACAAATTTTATATCAACGGCGCTTGGGTCTCTCCTGACTCCACTGTCACGATGCCCGTTATCAATCCCGCTAATGAGCAGGTTGTTGCTACGGTGGCGCTAGGCAACGCGAACGATGTCGATCGTGCTGTAGCAGCAGCCAGCCAAGCATTTGAAACGTTCTCAATGACCTCAAAGCAAGAACGGCTGGCATTACTCGAACGTATCAAGCAAGTAACCGAGGCCCGATTTGAAGATTTGGCTCAAGCCATGCGCGAGGAAATGGGCGCACCCATTACTTTTTCCCGTGAGGCACAAGCAGACGCTGCCATTGGTCACTTGCAAGGTTTCGTTGATGCCTTGGAACGGCTCGAGGAAGAGGTCGATCTCGGCAATGGGGAACTGTTAGTCCGTGAGCCTATCGGCGTTTGCGGCCTAATCACGCCCTGGAACTGGCCAATCAACCAAATCGCATTAAAAGTTCTTCCCGCTCTCGCTGCTGGCTGTACCTGCGTCCTTAAACCCAGCGAACACACCCCGCTATCTGCAATTATTTACGCTGAAATTCTCCACGAGGCCGGCTGCCCCCCTGGTGTTTTCAACCTTGTAAACGGGGAAGGGCCCGAAGTGGGTGCCGCCATGTCACAACATCCCGATATTCAAATGATGTCCTTCACCGGCTCAACTCGAGCAGGCACAGCGGTAACACGTGATTCGGCAGAATCTGTGAAACGCGTGACGTTGGAACTGGGAGGCAAATCGGCGAATTTAGTGTTCGCCGATAGCGACCTTGAAGAACGCGTTCAAAACGCGGTGGCTGAGTGTATGGCCAATACAGGGCAGTCCTGCGATGCCCCCACGCGCTTACTGGTAGAACGCAGCTGCTACGACCAAGTCGTCGAAATAGCCCGCCAAGCGACAATCGCCACTCGAGTTGGCGATCCAGTACAGGAGGGGGATCACATAGGGCCCTTATTTGATCGCATACAGTTTGATCGCGTCCAAACCCTCATTGGTGTCGGTATTGATGAAGGCGCTAATTTGTTAGTGGGTGGATTGGGTAAACCCGAGGGTTTTGAGACTGGCTGGTATGTCAAACCGACTCTGTTCACCGACGTACACAACCAAATGCGTATTGCCCGCGAAGAGGTCTTTGGACCCGTGCTCGTCGTGATTCCCTTCGACACCGAAGAAGAAGCCATTGCAATCGCCAATGATTCGCCCTACGGCCTAGCCGCCTATTTGCAAACCGGTGATCCCGCGCGGGCCCGAAGAGTGGCGCGGCAATTGCGCGCAGGTGCTGTTCATGTCAACGGTGGCGTCTATGAATACGGCTCGCCTTTTGGGGGTTACAAGCAGTCGGGTAATGGCCGAGAGGGTGGCATGATGGGGCTTGAAGACTACCTCGAGACTAAGATGCTGCATGGCATGTAACCCGCCACGAAACGGCTAGAAATGGCAAAAACTCACTCCAACGAGCTAGACCAGTCGTCATTAGCAACTCGTAGTTCTCTTGCCCCTTCGGGGGTAAGCACTGTCCCACGGCGGCCCTCTTCACAGCCGTCTACGGGCAAATAGCCAAAGCCAATATTTTTACCGAGATTTGGCGAGTAAACGGCGCTGGTGACCGTGCCAATATCTTCACCTGCAGCATCTTGGATCGCATAGACCGTTCGTGGGTTCGCGATGGGCTCACCCGCTATAACGACCTTTACCAGTCGTTGAGTAACACCCGCTTCAGCAATCGCCTCCAGCGCAGCACGACCTAAGTAGTCAGCTGACTTACCCAGCTTAAAAAAGCGGTCAAGCCCGGCTTCTAAGGGGTTATTTGCCAAGGTCATATCGTTACCAAAGGACAACAATCCGCTTTCAATGCGCTCAATAAGATTGGGACAACCGGGGCGCACTTCAAGATCCTCTCCAGCCGCTGCCAGTGTGTCCCAAAGCGTCACACCCGCATCGGGCTCCTGCAGGTAGATTTCATAGCCGCCCTGTCCACTCCAGCCCGTGCGCGCGACCACGACTGAAGTCCCGGCGATTTCCGTTTCTATAAAACGAAAAAACTTAAGTTCCCTGATGGTGTCTCCCAAAACTCGGCTGAGGAGGTCAGCTGATTTCGGGCCTTGAATAGACAATGGGAAAACATCGGGATCGAAAACACGCACATCAAAACCTTTACCCAATGCCAGGCCCTTAGCCCACAACAAAACATCAGAATCTGATAGCGAAATCCAAAACCGGTCATCCGCCAATCGTAAAATCAGCGGATCATTGATAATGCCGCCAGCCTCGTCGATAAGTGGCGTGTAAATGCACTGCCCCACCTGGCAGCGCGAGACATCACGAGGGGTTAGATACTCAATAAAATCTGCCGCATCCGGACCTTGGACCTCAACCTGTACTTGGCAAGCAACATCCCACAGCTGAACGTGTTCACGCAGGTGCCAGTAGTCAGCCTCTAGGGATTCATAGCAGGTTGGCAACACTAAGTGGTTGTAGACGGACGCAGACTTTGACCCCTCTAAAGAGCGTAATTCAAAGGGTGATACACGCAGGCGTCTTGAGAAAGAAATAACGGGTGCATTCATGGGCGTACTCTTTTTTTTATGTCTAATCTGTTGTTATTTTTTTGGTGTACTGCCGAAATACTGGCGTGCCATAATTTCGCGAATAATGCGCCGCTAGAGGGGCTTCACGCAATAGGTTTCATCCCCTTTAGATGTGGTAATTTTCCTGCATAATGAAAAATTAATGCGTCTCTGAAAAAACCGCTGACAACGCAAAAAAAAAACCTTACAAAAAGGACCTTGTCACAATGAACCACCTGCTATCACCCCATGACTGGAGTTATCCCGTGCCCATCGCATACGGACCCGGGCGCTTGAGCGAAATTGGCAAGCATTGTGTAGCACTGCGCATGACAAACCCCCTCATCGTTACCGATAAGGGCTCTAGAGACCTTCCCTTTATCGCTCAAACCCAGTCGTCATTGGAACATCAAGGTCTGAGATCACGTGTCTTTTCCAATATTTCACCAAACCCAAGAGATCACGAGATAGCGAGTGCCAAGGCCACTTTTCGTGAGGGCCACCATGATGGCGTCATTGCAATGGGAGGTGGTAGCGGTATGGACGGCGGCAAGGCAACCTGCCTAACAGCCAATAATGATATCGATCTTTGGCGTTTCAATTATGACGCGCCAGTAGTGGACATCAGCACTGGGAACGCCTTCCCGCCTCTAGTCTGCATACCCACCACATCGGGTACCGGAGCAGAGACCGAGAGCACTGCTATGATCACAGACACTCAGCGAGGGATGAAACTGTGTGTCTGGCACCCTGCGCTCAAACCATCACTCGCCTTGCTTGATCCGAAAATCACCCTGGGCCTGCCGCCGCACCTCACGGCGTGGACCGGCATCGACGCACTCATCCACGCGATTGAAGCGTATTGTGTGCCAGACTTTCATCCGCAATGCGATGGCACCGCACTAGAAGCAATCAAACTTATTACTCGCTGGCTTCCCATTGCCGTGGCTGACCCAGACAACCTTGAGGCCCGAGGCGGCATGCAAGTGGGATCCTGCCTTGGGGGCATTGCCTTTCTTAAAGGCTTGGGGGTTGTTCACGCGATCAGCCACATGGTCGGCGCCGATTACGACACTCATCACGGATTGACCAACGCCGTCGCATTACCCGCCGTCATGCGCTTCAACGCCCCTATGCTGACGGAGAAATTGCCGGCTTTGACAGCGGCCCTTGGATTGGCAGATAGTGAATTCGACAGCTTTTATCAAGCTTTGTGCGCGCTGTTGGATGAGCTTGATATTCCTAGGTCGCTGGCTGATCTCGGTGTGCCTCTGTCCGCCGCCCCAGCACTGGCGAAAAAGGCCCACCTTGACGCCGCTGCTGCAACCAATGCCCGTCCAGCTTCTGTCGGTGACATAGAACGGATTTTGGAAGAGGCCATTACCTATGGTCGGTGACTATTACAGCCATCGCTTTACTCGGGTGCTTCGCTGATGGATAGCTTTAGCCTAACCATGATTCTGAGTGTCATAGTTTATTTGGGTACCGGCTGGTACGCCGGGCGCAAAGTGCGGCACCTTGATGATTATTTCGTGGCGGGTCGCAATGCCCCAACGCTTCTCATCTTGGGCACGTTGATTGCCAGCTTCATGAGCACCAACGGATTTATCGGTGAGGCCGGTATGTCTTACCGAGGACACGGACCTCTGATCATTATCATGACCGCCGTCAACTGTTTGGGCTACGTCGTGGGGGCCTTATTCTTCGGTCGCTACCTGCGTCGAAGCCAAGCACTAACCGTCCCGGCTTTTTTTGGCGCACGCTTTCAGAGTCGGCGAATTCAATCATTAGCTGGGCTTTCGATTGTCGTCGGTCTCAGCGGCTACCTGCTCGCCGTTACTTGGGGCGTTGCCATGGTCGTCACACAACTGACCGACCTGTCGGAACCCATCGCCATCATCCTTGTGTGGGGAAGTTATACGCTGTTCACGCTTTACTCCGGATCCAAGGGTGTCATTTTAACCGACACCCTCATGTTCATCTTATTTACGTCGGTCGCCATCGTCGCACTTTCCTTTTTGGTGAGCGCGAACGGCGGCTGGTTTGCCAGCATCGAAGCCCTTGCCTTATTTGAGACAAAACCCGACGTCATTGCCTGGCATGGTGTCGTAGGGCCTGAAACCAGCTGGGACACTCCGGGGCAGGCACTTCTATGGGCACTTATTTTGGGGGTTGCATGGGGCTTCGTCGTGGCCGTCAGCCCTTGGCAGTCTAGCCGCTATTTAATGGCAAGGAGTGAGCATGTGGTGATTCGCTCCGCCTGCGGTGCCGCGATCACCATGCTGCTGCTATATTTGGTCACCACGTTTTGCGCCACCATTGTCAATCTCAGCAACCCCAACATAGACCCCGCGGAGAGCGTCATCATCTGGGCTGCCATGAATGTAGTACCCACCATCGTCGGCGCACTGCTGGTGTGTGGCATTTTAGCAGCGGGACTGTCATCGGCATCGACTTTTCTGTCTTTGGTTGGCTTCAGTGTGAGCAATGACATTCTTAAGTTACCAAACAATAAAAAAATACAGCTGCGCGTTACTCGCTTGACCATGCTGGTAATCGGTCTCGTCGTCATTACCCTAGCCTTGGCCTTACCCAGTAACATATTCTGGATAACCTACTTCGCAGGCCCTCTCTTTGCCTCCTCGTGGGGTGCTGTTGCGTTCATGAGTATTTGGAGCTCAAAGATTACCGAAGCCGGCGCCTTTTGGGGCATGGCAGTAGGTTTTTTAGTCAACGTCTTGATGAATCTATTGTCACTGAACGATCTTGTAGACTGGCCCGTTATTTTTGATCCCATTTTAGTAGGCGCCTGCGCGAGCTTTCTGACGGTAGTCACCGTATCGCGGCTTGGCAGGGTCAGCCCCGGAGAGGCTGACTACCGAAAGGCCCTCCACAAAGTCCCCGAAGAGGAGCATGACAGCGGAGAAAATCGAACAACTCTCATTTGGCCTGCCGTCATGATTTTGGTAGGCGTCGCTGTTATGGGCATGCTTTATATGTTCTATGCGAAACCTTACACGCAAGCCCAAAACGGAACTTCGGTAGGGCAGATGACCCTAGCGACGGGTGAAGCCGTTCTGGCACTCAGTTATGGCCTGCCGCTGATCGTCGCCGGCCTTCTTGTTTGGAAGTCTGTTAAAACCTTTTACCGAAAAGACGGATAATTTGCTCACACACTAACGGTATCTAGGTCCCGCTCTTTGGGGAGCAGACACGGCAATAAAGCCAGGATGGCTCTGATCGCGCCGCGCAAGCCCTGCTCTCAAAAAAAGGCAACTGTTACACCGATCAATACCGTCAAGACTCAGTGCTGTGCCCGTCGTCATTAGGCAGGTGAATGTCCATTTGAGGGAATGGAATTGATAACCCCTGAGCGTCGAATTCAAGCTTAACTTTTTCGGTGGTATCCCACAGCACGGGCCAATAATCGGCGCTTTTTACCCAAGGTCGAACAATGAAATTCACTGAGGAATCGGCTAATTCTGATACCGCTATCACCGGTTCAGGCTCGGCTAGCACCCTGTCATCGGCCAGTATAATTGTGCGCAGCAACGCCTTGGCCTCTCTCAGGTCATCACCATAATCAACCCCAAAAACCATGTCGACGCGGCGAGTACTGCGTGCCGAGTAGTTAGTGATAATGCCTCCGTAGATAGCACCATTGGGAATGATCAGCTCGCGATTATCGCCAGTGCGCAATACCGAGCTGAAAATACCAATATTCTCAACGACGCCGGCAACACCTGCCAACTCAACGAAATCTCCAGCCTTGAAAGGGCGAAAGACAATCAACATGACTCCCGCCGCAAAGTTTTGTAGAGAATTTTGTAATGCCAAGCCTACGGCAAGGCCGGCCGCGCCCAACAGAGCGATCAATGAGGTGGTATCGATTCCCAGCTGATTAAGCGCTGCAATCGCGACAAATAATAATAAGATAGCCTTGGTGATGGACGTGACAAAACTGATGAGAATATCGTCCATTTTCGACCGTTGGAGCAGTTTTACGACAACATTGGTCAGCGTGTTAGCCAGCCATTTTCCAACAAAAAAAATGACTAGCGCGAGAGCAATATTAGCCGCGTAAGGGAAGAGGTAGGCATCTGCCATCGCTGTAATATCAAGATCGTCGAACATAACGTGCCCTCACTTTTATCGTGTATGAATTTAGGCAAGGCCTCTACGTATTCAGCCTGCCATGTCGACAGCAGTTAGTCCGCCGTCTCTTGGTGCTAAGTTTTGAGCAGGGCCAGCAGTGACGAGTAGCTTTTCACTCGCCTCTGCGGCCCCAGTTTTCAATCAAATCACGTAGGGATTTTGCTGCAAACGACGCCCCACTAAACCCTGACTAGGGTACAAATTTTATTTCCTGAAGGATCGCGCAGGTAAGCTAAGTACAGCGGACCCATACCACCCTCACGAACCCCGGGCGGTTCTTCACAGGCTACCCCACCGCTCGCTAGACCCGCAGCATGCCATGCATCTGCAGCTTCTGTCGTTGCCGCAGAAAAACCTATCGTTGAGCCATTACCATGGCCTGCAGGATTGCCGTCGATAGGCTGACTTAACGCAAAAATACCCGTGTCCGTCATGTAGAACACGCGACCTTTTTCGTCGATAACACCGGGACCGTACCCCAAGGCGCCCAACGTTGCGTCGTAAAATGCCTTTGACGCTTCGATATCATTGGCGCCGACCATAATGTGGCTAAACATAACGCTATCCTTTTAGTTAACTGTTGAAAGTGTTTTCACCCTGCAAGGTGACTAAATGCTGAGTGCGAGGATGATCCTAAATCTTACGTTTAGCCAAGTCACACTCTTTATCTGAGAAACACCATGGCGCCATTACTGTGCGCCTCTTAACTCCGACTCAAATAACTTTAAAATTCGTCGATACTGATCCAACCAGCTTTCAGGATGAACGTAACCGTGGGGCTCAAGGGGGTACGACGCCAGTTCCCAATGCTCTTTCTCAAGCTCTATGAGGCGCTGAACAAGACGCACCGAATCTTTGTAGAACACATTGTCATCTAGCATGCCGTGACTAATGAGTAGCGCCCCCTCGTAACCCTCAACGAACTCTATAGGAGAACTCCGATGATGGGCTTCAGGGTCGACTGCGGGCGTGTTGAGAATATTCGCCGTATAGGAGTCATTGTAGTGTCGCCAATCCGTGACGGGACGCAGAGCTGCTCCGGCAGTAAATATCTCCGGGGCCTTAAACAGAGCCATAAAGGCCATAAACCCACCGTAAGAACCACCATAGACGCCTACGCGATTGGGATCCCCTCCGTGTTTTTCAACCAACCATTGCACGCCGTCTATGAGGTCTTCGAGTTCTGGCGTGCCCATTTGACGATAAATCGCCGTTCGCCAATCACGCCCATAACCACGGCTAGCCCGATAGTCCATATCCAACACGTGGTAACCACGTTCAGTCAGAAGGTTGTGAAACATCTGCTCTCGAAAATAGTAGGGGAATTTGTGATGCGTATTTTGGGTATAACCCGCACCGTGAACGAACATCACAATGGGGCGCAAACCCTCGAAATCCCCCTGAGCCGGATAGAATTTTGACCAAATCGGTTTTTCAACGCCATGCCGAGATGGGATTGCGACAAATTCGGGGTTCTGCCAATGAACCGCAGAATAGGCGTCATTAAGGGTGTCAGTCTGTGAACTGAGATCCCCATTGACTAAATCCACAACGACCGCTTGCGTCGGTCGATAGGTCTCGGAAAAAAGCACTAACGCCTGAGTGCCTGTAGGATGCAGAGAAAAGCCTTCTACACCCTTGAGCTCTGTCAAACGAACCATTTTTTGAGAAGCAGCATTCAGGCGGTAGACATCGTACTGAGTTGGGTGGGCACGGTTACTCAACACCAGCGCCGACTCCCCATCGGGTAGCCAGGCAACATCGGTAACTTCGAATTCTCCCTGACTGTGTTGCATCACTACGCCGTCCCCACGAGTCGCGTACAGATGGCTATATCCAGAGGCTTCCGACAGCCACCAAATTTGATCGCCGCCAGGAATCCAGCCAACATCGTTGAACTGCCAGTTGATCCATGCCGGGTCGTGCAGGTGCTCGATCAAATTTAGCTCTCGAGTTTCAGCCGTCAGTCGCAGTGTCCAGCGATCCTTATTGTCGATAGCGTGCACTTGCACCACCGCATCAGCACCCTGATCGTGCCAAATGAGACGTTCAAAACTGACCGGCCGTGGATTTTCGGCATCGTGAACGGGTATATCTTGGGCACTCTTTAAATCCGCCAATGGATCTAAATCAATGCCGGGAAGCGCTGCCATGCTCAACTCATACCGCTGCCGGTTGTGCATGTCTAAGAGCCACAATGCCTGCGATTTTGGCGACTCTCGACCCACCAAGCGGCGCACGTCTTCAACATCGACGTACCCCGAGCGGGTCACATAATGGGGCATTTTGTCGGCTTTGTTGTTATCTGCGGTCGCAGCGGTCACTGACACCAATAACCAACGTCCATTTGGCGACAGTGCGCTATTAACCAACTGATGATCAGCACCCAAGTACCAAGGGGTTATCCCTGATGTCATCGCCTGCGCTTGCTCCACGCTTTGGTCAAACTGCACTTGTTGCGCAAGCCGCTCACGCTCTAGGGTGGCAAACAGTCTCAGCTGATCCTGAGCTAAGCCATCCTCAGAAATCGCGTGGGGGGCCTCCTCAAATACCAAGGGCGTTAAAGCCCCCACACCGCCACTGGCCAGATCAACGCGCCACCATCGTTGGTCGGCCTGAAAAAATACCGTGTCACCTGCGGGTGAAAATTGAGGCCGACTCGCAGGTGTAGTTCCAGCAAATAAAACGCGGTGGGTCTTTTTGTTCAGATCGCGCAAGACCACAGCGCCAGCATGAATACTAACGGCCAAGCCACTGGCCGAGTGAACTCTGGGGTTTGGGCCATCGCTTCGGGCTAACTGCGATGCGGAAACAACCGCAGGGTCGCCCGCCCCGGTCATAGCAAAGGTATCTCTTAGAGTACTGCCTGCGCGTTTGGCCCGGTAAAAATAGCCACCGTCATCTAGCTGCCACCAGGCTGCCTCTACCGGCGCACCAATCCAATCAGGGTCCGCCATGATCGTTTTGAGGTCCGCAGCGTTCCCTACTGGCCCGACTACGAGGATGAGTGCACACAAAACGGCAGCAACCGTCCGCTGGTAATTCATAAATTTCATAGCTGTACCTTGTTTCAAAAACCCGGCCAAAAGTGTCAGAAGGCGCTCATAGTGACTTCCGGTCTGTCACGAAAACCTATTAACCTCGATTGGTTCCCGATGCTTAGTCGGACTCATAGGTGTCGGAATAATCTAAAACTGCCTTAGACCTCCGCATTAGGCTAATCTAAAAACAGTTTATCTTGCTTGTCATCACTGACAGGCGAAAATATCCCATGTCCCCTACCCTGCGCCAAGATGCTAAGTTAACGCCATCTTACGCGCTCGAGGGCAGGATTAATGAGGCAACTTACAAAGCTTTTTGGCACAGCCGTTATTTTTTTTGGACTGACTGTTTGCAATGCTCTGAGCAGTGAAACCTCGCCTCACTTTGATACGCTGATTCGCGGCGGATTAATTTATGACGGGGCGGGCAACGCGCCTTTTGTCGGAGACCTGGGCATAACAGACGATCGCATTACAGCACTGGGCGCTCTTCAAAACGCGACGGCTGATACTGTGATTGACGCGCAAGGCAAGGCCGTCAGCCCGGGCTTTATCAACATGATCGGCTGGGGTGTCACCAGCCTTATCATCGATGGTCGAGGCCTAAGTGACATCACACAGGGCATCACACTTGAAGTCTTTGGTGAGGGTAATTCGATGGGGCCATTGAGCCCCGCCATGAAAAAAGAATTTCCCAAATATTGGGGTGGACTGAGTCCCGAGTGGACTTCCTTAGGAGAGTACTTAGAGTTTTTAGAGAATAAGGGTGTCGCGCCAAACGTCGCCTCCTTCATAGGCGCCACAACACCACGAATACATGTACTAGGGCAGGACGATGTTGATCCAAGTCCAGAACAAATGCAGCGCATGCAAGAGCTGGTTCGAGAAGCCATGCGCGAGGGTGCTGTAGGCGTTGCCTCATCGCTCATTTACACGCCCGCCAGTTTTGCGGAGACCGAAGAATTGATCGCTCTGGCGAAAGCAGCGTCAGAATATGGAGGCATCTATGCCTCGCACCTTCGTAATGAGGGCAAACAAATTTTCAGCGCCCTAGAAGAACTGCTTACAATTGCCAGAGAAGCCGAGATACCCGCTGAGATTTACCACATTAAAATCGCGCATCCTCCCTCATGGGACCGCTTCGACGCAGTGCTTACACGTATTGAAGCAGCCCGCGCTGAAGGCATCAAAATAACCGCCGATATGTACCCCTACCCTGCTGGCTCGACGGGTTTGGATGCCGTCATGCCCGCCTGGGTCAAAGCCGGCGGCATCGACGCGTGGATAGCACGAATGCAAGACCCGGATACCCGTCAGACCCTGGCTCAGCAGATGAGAGAGGACTCAGATGATTGGGACAACCGCCTCGCAAGCGGTGGGGCAGAAACCGTGATGTTGGTTGAATTTCAAAATCCAAAGCTCAAACACCTCGCGGGGAAGACCCTTGCAGAAGTTGCGCTTATGCGAAAACAAAGCCCCGAAGAAACGGCCATGGATTTGGTCATTGAGGATAGAACGCGCGTTGGGGCCATGTACTTTAATCAGTCTGAAGACGTCGTTCGAAAAGCCATCCAACAGCCTTGGGTAAGCTTTTGTACTGACGCGGTCACCATCGCCGCTGAGGGCGATGCCCTACTGAACCACCGACACCCTAGGACCTACGGCACCTTTCCGAGAGTGCTAGGACATTACGTACGGGAATTAAATTTACTGACCCTTGAGCAAGCCATTAACCGTGCCAGTGGTTTGCCCGCCACCAACCTGTCGTTACGCAACCGTGGCTTTCTCCGGGAGGGTTATTTTGCCGATGTCCTTGTGTTTGATCCCGAAACCATAATTGATCAAGCAACGTTTCAACGACCCCATCAATATGCCGTTGGTATGGAGCATGTATTCATCAACGGCATTGCGGTGATTGCAAACAGCGTGCCTACTGGTGCCACTCCCGGTCGTGTCGTCCGAGGCCCAGGCTGGACAGGGTGGCAATGACTGCCCGCCCCGCACCCACCCAGACGTCAGGTCGGGTACAATCGCTGTTTTGCGCGATTTCAAGATTCTATGGACCACCACAGCCCTCTTAAAAGTCCTTCTCCACAAGCTTGGACCGACTGCGTACTCAGTGATTTTGATGCCTTTCTTCTAGACCACGCTGCTGCCGAAAAAAAGGCGTCCGGCATGGCGCTGTCGATGGTATCCCACTACCCGGACCGGCCCCGGTTAGTGCTCGCGATGGCAGAACTTGCAGTCGAGGAAATGGTCCATTTTCGCGAAGTCATAAAAATCATTCAGGCTCGTGGACTAACGCTCGGTGCCGACGTAAAAGACCCCTACGTCAATTGTATTAGGAGCCTGTTACGCCAAGGCTCCGAACTTTATCTTCTAGATCGACTGCTAACCGCCGGCGTTATCGAAGCCCGCGGCGCCGAACGCTTTGGCTTAATTGCAGAAGCACTTCCGGAGGGTGAATTAAAAACGTTCTACCGCTCGATAACACGGTCTGAAGACCGACACTTCGAACTCTTCCTAGATCTCGCCTCCGAATATTTTTCTGCTGAGATTGTCGAGTCCCGCTGGCAGGAAATTCTGACTTTCGAAAGTCAGGTGGTTAGCGAGCTGCCGATTCGTGCAGCACTCCATTGAGCGGCGGCACCGATACTGTCATCGAAAAGTACCTATCGCTGTATGCTTTGCTGCCCGCACTACCAAGGTTTAACCAGCGCTGGAATCACGTCATGGTCGTGCCCTGTTTCAAGGAGCACCCTGACTGCTTTATGCGCATCCCCACACCGCCCTCGGGCCAGTCTCTGCTGGTCATTGGCGTTCTGAATCGGCCTGAAACAGATCCAGATCTCAATGCAAATGCCCTGCTACGGCACTACGTAAAAGAGAACACGAGCAGCTCACCACTGCCGGGGCTCACATTGTGCCCTCTCGCACCCGCCGTCACTCTGCTCATGATAGATTTAGAGCACATCGAGGGAGCAACTCCAAAATCGGAGGGTGTAGGCAGAGCGAGGCGAGTGGGCTGCGATCTGGCACTTTGGCTTATCTGGCAGGGTCATATCGAGTCCGAGTGGATTTATTCTTGCGACGCCGATGCCCAGTGGCCCTCACACTACCTCAGCCAATCTTGGCCCAGTGACGCAGCGGGCATCGCTCTTCCGTTCCAGCATGTCGGCGATAGCGAAGCACCTCTCAACCAAGCCACATTAGTTTATGAATTATGGCTACATCACTATATTTCGGGCCTCGAATTCTCCGCATCACCCTATGCTTTTCACACATTGGGTAGCAGCTGTGGCTTCAATGCGCGCTGCTATGCAGCCGTCCGTGGCATGCCTTTACGCGCTGGGGCAGAGGACTTTTACCTGCTCAACAAACTCGCAAAAATGGGGCAAATCTTCAGACCCGCTGGCCCTCCTGTGCTAATTCAAGCTCGCGCGTCCGACAGAGTGCCTTTTGGCACCGGCCCAGCGGTCGCCCGTTTAATGGCATCAGGAAAGCCGCAGTTGACGCCCTTTTTCTACCACCAAAATAATTTCAATGCGCTAAAGCAAGTTCTTAAATGCTTCCCGCAGTGGCTTACCCGTCAGGAGCCCGAGATCCACCAAAATTTATTGCGGCTTCTCCCCGAAGCCCTTGCTGATGCAGCGACAGCTCAATTGCTGAAACTTGGGTTACCAAAGGCGATCAAACACGCACGAAGCAACAGCGAAAATGTCCAACAACGTGAGCGTCAGCTTCATACTTGGTTCGATGGATTCAAAACCCTTAAATTTCTCAATGGTTTTCGAGATTCGACGAGCGGCCATCAAAATCTTCTGCAAGTGTCAGACAATGCCTACCAGCCTCTGACAACAGAGGCTTTATGCGCAATGCGAGACGCTATGGTCAGCCAATGGGGCTGGCAACTACAGCAGGGGGCTGCGTAATACTTTAGTGGCGCAACAAGCGCCAAAAAGGCTTTAGAATCCATTACAATTCCAATAAATAAATAGAGAAAGCGCTATGTTTGATCGAGTGATGGCCGTGATGCAAGACGATCTCGTGTTGTTGGCCCTGCCAGCCTTCTTTGCCGCCTTGGGCGTTGAATTATTGTGGGCTAAAAAACAGTTTAGGCCCGTTTACGAGAGCCAAGATTTTTGGGCTTCCATGCGCATCATGGTGTTGACTGTGTTTGTGGATTTACTGCCCAAACTCGGTGGCATTTTCCTGATGTTTCTCTGTTACGACCTGTCACCGTTGAAAGATACGGTAAGCCGCACCATTCCCTGGTGGATCGTGCTGTTTTTCCTTGATGACCTCACTTATTACCTATTTCATCGAGCCAACCATGAAGTGCGTTGGATGTGGGCGGGACACTCATCGCATCACAACTCACAGTATTATAATTTAGGAACAGCGCTGCGCCAGGGCGTAGGGGAGCGGGTTGCAAAGTATTTGTTTTGGTGTCCTCTAGCCTTACTGGGCTTCGATCCGGTGATGATCGTTACCATGATGAGCATAAGTCTCATTTACCAATACTGGTTACATACCGAAGCGATTGATCGAATGCCCAAGTGGTATGAATTTATCTTTAACACACCCTCCCACCATCGGGTGCATCATGGTTCTAACACCCGCTACCTTGATCGCAACCACGCCGCCGTACTTATTATTTGGGACAGGCTGTTGGGTACCTTTAGTGAGGAGCTTGTATCGGAGCCCGTGCGCTATGGATTAACCCAAAACATAACCTCCCAACGGGTGCTTGATGTAGCCTTTGGGGAGTACGGCAATATGTCGCGAGATGTAAAACGGGCAGCGCGTTGGCAAGACAAGCTCGCGTATTTGTTTAAAGCCCCGGGGTGGAGCCATGATGGTCCCGACAAGCGCTCTAATACGCTGCGTCAAGAGGCCGGTTTAGATTAGAGCAACGAAGATTGACTTGCTCTGGGGATTTGCAGATAACCTTCGCACACCATGTCCCAATTTCGATGGATCTAGCTGCACTAAACATAAACGAAACAAGTCGGCAGCACAGTAAATCTTGAAAGCTCGGAGCCGTGGGTGCACCGGCGCCTATGGTTCGAGCCCAAGGTATTCGACTTCAATAACGCTGCATGCCAAAATTTGCGTTCACCCTATGATGACGTCAAAGCAATGAGTCGTTTTAAAAATATGGTCGGTCAGTGGTTCTTTGCTCTGCTGACAAGTTGGACTCTGCCAGTTGCTGCTGCAGAAGATGCCTCACTTCAGATCTCGCTGGAAGGTGGCGCATTTAATGCGAAATTTAAATTCTTTGATGCAGCTGATGGCTGCCCCAGCTATAACGACATTCCCGGCGCGACAAATTTCCTAGGCGGCGTTCGCGCGTCTGATAAGGGCAGCAGCAAAAAGTTACCCGTGAATACCCCCATCCATGTATTTTTATTCAAACCCAGAGATACACCGGGAATTTCTGCAGCCGGTGGCGCAACGGAAATCAGACGACGGGCGCTTCAGCTGACCTTAAGCGGAGATGCCTCTCTCAGATACACCGAATTCAATGATCACGTACCCAGCTGGGAAGCCTCTGACAACCTACGCGTAGCGCCGGCAGAAAGTTGCTTAGCCCCTGAAGACTCGGCACCCCAGCCAGCAACACTACCAACCCCCGACTCCGCCGCAAAAACAGACACTCCTGACACTTGAAACACCGCCAAAAAACACTCGCACCTTGCGAATGTCCACCGAATCAGGTTACTGGCATTATTGCGATGATCAATTTATAAGTACAAGCGGCTAATCAGATCTAACGGACTTTCAAACAGCCAGCAGCGTGGCGCCTAATGATGTCTTACCCCGAGCTAGATTAAGCCAAGCCCCGAGGGAGCGACGAGATCGTTTTATCCTCTCTCAGCGTGCAAGCTGTAAGGGCATAAAAAGGAAAAACTATGAACAGACTGCGTTTGATTTTCGCTATCACACTGGCACCGCTGCTGTTCTCAGCTGCCGGCACTGCAACGGAGACAGATAGACTGTTTGCGAACATCAAGGACGGCGTTCCACCCCGAGGAGAAGGTCAGGGACAGTACGATCAACTCATCATTCGAGGCGCTTATTTAATCGACGGCACCGGCGCGCCTGCGACCGGGCCCGTGGATGTCGTTGTGGAAGAAAATCGTATCACTCAGGTCACAACAGTCGGCACTCCCGGCATTGCCATCGACCCTGAGGGCCGACCGCCACTGCTCGATGGGGCTAATTTGAAGACCCGGGAAATCGATGCCCATGGCAAATACTTGCTACCAGGCTTCGTTGACTCCCACACGCATATTCATGCACCCGATAAACGTCAAAATGTTCCTGCTGACTACATCTTTAAGCTTTGGTTGGGCCATGGCGTTACCAGCACACGAGAGGTGTTTGGTTCCGACGGTGAAAGCCGGCTTTTAGCCTTAAAAGCACTAAGCGAAAAAAACGCCATTACCGCGCCTCGCATTACCGCTTTTCCCTACTTCGCGATGCCTGCAGATGGCGACGAAAAATTACCGGCCATAAGCTCTGCCGAGGATGCCAGAAAAAGAGTCCGCTACTTAAAGCGCATAGGCGCCGACGGCATTAAATTTATGGGAGCCCCAGAAGATATTTTGTGGGCAGCGTTAGACGAGGCAGGGCAACAGGGTCTGGGCACGACCATGCATCACGCTCAGTTAAACGTAGCCCACGCCGATGTGCTGGACACCTCAAGCCACGGTCTGGATTGCATGGAACACTGGTACGGACTGCCTGAGGCGCTGTTTACTGACAAAGTCATACAAGACTATCCCTCTGACTACATCTACAGCAACGAACAGCAGCGCTTTGCGCAAGCCGGACGTCTATGGAAGCAGGCCGCAGGACCAGGGACCGAGCGCTGGAATGAGGTCATGGCGACGTTGCTCGAACGGGATTTTTGTTTAAGCCCCACGTTCACCATCTATTTAGCCAGCCGAGATCTTATGCGTGCGTACACCGCCGAGTGGCACTACGAATATACTGCCCCCGCACTATGGGATTTCTACCGTGCCAGTCGCGAGAAACACGGCTCATTCTTTTTTAATTGGACAACTCAGGACGAGATCGAGTGGAAACACAACTATCAGCTGTGGATGCAATTCGTAAACGAGTACAAGAATCGCGGAGGTAAAGTCGTCGTCGGTAGCGATACCGGCTATATCTATAGCCTTTATGGCTTTGGTTACATACAGGAACTGGAACTTTTACAAGAAGCCGGTTTCCACCCACTGGAGGTAATTCGTGCTGCCACCAAAATAGGCGCTCAGGTTCTGGGGAAAGAGAGCGAACTCGGCACGGTGCAAGTAGGGAAGAAGGCGGACCTCATCATTGTCGATGAAAACCCGCTGCATAATTTGAAGTCACTTTACGGCACTGGCGTACCCAAATTGAATGAGAAAAATCAGAGGGTCGAACGTGTTGGTGGCGTTCGATGGACCATTAAGGATGGTATTGTTTACGACGCCCGTGCCCTCCTAGCCGATGTTCGCGCCATGGTGCGAGCGCAGAAATTAGAAGCGGGACTTGACCCAAAAATTCCGATGTCTGTCGAGCAGTAGAAACATTGCAGCCATCCAATAAAGTGCACTGCATAGACGTCTACGGCGCCAAAGATTCACTCATTGCAGGGCCTCGACCGACAACAAAGTCAACTGCGATCCGAGTCAGGCTTCAAGCAGCACCCAGGCGAGCTAATCGCGCCTGGCAGGTTGTGACCAATGCAATGCAATGCCATCCCAGCCCAGCCCAGCCCAGCCCCACAGCAATTACTGAACGCATAATCAAGCGGCTGGTTTATTAAATAGGCCTTACGGGCAAGGCCACAAGAGACCCTTGAAGGGCTCATGGCCTAAAGCGACCGAAAGACGTTTTAGGCGATTATCGCCACACCTGCCTTTAGACCTGCTCTAGTCACAGGCTCAGTCCGTCATATCCTGATAGGGATTATCTGTAGGCAAGGAAATGCTGTTGGCGAAACCTTTTATGGAAATGCAGGTTTCGCTGATATCAATATTTGCTTCATCGATCATATCCTCACCAAACCGGTAAATGGGTGCGTACTCACCCAGATCGGCGGCTCGGAGATAATTTTCCGATGCCTTTAAACTCGACTCGCGCTTTTTCGTGTAGGCAGTCATGGCCGCCTCACCGTAACGCTTGCTCAGCATGGCCTCGGTCCGGCTAGGGGACAATACGACCGCCGATGCATTATTGCCACCGAACCCCTTCGAGTTAAGGATCGCCACTTCCAAATTATCGGGGGTTGTTGTTTGATGATCGGGACCCATTTTCAAGCGCTCCTGATGAACGTCATCGGCAATCGCGTCGATCGTCGGGATACCCGGCAAGATGCCGTATTTGAAACTGCCCAAAGCCGTCGCGAGTTGATCCGCACTTGCCGGGGCAATGGTGTGACCCAAGTAGGCCTTTA
The DNA here is from genome assembly GCF_051201645.1 of Luminiphilus sp. nBUS_16. GTDB lineage: Bacteria > Pseudomonadota > Gammaproteobacteria > Pseudomonadales > Halieaceae > Luminiphilus. The sequence continues at coordinate 716,061 of NZ_CP179205.1, read as the reverse complement.
CAGCGACAACAGGCCATTCCTTGATATCGAAGGCCTCAGCAACTTGGTCGAAAATCTGCGACTCAGATACGCGATTTTGAGGGGTACTTGATCCATGGGCCAAAACAAAGCTTTTATCCTGAACTCCAGCTTTGCCAACGACCGCGGACGCCGCTGCAACGGCCTTTGCCATGCTGATATGGTTACCCGGTCCGGGAGCACTGATCGATTTTTTTGTGCCGTCGGCGTCGACAAAAACGTCTGTCACCGATCCTAAACAAGGCGCTCCTAGTTCAACGGCTAAGGCATCATCCATCAAAATGAAGTATTGGCATGACTCGCCAATCGTGAAGCCACAATTGTCTCCAAAGGGGCGACTTGCTCGGCGATGGTCTACCTCATCAGTGCCGTACAGCTTCATCATGTTGGCATCGGTTGCGAGCGCGCCCATGGTTCCAAAGCCATCCATGAGCTCAGGGCCAATAGGTGCTTCGCTATTACCTACCATCGCCACTCGAACTTTCCCGGCTTTTAGGTCGGACACGGCATGGCGTAAATTGGATAAAAACGTTGCGCAAGCTGCGACCGAACTACTGGCGATGCCCACGTTTGCTAGGACATAGGCATTAATAAAATCTGTCGGCATGGAATTTACACCCATTACCAAGGCCTTAGTGGTAACGCGCTCTCCTTTCATACGCGCCTGGTGCATGCCTCCGTAGGCTTCCTTACCCATCTGGCCAAAACCACTACTGGAGTAAACCCCCACCTCATCGGGCTCAATATGTTCAAGAACGGTATTCCACTCGATACCCAAAGCCCGCAAAGCATCGGTCGCTCCGAATAGCGCCATTTGTAAACCACGGGGCTGAAAGCGCGAATTGTAAAGGTCGGCTATTTCAAACCCACTGGGTAACTGCCCCGCGGCTTTCACCGGAAAATCCCGAAAATTATCTAATTTGACCTCAAGGTTCCCAGTGACGGTGACCTGCACTTGTCCGTCATGGAAGGGCTCTACAGTCCAACCCTCAGGCAGCTCGGTAGGAAGCTGATCCGTCGCCAGTACGAACTTCAAGGATTCAGTGGCTTCTCCTGACGCACTGCGCAAAGACGCCGGGGACTGCCAGTGCAACGCGTCAACGTCAAAAACAGTGGCTTCGACCCGCCGCACCAAAGTTCCGTTAAGCACTTGCTCACGATAACGTTGAGCGACCTGAGACGCCGTCAGGGCACCCTCTGATCTCTCGTCCTCTGTTGGAAGGAAACCCGCTTCACCCTCAGGTTTGACCAAATTCATCATGACCGCCAAGGCAACCAGTGTTTGCTGCTGCTCGGCTTCGGGCAGCAGATCGATCACCATACGACGGAAACTCTGAAACCCCGAGGTCCTGCCCGCGGCATTTACCCCGCCCATACTGACAATGACTGGCAAACGCATCGGCTAATCTCCCACTGCATGGATTGCTGTTAATCCGGCGATTTTATCGCTGTTCTCTCAGCACATGCCAATCTAGATTTATTCGCAATACACAGCCCCGCGCCAATCACGCCAATCACGCCAATCACGCCAATCACGCCAATCACGCCAATAATGCTGCTGGCAACGGCCGAAAAACTCGCCAGCCGACCATCGCAACCCCTGTTGTCACTGCACTCTCGAGGTTTTTAGAGGAATCTTTTTATCACCGCAGGCAATAGAAAAATGACCTCCCGCAATGAGTAAAGACAGCGATCCAGAGTCATCCCCTAAACACGGTGAACCACTAAAAATTCTATGAAAAGGATCGATAGAATCCATGAATCCGGCTACCGCGGCCCGCTCCCACTGTTCTGGGTCGACTTTTATAAGGGGTCAGCCCTATTTTTGAACGGGATTGAGGGAGACACTTACAACCATAAGGAATATAGGAATGATTTTATATTCTTTTTAACGGTTAATGGGTTTGCGTAGAGTCTCACCATTAAAGAAGCGACCTATTGCGCCATGTATAAATACACCCCCATCGATCAAGCCATTGTAGACGCTCGAGTCAGCCAGTTTTCCGAGCAGATGACGCGCTATTTAGCGGGCACATTGCCGGAGGAGCAATTTATGCCTCTGCGTCTACAGAATGGCCTGTATATCCAGCGGCATGCGCCCATGCTCCGAGTCGCCATTCCCTACGGCACATTGGCGGGCTATCAGTTGCGCCACCTAGCGCACATTGCACGTCAATACGACCGTGGCTATGGCCACTTCACAACTCGGCAAAATATTCAGTTCAACTGGTTAGCACTGGAGCAGGTGCCCGCGGTTTTGGGAGAGCTCGCGACGGTTCAAATGCATGCCATTCAAACCAGTGGAGCCTGTGTTAGAAACACCACCACCGACCCCTTGGCCGGAACGGTGCCAAATGAGGCCATCGACCCTCGAGTGGTGTGTGAGCTCATTCGCCAGTGGTCGACCTTTCATCCGGAATTTGCGTATTTACCTCGAAAATTCAAAATTGCAGTGGTAGCCACTGAGGAAGATCGCGCGGCTATCGAGGTCCATGACGTTGGCATTCGCATCAAAAAGCATGTGATCCACGGACTCGCTTTTGACCTCTGGGTTGGCGGCGGTCTGGGGCGGACGCCGCTTTTAGGGCATCGCCTGCTAGCAGACCTGCCACTAGACGAGTTGAGAAACTGGCTCACAGCGGTGCTGCGTGTCTACAACCTCGCAGGCAGGCGTGACAACAAGTACAAGGCTCGGATTAAAATTTTGGTGAACGCCATGGGGGTGGAGGCCTTTCGTGAAGCCGTAACTCACCGCTATCTCACTGATCATGATAGCGATTTAAAAATCAGCCCCGAAACATTTGAAGAGTTGAAGGGCAGTTTCGCTTGTCACCTCAAGCCGCAACCGGCTGAGGGACATCAAGGCTCACCCGATTTCCAACGCTGGTATCGGCAAAACACTAAGCCCCATCGCATTATGGGCTACCGCTCGGTGTTTATTTCATTAAAACGTCCTGGCACTGCGCCGGGTGACGTTACCGCACTGCAAATGGACGTCGTTGCTGACTTGGCAGATCGTTTCAGCCAATCGGAAATACGCACGACCCATGATCAAAATTTGATATTGCCCCATGTGGCCGAGAGCGATCTCAAGGAATTGCTGCAGGCCCTCAGTGCACATGATTTAGCGCACCCCAACTTGGGGCTTATCTCTGACAGCATTGCCTGCCCCGGCCTGGACTTTTGCAGCCTAGCCAATGCCCCTTCACTGTCCTTGGCCGAGGCCCTTCATGAAACCTTTGATGATCTCGATGAGCAGGTTGATATCGGACCACTAGAGGTCAAAATTTCTGGCTGCATGAACGCATGCGGTCATCATCACATTGCGCACATTGGTATTTTAGGCGTCGAGAAAAAAGGACAGCCTTGGTATCAAATCACCTTGGGTGGACGCGACCAGCAGGGCGCTGCGCTGGGTAAACGGCTGGGGCCCGCCGTGCCCCACGACGACGTACTGCCGCTCATTAAAAGACTCGTCGACACCTACGTTTCAGAACGTCAGCCCGGCGAATATTTCGTCGGCTTTGTCGATCGAATCGGTGTCGATTACCTCAAGGAAATCAGTTATGCCACTCATTAACTCACAGGGTACTGTGACCGCCATAAGTCCCCCTGAGGCTTTAGATCCAACGCAGAGCGACATAACAGCTGTCGGCAATGTCGTGATGATTGCCTTTGCCTTTGACACTCCAGTCGACGGCAAGGCCTTTTCGGCGGCGGCCCTGCTTCGCGCCGAGGGCTACTCCGGCACTCTTATTGGCGTCGGCCCCGTAGGGCTGGATCGTTTGGCTTATGGATTCCGCGCGGGTTTCGATGTGCTCGAATTAACTGATGACGAGTGGCAGCAACTCCAGCCTCATCATCTTTCACCCTTTCCACATCACTACCAGCCTGTAGCTCGGTCCAGTCAACCGTTGAAGAAAAGCGCATGAACGCCCCTCTTCCCTTCCAATTGCAGATTTCCTCGCGACCGGTTTTGCTCATAGGCACCGGCGAGGCCGCTGAGGCTAAGGCGCGACTGCTACAGGAACGCGATGCAGACATCACCCACTGGCACACCACTCCCAACGAAGAGGAACGTGCTCGCGTAGAGCAGTGTAACCGTGACCCAAAGACTCGCTATGTTTTGGTCGTAATCGCGGAGGTCAACGCTTGGACTGAGGCCTTAATGCCATGGCTTGATTCGGAAAGATTGCTTATCAATGTTGTCGATGCACCGCAGCTTTCGCAAGGCTTTATACCCGCCATTGTGTCTCGAGGCCGCATTCAGATTGGCATTGGCACTGGCGGTAGCTCGCCTGTCTTGGCCCGGTTTGTTCGAACCCGATTAGAACAGGCCCTGCCACAGGGGCTTGAGCGATTAGCTGAGTTTGCCGATCGATGGCAGCTACGCGTGCGCCAGATACTCGACACGGTGAGTACCCGTAGACAGTTCTGGGAACGGCATCTCAGTGGACCTGCAGGTCAGGCCGCTCTTAACAACGAGCCCGACCTTGCGGACAGCATACTCACCACGGCCTTAAACGCTGATCACTCTCCGCAAGGGCGCGTAACATTAGTGGGCGCGGGCCCCGGAGATGCATCGCTATTGACCCTTAAGGGACTGCAGCGACTGCAAGAGGCCGATGTTGTTCTTTACGACAAGCTGGTCAGTCCAGAAGTCTTAAGCCTAGCCCGAAGAGATGCTCAAATGGAGGACGTTGGGAAACGCCGAGGCCACTGCCCAACACCGCAAGACAGTATTAATGCGCGCTTGGTTGAGCTTGGGGAGCAAGGCCTCACCGTTTGCCGACTTAAAGGCGGCGATCCCTATTTGTTCGGCCGAGGCGGTGAAGAAGCACTTGCCTTGGTACAGGCTGGTATCCCTGTTGAGGTCGTACCCGGCATAACAACCGCCAGTGCCACCGCTGCTGCCACAGGCATACCCTTAACTCATCGCCGTGTTGCACGGTCGGTAAGGTACATCACGGGTCACCTGGCATTACAACAAGCCGACACTGACTGGCAGACACTCGCGCAGGAGCAAGAAACACTGGTGATCTATATGGGCTTCACTCACCTCCAAGCAATAGCACAGCGCCTGCGGGAATCGGGGCTCAAAGCAGAAACACCCTTTGCCCTCATTCAAAATGCAACGACGCCGCGACAGCGGGTCGTGCACGGCCAGCTGGATCGTGTCGATGAGGCCGCGGCTGAACTTTGTTTGGAAGAAGGGCCCGTTCTGGTGATCATTGGTGAGGTCACTCGGCTCGCCCAAGAGCTTGCGCCCAAGGCCGGCGGCGACGTATTGAAAAGCCAGCACACCGATCCTCTGTACTGGCTGCAAAGCGCCTAGGATATTGATATGAGCAGCGCTGTATTTGCGAGAAAAAGTGTCGCCTGGGACTTAAACGCCTTAAACGATACGCTTGAGGGAGCCTCGCCAGAAACCATTGTGCGATGGGCATTGGCGCAGAACCTTCGAGTGATCACAAGCACCAGTTTTGGTCCCCAATCTGCAGCAATGCTGCACCTGGCGAGCAAGCTCGGCCCTTCACTCCCGATCCTTTGGATTGACTCTGGGTTTGCCCCTGCCAACACACGTGAATTCAGTCGCCAGCTTGTCGCGCAGCTCGACCTAAATCTTGTGACCTACCGGCCGACATTGACACCTCCGCGCTGCTTGCGTGCCATTGGCGCTGCAGACACTGAAGACCTGAGCGAGGAGCAGCGTGCAAAGCTGGCCCACCTGGTAAAAATTGAACCCTTTGAAAGGGCCATGAGCGTGATCAAACCGCATATTTGGTTGACCGGAATTCGTGCTGAAGAAACAAGCTTTCGGGCTCAGTTGCGTCCGGCAAGCTGGGATGATCGGGGAATCTTAAAACTGGCGCCTTTCCTACACAGCACCGAAGCCGATATCGACGCGTATCTTGCTCAGTACAAACTACCCACGGGTCCTGCCAGCGTCGACCCCACTAAAGCTGCCCCCCACCTTGAGTGCGGGCTCCATACCCGTCGCAGCGATTCCTAATCACCCAGACAAAAGCTCTTCGGGGACCATTGCTCACCTGATCTCGGGATCAGGCTTTTTAGCCACGTCCCAGTAAACATAAACGCTGAGTTCAGGCATTTGGAATATTAACCCGTCAGAACCTAGCCCTGAGCGTCGGTACACCGGCTGCCCGTCTTGATCGAGGTAATTGCCTACCGCGTCCGCCTGTGGACTGAGATGATAAGCAATGCCATCGCTGCGCGTAATCGACACATAGCCCTGTCGCTGAGAGAACTGGCAGGGCAGCGTTTTAGACGCCTGAGACTCGCCTTGAGGATATAGCTCGCAGCGGGCTGCTAGGGTGTCACTGGCGGCGGGCAACGCCACCGCCATCGTGACGAGTGCCAGTGAGCAGGCGCGCAAACAACCCCGTACTGCACTGGCACCTCCTGTCATGGCGACTCGATTTTAAACGTAATGCCCGCATTTGCTTGCAAACGGTCAATCAGAGGTTGCCCCATAGCCGCAGCTGGCGTCGTGACCCCACCCTCCCCCAATTCAGGGTTGTTCAGCAGGCACAGAGCCGCCTCTGCCAGCATTTTTGAGGTGGACCCGTAGCCCGGATCGCGATCGCCTGCCACCGAGGTAATTAACATCTCGCCGCCGGTTCCCTGCGCCACAAAAATAGCCTCGTAATTACCGGCTTTACGCTCTTCCGCGGAGGGTCCTTCACCAGGTTTTAATGGGCTCTCAGCTAACGTCTTATCTCTAGCGACAAAATCTGCCGTGGCCTTGCCCTCATCACCATCACCGGTGAGCATCATCTCGTCGTAAGCAAAATCTTCGCCATAGGGATGCCCCATCAGAAAGTTAGAGCGATGAATGTTCTTGGTGTTAATCGCCGCCATAATAAAAGGCGCAGACCAACTCTTCAGCTCCTCGTCATACTGAGGCTGATCACCATCGGGCTGGGCTGGACCCGAAAAACCCTCGGTCAGCGCAAAGGGGTTCATCAAGGTTGCGATAATTTCAGGCTGTGCCGCCGCTGCTGTCATCGTTGCTCGTAGCGAGGCAATTGTGCCTCCCGAGAAGCTGCCATTCATTGCGCGAACACGACCCTTAACCCGGCTCACGGTACTTCCCGTGACCGCCTTGGCGTGTTCTTGAAGATGAAATACCCCAAGATCAAAAGGAATTGAATCGAAGCCGCAGGAGTGCACGATGCGAGCTCCAGAGGCCTTTGCAACCGTGTTGTAAGTCGCAATGGTGTGGTGCATCCAAGCAGGTTCACCACTGAGATCCACATAATCTGTGCCGTGTGTTGCGCACTGCTTGACCAGCTCCTCTCCATACAACTGATATGGCCCAACGGTGGTGATCACAACACCTGCCGACTTGACCATGGCCTCTAGGGAAGCTGGGTCGTCACTGTCGACAGCAATGAGTGGAATGGCCTCAGAAATGCCCATTTCACCGCGTACTGCGGTTAATTTTTCAATGGAGCGGCCCGCCATGGCCCAACTAAAATCGGCATTGGGGTACTGTTCATTCAGATATTCCGCGACCAAACGGCCCGTGTATCCTGACGCACCAAAAACCACAACGTCATACTGTCTTTCTGCATTCATAGCCAAACTTGCTCCAGTAAAAAAATCAATAGCCCTGTACGAGGTACAGGCCGGCGCTAGATAATGCGGGGATGCGAAGCAAGGTACAACCCCCGGAGTGTGCTCTATGACCCTTAAGGCATCCCCTGCCGCCGAGCGGAACCGGCAGTTTATTGTAGACGTGCTTGAGAGGACCCTCCCCGACACCGGGATGGTTCTAGAGGTTGCGAGTGGCACTGGGCAACACGCTGTTTATGCAGCACCCAAACTCAGCCCCCGGGTTTGGCAACCCAGTGACTGCTATCGTGACAGCCTCAACATGATTAATGACTGGTCTAACGCAGAACCCAGTACCAACCTGCGAGCCCCCCTTTTGCTGGATGTTTTAGAACAACCATGGCCGGTAGAGACCCAAGCTATGACGCCAGCAATCAGCGCTATGGTCGCCATTAATATGATTCACATTGCGCCCTGGCGATGCTGTGAGGCGCTCCTCGACGGCGCCCAACGCATCCTTCCACCCTGTGGTGTTTTGTATCTGTACGGACCCTTTAAGCAAAAGGGCGAACATACCTCCCCATCAAACGCGGACTTCGATCACAGTCTAAAACGGCGAAATCTCGAATGGGGTATCCGAGATCTTGAGGAAGTCACGCTAACTGCCGCAGAGCGACAGCTAGAGTTAATCGAGGTCATCCCCATGCCCGCCAACAACCTGTCAGTTGTTTTTAAGCGCCATTGAGTGTGACTTCTGCCACTTGGCGATGGCCAGCGCCCTGATCGAGCGCTATGTGCACTCGCCGCTCTAACGCATAGGCGTCGGTATCACCGTCATCCGCAAGGGCCTGGCTCTCTCCATGGGCCGACACCGTCATCCGATTCGTGGCGACACCGGCATCACGCAGCTGCTGTGCCACCCTCTCTGCCCGCGCTAGAGACAGAGCCATGTTGCTTGCTGAGTCGCCTCGGGGGTCGGCATACCCCTCAATCCGCACACTAAGCCCCTCGTTACGATTCAAGAAAGTGGCTAACAGGGCAAGCCGATCTTTGCCCCCCGCGGTTAAACGGCTGTCATTGGTTTTAAACAGCATTTCCAACTGGAGCTGCTCAAGAGCTAGCTTCGCAAAGCGTTCTTGCTCATGCTGCACAACTTCTAAGTCAGCGTTGACTTTGTTCAGCTCGGTGTAGGCCAAAGCCAAGTCAGCTTCAGTATCTGCGAGGGTCTGGGCTGTGGTCTCGAGCTGGTCTGCTGCGGCAACCTGATTGACCATCCAATCGGCGCCAATACCCCCCAAGACAAAACCGACCGGCCCCGCCGCCGCCGTAGCGACCACAAGGGTGGTCAGGGCAGTGAGGTCTTGTTTTGTGGCAGTTTCGAGGGCGGCAGCCGGTTGGGCGGCGAGTAGCGTTGAGAGTGTGAAAGCAGATGTTGCGGCCAAATAGTTTTTCATAACGAGCTCCTGATAGTTAAAACTGATGTAATCACCTTGATCACTTCCACAATTTAAACCCCTCAGAAGGTGCCAGCCGTGGCGCAATCTGGTTAAGCTGGGCCCAATTCTGCTCAAATATGGCAAGCCACAAAAACACAACGAAGTGAGCACCTTGCGAAAAATCATTCACATCGATGCCGATTGTTTCTACGCCGCCATTGAAATGCGGGACGATCCCAGCCTAACCAACCGACCCTTTGCCGTAGGGGGGAGCGCTGAGGGCCGAGGAGTACTCACAACCTGTAATTACCCCGCCAGAGAATTTGGCATTCGTTCAGCGATGCCCACGTCGCAGGCATATCGCCTGTGCCCAGATTTGATTGTGGCCCCGGTAAATATTCCAAAATATCGCGAAGTATCAGTACAAATGCATGAAATCTTTGAGCAGTTCACCGATCTCATAGAACCTTTATCGCTGGATGAGGCCTATCTCGATGTTACCGACAGCACCTTGTTTGACGGCTCAGCATCGCGGATCGCCGAAGCGATAAGAGAACAAATAAAAAATGAAATCAAAATCACCGTCTCTGCCGGGGTTTCGATTAATAAATTTTTGGCCAAAGTCGCCTCGGATTGGAATAAACCCGATGGCCAAAAGGTAGTCACGCCGGATGAAGTTGATGCGTTCACAGCAGCTCTAGAAGTGCGGGCAATTCCTGGAGTTGGTCCAGTTACCGCGGAAAAGCTCAATCGAATGGGCTTTCACAAGTGCACTGATCTTCGCAGAGCCGAAGCCAGAGTGCTAAAACGACGTTTCGGTAGTTTCGCCCAAACGTTGATGGAGCGCGCCCATGGGCGGGATAGTCGACCGGTAAACACCAGCAGAATTCGTAAGTCTATAAGTGTGGAGCACACTTACACGCACGACCTGCCGAACGGGCAGCCTTGTTACGACAAACTGCCGGGCCTACTCGAGGAGCTCAGCGGCCGAATCGAGAAAAGTAAGCTGGCGCCAAGGATTCAAAAAGCCTATGTGAAAATAAAGTTTAGTGATTTCTCAACCACAACCGTCGAGCGCGTGGGCACTGCTGCCACACTGACTGACTATCAAGAGCTGCTAACAGATGGCCTTGTAAGACGCGATCTACCGGTGCGCCTGTTAGGTCTTGGCGTGCGCCTCAGTCCTGACTTTCCTGAACACTTCGAACAGCTGCCTCTGCGGATGAAACATCACGATCACTGAGCTCCTCAGGCCATCACATTAAATAACCCAAGCCCCAATACACACCCATAGCCGTTACTAAGACGTAAATGTGGTTTCGGGTAAGAAGTGCAACAACTGCGGCTGTGGCCAGCCCTGCCCACTCGTAAACTTTGGGTCCATGCCCACCCTCAGGGCTCAGTAGCATTGTCATTACCAAAGCAGCCATGACAGCAGGTCCGACATATTCCAATGCCTTCAGAGCCAAGGGTGGAAAGGTGTGATTAGACAACAATAAAATAAAGACAGCGCGCATCGCGTAGCTGCCCAGACCCATAATCAAAATAGTTAACATAATCGTCATCGGCGAAAACGCTCAAGTAGCAACCCCAGCAGTAACCCGGCTAAGGCAGCAAACAGAAGTCCACTCCGATTGGGCATGTCAGCCAACAAAAAAGTGACCAACATGGCGAAGACCGCAACCACGGCTTTTTGCCAGCTGTTAATCGTAGTGGCCAACAGCCCCATGAATAAAACCGGCGTTGCAAAGCTAATATCTAAGCCTTCAGGTAATACTGGCCCGACAAACAGACCCAAGGCTGTAAAGGTCATCCAAAACATCCAAAACGTAATACCCGCCGCCAAATAGTAATGGCGGAAATCGGAGGCTGGCAGCTCTTGCTTACCCACGCACAGCGCAAATACCTGATCAACCAGCATGTAAGGTGCCAACCATCGAAACCACCGCGGCTGCAGCTGCATGACCGGCGCCATAGAGAACGAATAAAAAAGATGCCTAGCACCCACCACCAGTGCCGCAGTAGCAGCAGCAGCAACAGACGCGCCCTCTCCCAGAAGCGTGATCAGTGTAATTTGCGCCGCACCCGAGAACATAACGGGAGATGAACTCCAGCCCAGCCAGATCGCCATCCCGGACTCCCGCACCGCCAAACCAAAAACCAAAGCAAAGGGGATGGCAGGTATCACCAAAACCAATGCATCGAGGAATCCGCGCCGACCGTAATGGTGTTGAAAGCTATGAGACTCAGGCATCACTCAGGTTTCTAATAAAAAGGTAACAGGGCCGTCATTGACCAGACTCACCTGCATATTGGCGCCGAAGCGTCCTGTTGCAATGTGCCCAGCATGCTGTGCGCCTATTAATTCCACAAACTCGTCAAACAAAGCACGAGCGATTGCAGGCTCCGCAGCACTGGAGAAACTTGGACGCGTGCCTTTTTTGGTGTCGGCAGCCAAGGTGAATTGAGACACCAGTAGTAGATCTCCCGCCACATCGCGTATGGACCTATTCATACGATCTTCGTTATCGCCAAACAAACGGTAGCCAAGGAGGCGTTCCACCATACGCTCGATTTTGTCGTTATCGTCCTTTTTTTCGACGCCAACAAGCACCAAAAGGCCCGAGCCAATGACTCCAACGCGCTCACCCGCTACCTCGACTGCGGCTTCAGTAACCCGTTGAACTAAACACTTCACAATCGAGGCAACTCCAGACGCAGACGATCAATGGTGCTTATAAGCGACCCACTGTCGTAGGGCTCTGGCGTGCCAATACCCCATACCGGTGCCGGCCATGCGTGATCGCGGGTGTAACGTGCCACAACATGTACATGCAGCTGCGAAACGACATTACCCAAAGCCGCCGTATTTATTTTTTCAGCGTTGAAGAATGCGTGCACAGCCTCCCCCAGCAAGAGGGTTTCGTTGAGTAGCGCTACCCGGGCGTCCGCGCCCAGATCAAACCACTCTGTAACCCGGGGAATCCGCGGCACGAGTATGAGCCAGGGGAATCGCGCGTCATCCATAAGAAGCACATCACTAAGCCCCCAGCGGGCCACGAAATGGGTATCCGCGGCTAACCGGGAATCGAGCTCAAAGCCAGTCATCGCCCTAGGCCTAAAACGGGATTAAGGTATAGCCCTCGTGCTGCAAACGCACGTGAGCCCCCATGGCTGACAAGGCCACGATAATATCAGGTCGTATCTCACTCCATTCAATGTTTCGAAAGGCTACCGTTTGGCCGCAAAGGTAAATCTTAACCCCGGCCTTATGCAGTTGGTTCAGCAACTCGGTGTTGGGATTGGGATCGTTGAACCGCGCTTGATAAGCCTCATCAGACAATAAGTCATTGGCGGCCATGCCGTGCACAACAACCGAAAACTCGATGTTTTCCTGTGGCATGCCCTGCTGGGCGTACATATTAAGGAACCGCGCCACAGAGGTGAGCTTGAGGTTTCTATCTCCGGGAAAATCTGCGGTTTTCCCGATATCAATGGACACCTTATAGCGCGTGTCTGGGTCCAAACTGTAAAAGCCTGCCGGTGGGGTTAAAACGGGGCCGAAGTCGGGGATCGCTGGACCCATCATCGGCGTTTTTCGGGTCGCCTCTTCCTGAGCAAAGATACCTGCCGATAAGGCCATACCTCCAGAACAGCAAATCGCCAATATTAAATGTCTCAACAGCATCGTTACTCCTCACTCACCGGTCATCGGCAGCGCATGTTACTAAACTTTATCCATAATACGACCTCACCACCTCCTACGAAGTGAGAAGTCGGCGTGGCGATCAAGACTGCTCTGCACCGCGCTCCAAGGCTCTTGTATGGGTAATCCAGCCCTGTAAATAATACGAAAAACGTCGAAGGTGGCCTCGCAACTCGTTATCTAGGGCTTGGATGGCAGCGTCGCCTCCCTGAGCACTGATCAGTGCAACCACATCAGCCTCGAATTCATAGCCCACCCATTCAAAGCTAGGATCACTCACATAAAGCGAAGGCACTCGCTTTGACAGGACCTCATCTAAACCCGGGCCTAATGCCACTGACTGAGCCGTCAAATCTGACACAACGCCCTCCGGAGTGAAGCACGCAGTCTGAGGCTCTGAAATGGCCAAAAGCAACGGCGCCTGCCAGGCACCCTCGTGCATAAGCGCCAGCACCCGACGGTATTGATAAGACTCCAGCACGCCATGTCGATTGGAGACAAGTTGAATCAGATCATTCGTCTCGCCCATTACTACCGACCACAACGCAGACAACAAATCGACGCCCGGCAACGGATCTGTATGGTAAGGCTGCGTTAGGTCGCCAACGTAATGCAGCGCCCAACCCATAAATCGCCAACCCCAATATTCATGCCCACTGGCAAAAGCCAAGCGAGCTAACGCTTCATATTGTTTTATCCGCCATAGCGGCAACGTTCGCTTGAGACTTGGCTGCGCAAGTTCAGTCACCGCGTCTAAATGGTAAAAACCCATGTGCAGCGGTGCCTGAGAGCCATAAGGAAGATTGGGATTACCAAAAGGTTGCTCCCCAAGCCCGTATCGAGCTCCCACGTCGGTGTCGTTATTACTATAAAGCCCCACATCCATGCCAAGATCAGGCTCGTCACTGGCGCTGGCCAAAATATAAGCGGGGCTAACGCGTGTCCCCGGAGTCAGCGGCAAATAGATGCGCTCCTGTGCCGAGTCTCCGCTGGGTAGATAAGAGAGGTCTGACCAGCCCAGAGTTTCACTGTCAGGCGAGATGACATCGCCGGCCATAACTTGGCGGTACAGCCCGTAATCTAACCGCGGGCTGATTCTGAGAGCACCAATAAACTGACCGCGAAAATCTTTTTTATTTAACGCATCGAAGCTCAGTTGCGCTGGCGTCGGTGGGTATTCTGGGTCGTCTTCAATCATTGCGATCTCTAACCGCGTCAGAACTTCAGCAATACCCTCAGCCTCAGCCTTTAAAAAGGCATCCAGTGGCTCCACCACGACTCGTGACTGCATCAATGTGGCATCTGTGCGCAACATGGGCCACGCCAGGCTGGCATGGTCCGACCAAGCCGTCGCTTGATGACAAGCCAGCAGAGATACCGCAAAAAATATAGATCGCATTCGCGAACCCCAACAGGAAAAAGAATAGCCAAACTCGCAGTTTTAGGGTTGTAATACAAGTCAGGACAGAAGTGTACGCGCCTAGACGCTAGGAACAGACAAACGGCACGCCACCACTCGTGTATTGCAGGAGACCTACCCAATATGAAGCCAACGTTTCTTGGACTGCTCTTCCTTTTATTACCGGCCCTAGGAGGTGCTGAAATGCCTGACAAGAACACGCAGTATGCCGTGGCACTGATTCATGAGGGTGCCACCGTGATCGATGTAAGAGCGCCGGCTGAAATCGCCGAGGGAGCCCTCCCTGGCGCACTGGCGATTATTCACACCGACATCGTCGCCGGGGTCAACGCGCTGGAACTGCCTGCCGATGCCCCTCTTGTGCTGTACTGCCGTAGCGGCAATCGCTCTGGCATAGCCACAGCAGCCTTACAAGCTGAGGGCTACACTCAGGTCACCAATGGCGGAAGTTATTTGCTTCTGGCAGCTGCTCTCGAGCAGCCGCCAGCGACTTAAGCGCCCGGCATTACGCGCCAATGAATCCGGAACCATCGGACCGGCGAGCGGTGGCTTTTGGTTTAGGCGCCGTCGTACTTTGGAGTACCGTCGCAACCGCCTTTAATTTAAGTCTCGACTATGTCCCGCCTCTGACTCTGGTCACCCTGGCGAGCATCACGTCATGGCTTTTTCTCGGAGGCATCTTACTTTTCTCGGGTGATCTGGGAACCCTGAATCAAATCAAAATTTCAGAGTGGCTTCGGCTCTCGGCCTTAGGTCTAATTAATCCAACGCTTTATTATTTTTTGCTGTTTGGAGCCTATGCCAGACTGCCAGCACAAGAAGCTATGGCGATTAATTACACTTGGGGGCTGGTACTACCGTTGCTCGCGGTCCCCCTGTTGGGGCAGGCGCTAAAACGGCGGGATATTGGCTGCGCCGCCATCAGCTACTGTGGCGTGTTTGTCATTGCAACTCGAGGGGACGTGCTGTCCTTTGAATTATCCGATCCCACAGGCGTGGGATTAGCAATGGCCTCAACGGTTTTGTGGGCGCTTTACTGGATAGGCAACACAAGAATCAGTACGCCACCGATTCAAGGTCTATTCGTTGGGTTCACGGCTGCCACTGTGGTGCTGCTCACCCTAGCCGGGCTTACCGGTAGCTTGGTTAATCTGCCCTGGCAAGCTCTGGCAGGCGGCCTATACATTGGCTTTTTCGAAATGGGGCTGAGCTTCATTCTTTGGCTCAAAGCCATGAAGCTGACCCAAAACACGGCGCGTATTTCGACGCTCATCTTTCTGTCACCCCCGCTCTCTTTGATTTTAATTTGGGCGCTTTTGGGTGAGGCCATTAAAGGCTCCACGTTAGTAGGGTTGGCAATGATTCTGACGGGGCTCGCTATGCAGCATTGGCGGCGGCCGCACGACCCATCAGTCTGAAGCGAGAGATGCAGTTTTGAGGAGGGCAAAAACGTGCTGAGATTCGCGCAGATTCATTTCATCCAAAGACGCCCGGGTCATACGGACACGAAGACTCTGCCCATCTACCGCGACCAAAACATCGGCAAAAGGCGATGCCACGTCGACTCGAATAGCCGTCACCACCGCCGGTAAAACATTGCGAATAGAAATTCCCTGAGGCTTGGTTAGAGCAATAGCGACATCTGTGGCAAAGACCCGAATTCGTACGTCCTCGTTCGGTTTGGCGACCAAACCCGATAGCGATAGCGACTGGCCCCCAAATCTTAGGGAAGTCAGCTGATAGTCAAGGTCATGGCTGGTGACCCTGGCTGTGATAATCGAACTCGCTTCCTTTCTGCCAGCCACCTCAGGTAAATCCAGCTGCGCCAATACTTCATTTACCAAACCCAATGCCGCACACCGACCCCCACGAAGTACCAGTAGCTGATCGGCCAGCTGCGTCAATTCATCAAGGGTATGAGCGACGTAGAGCGTGGGGATTTTGAAACGATCGATAACTTGGCGTAGATACGGCAACAGCTCAATTCGATAGCCCATATCTGCCGCCGAGAGTGGTTCATCCATTAGCAGAAGTTGGGGGGCACTCATCAGTGCTCTAGCGAGTGCCACCCGCTGCCGCTCTCCTCCCGAGAGGCCTTCAGGGCTGCGCGCAAGCAACTTCTCCAAGCCCAATGTTTTGATCACTTCCTTATGGGGTAGTAACTGCCCCGCGGCGCGATCCGCAGCAAAGTCTAAATTACCCATCACCGTGAGATGGGGGAATAAACGAGCATCCTGAAAAACCATTCCTATACGGCGCTTGTGTGGCGGCACAAAGATACCGCGTGAGGTATCCAGCCAAGGGCTGCCACCAAACTCAATGACGCCTTGTTCCGTCTGGTCCAATCCGGCAAGAAGCCGCAACAGGGTCGTTTTACCTGCACCATTATTCCCGAGGACCCCGAGCACGGTATCAATGTTTAACTGCTCAGTAATTTGCAGTGAAAATTCACCGAGGGTGCTTTGCAGATCAACCCGTAGTGCCGTCATCTCTTTAAACCCCAGATCCCAAGCGGAAGGAGGAACGACGATTCAGACCGTAGACCACTAGCAGCACAACAAAAGAAATTCCCAACAAAATAGCGGCCATGGTGTGGGCGCTACCATAGTTGAGGGTTTCAACTGCCTCGTAGAGCGCCACCGACACCACCCGGGTCTCCCCGGGGATATTGCCACCGATCATTAACACCACACCGAACTCCCCCAAAGTGTGCGCAAATACCAGCACGGCCGCGGTGAGATACCCGCGTCTAGACAGCGGCAGGACCAATCGAAAAAAACGGTCTAATGGCGCGGCGCCCAGGGTGGCCCCAGCCTCAATAACCCCCCGGCCAACACTTAAAAACGCGCCTTGAATCGGTTGCGTCGCGAAAGGCAGGGAATAGATAACCGATGCAATAACGAGCCCTGTAAAACTAAAATTCAATGACTGTCCCGTCAGAGTCAGCCACCAAGCTCCGGGACCACCTCCCGGCGAGAACAACAACAGCAAGTAAAAACCCATCACGGTGGGGGGTAATACCAAAGGCAGAGCAACCAATGCCTCAACCCAGCCGACCCAAGGCCGTTGAGAGTTCGCCAACCACCAGGCCAGCGGCGTTGCCACGACTAATAGGATCGCCGTGGTTATCCCAGCCAGCTGCGCAGTCAGCACGAAGGCTTGCCAATCAATATTCATGCTGTTGATCACCCCCCACTGCCACATAACCTTGAGCACTCAGCATAACCGAGGCTTTTTCGGATAACAGAAATCCTCTGAAACTTTGAGCCGCGGGATGCAGATTTTGATGTTTTATGAGTACCAGCGCCTGCTCAATAGGCTGGTGCCAGTCCTCAGGCATAACCCGATATTGTTCTCGGGGAATGCCTTGTGCCAAGACTTGGGATAGCGCGACGAAACCACCGGGGACTGCCCCTGATGCGATCTGAGTAAACGTCGCGCTAATATTTTGCCCCCTCACGATCCGCAGGTTCGCTGACTGCGTTGGGAAGCGCGCTATGACGTCTGAAGCAGCTCGTCCGTAAGGTGCCAGTAACGGATTGGCCAGAGCCACACTGTCAGCGGCGGTCAAAAACGCCGCAGGGTCAACATTTTCACCATCGGGAACCCACAACACCAGCCTGCCTAGGGTGTAAATGGCGTAGCTCTGGCCAATACCAAGATTCTTGGCGACCAATGCCTGAGGGCGTTCGGTGTCTGCCGACAAAAATAAATCGATAGGCGCACCCTGAGTAATTTGCGCATAAAGCAGGCCCGTAGAACCCATAACAAGTCTGACCGGCACACCGGTCTTTTCGGTAAAGCTCGCGGCCAACTGCTCGGCAGCGCCCGCGAAGTTCGCCGCCACAGCAACCGCCAAGGGTCTATCGAGGAGCGCCTCCGCGTAAGTGGCCGTACCGTGTAGGCTCAGAGTTACTAGCGCTAAGTGCCTAACCCATCGCGTGAGCAATCTCGTCATACCTGCACCTCGATTCCCAAACACCATAGATATGCAGAGCAAGGATTCACAGCGCAGGCTTAAGAAGATGAGGCCGGTAGCACACCTAACTCCCCCAAGCGCTCCTGCAGATAGCTTTCTGCGGTATAGCGGGTCGACAGCTTTACCTCAGGACGCGGGTGAAGAAATAAGGGTAACGACATGCGTCCATCGGTATGCGACTTGGGGTTGTGAACCACCCGGTGGGTCGTAGAGGGTAACCAGCCACTCAAAACCTCTTGCAACATATCGCCGATATTCACAAGCAGTTGTTCCGGTTGATTAGGGGCCTTAATCCATTCGCCGTCTCGTGTCCGAATTTCCAGCCCAGGCCCATCTGCCGCCGGTAGCAACGTCAGCAAGTTAATGTCTTCGTGAGGGGCGGCCCGAGGAGCCGACAGGGGTTCAGGCATTGGAGGGTAGTGCAGCACCCGCAGCATGCTTTGACGACTGCCCTCAATCATACCGCTCAGGGGCTCACTCAAATTGGCCATGACTTCTGGGGGAGCCTCGCGCTCTATGTGGGCCAGAAGCTCACTGGCAAAATCAACGGCCTGCTGAAAGTGAGTGGCGAGGCAAGTTTTGAGCTCTGGGGGACAACGACCCCAAGAGTAATATTGAAAATACTCTTTAAAATCTCGCTGAGTACTGCCCTTGGCGTGCTCCGCCACCTGCAAGGAAAAATAACCGTCTTGCTGCACCGGATCCATTACATAATTTTTGGCCACACCCGCTAAAAAGTAGTCGCGCCACTCGCCGTAAATGGTGCGCACACGCGCCATGTCTAGGGGGTGATCGACCAAAGCACCGAAGCCATAATCTTGCAAAGAATCGACAAAGAGACGGGCGAAATTGGGGTCCTTGCAGGAAATCAGTGGAATGACAGACTGTTGGGCCGCCACGATCTATGCGCCCAATGACAAAAAGAGACCGGCGAGTGCCGCGCT
The DNA here is from genome assembly GCF_051201645.1 of Luminiphilus sp. nBUS_16. GTDB lineage: Bacteria > Pseudomonadota > Gammaproteobacteria > Pseudomonadales > Halieaceae > Luminiphilus. The sequence continues at coordinate 696,980 of NZ_CP179205.1, read as the reverse complement.
CATCAAATTGGAGAGCGTCGCGGCGAGCAATGCCCTTAATCCAAATCGGGATATTTCATCTCGACGCACTGGGGCAATCGCGCCCAAACCGCCCAATAAAATCGCGATCGAAGATAAATTCGCGAAACCGCACAGGGCAAAAATCGTGATCGCCGATGCAACTGGGGAGAACTGGTCAGCGATATCTGTAAAAGCGACATAAGCCACAAATTCGTTCAATACTAGCTTTTGTCCGATCAGGCTTCCCGCCATGGCCGCCTCAGACCAAGGTACACCCAACAGCCAAGCCAGCGGCCTAAAAATAATACCCAACAGTCCTTCCAATGAAAGATCTGCAAATCCAACCAGAGAACCACCCCAACCCAACAGGCCGTTGACTAGGGCAATCAGACCGATAAAGGCTATTAACATTGCCGCAATAGCCCCAGCCATGCGAAACCCATCCATAGCCCCACTGGCTGCGGCATCAACAAGATTGATATAACTGTCCCGCTCAGGACCTTCACCGCGTTCGGGACGGACAGGAACATTGGTTTCAGGCTCAATTAGCTTCGCCATCAAGAGCCCCCCGGGGGCGGCCATAAAAGACGCTGCCAGAAGATATTCTAGTGGGATACCCAAAGCAGCATACCCAGCCATCACCGACCCTGCGATCGACGCCATCCCGCCCACCATAATGGCAAACAACTCAGATGACGTCATGCCGGCGAGGTAAGGACGGACAACCAAGGGCGCCTCTGCCTGACCCACAAAAATATTTGCCGATGCCGACAGCGACTCTGTATGGCTGGTACCCAAGATCTTTTTTAATGCACCGCCGAGTGTTCGGATGATCCAGTGCATGACACCAATGTGATACAGAACTGCAATTAAAGCACTAAAGAAAATCACCACCGGTAACACGCTGAACGCAAAAATAAAGCCCAGATTGCTGTCGACAGAAACCAGCCCTCCAAACATAAAATCGATACCCGCGCGACTGAAACCCAACAAGGCCGCTATTTGATCGGAGGCAATATTGAGGCCCGCCTGGCCCCATTCGCTAAACAGAGCGACGTAACCAATAAGCACCTGAAGTGCGAAGGCTAAGCCCACGGTGCGCAGGTTGATCGCCCGTCGGTTAGAAGACAGCAGCCATGCCACTAGGAGTAAAAAGCCAATACCTAAAAGACTGTTCATGAACTCTGCCTTAAACCTAAAAACCAACTCACCCTACGGATTTTCACTCTCAGGCGTTGCCTCACTAAGCCGCTGGACTCGAGCCAGGCTCTCGCGGGCTTGAGGCATCACACTCAGCCGATTCGCCAGCGGCAACCGCGGCCTCTAGCAGCCCTAAAAAAACCTCATAATCAGCGCCGCAAGCCGCCAACGCCTCGGCCCCCAACAACGTTCTGAACCGATCACCTCGCTGCTCAACAACCACTGGAAGTTGATCTGTAGTATGCGCCGCTAAAGCCGCACTCTGCTCATCACGATGTAACCATTTAAGCTGGCAAGACAACCCCGAATCTCTGCGCCACGCTGCCTTGCCCGCGGGGTTCCATCCATGACTGATATCACACAAAGCGCAACGCCGTACACCCGCGAGCTTCCCTAGGACATAGCCCACTTCCCCTGCGAGGGTTCCATCAGCATCATAAATCGCAAAATAGTGGGCGGTCATTGTGTACTCCGAGCACCCCTTGGTGGCTGAGGAAAATTAATGGGATCTGCAAGCTGTCGAATAATACCCTATGACAGATTAAACCCACACCGCTGGCGTTAAAACGGCTGCTTCGTTTGCGGCTACTCGTTTTGATCAATGAGTCGTGAAGGCCGGTTTAGCGGGGGCGGCCACGAAATGCTGGTGAGCCAGTGTTTTAGCGACTTCTGGCCCTTGTCTTTCGATGCTAAATTCTGCTGTGAAAAATCGCTGATCTGAGGCAGGGTATACCGTCCGTTTTTTAGGGGTCATAAAAGTGTCAATGGGTCTACTGAGAAAGTCTGTATTTTGCGCAGCGACAGCATTTTCGGCGCTACTTTGCGGTTCTGCACAGGCATGGTGGGAAGATGGACACCAGAGAGTCTGTGACTTGGCAATGGCGCAAGTACAATCTGCCACCCGGGCAGCACTTGCGAACCTGCTTGGTGAGCCACTGGGAAAGCAGTGCAGTTGGGCTGACGAGATTAAAGGTAAACGCCCCGACACAAAATCATGGCATTACCTCAATGCTCCTCCAGACACACGGCGCATCAGCGCGGTCCCTCGCCCCAAAGGCGGCGACATCATCTCTGCGCTGATCGAACAAACTTCTCTCATGAAGCACGGCTCCACCCACCAACGCCGTGAAGCCGTATTGTGGGTAGGCCACCTCGTGGGTGATCTGCATCAACCCCTGCATTTGGGCTACGCCAGCGATTTAGGGGGAAATACCTATCGGTTACAGCTACCCGAAGGACTGGGCAAGCAATTGCAGGAAAAACGAGACACAGTCAGCATGCACGCAATATGGGATGGTCTAATTCTTCGCTACGAAAATGATGGCGGCCAAGCGCCCAGCTTAGAGACTATCGAAGCGCCCTCCTTGGAGGACCCTGAGGCAGCGATCTTGGCCTGGGCCGATGAAACACTCACCGTACTTAACGATCCCAACGTTCATTACCGCCATGGCACCAGACTGCAGGCCCTAGACAGTCATTATTTAACCAGCAATCGTCCCGCGGTCGACCAGCAGATCTATCGTGCTGCGAAACGCCTCGCCGCCCTGCTTGATTGGGCCTTCAGCACGAAAAGCTGAGCAAAAAAAAGGCGCTTTATTAGCGCCTTTTTTCGCCGAGCCTTCAGGCACCTCTAGAACCGGTAGTTCATGCCCACGCGAATTTCCCAAAGCGAAGCGTCGCCAATGCGTGTTTGAGCCTGCCCGTTAGCCTGCTGATCCTGAGTCACGCCATAAGGGAAGATAGGCTTTTCCATGATCCCCCAATCATCGTTGATCAGGTTAGTGAGGTTATCAACCACGATGAAGGCACTGCCCTTGTGTCCGTCAGAAAATCCGGGGAACTCCTGCGAAACACGCAGATCCACTTTAAACCAACTGCTGCCCTCCTCTTGGTTACGTGTACCCGGCTCGACGAGAACGTGGTCAACGAAATCGAGATAGGGTGTAAAACCGTAGGCCCCAATGGTGCCATCAGCCCCTTCAAGCGTAATGCTGTAGGGGTAGCCGGAATTACCTTGGGCAAAGAGTGTGAACCGAGTGGCGTTATTGCCAAACCATTCGGTCGAGTAGTTGAGCACTGCGGTAAAGCGATGCTCAATATTGTAGTTTGACGTAGACAAGACCTCTTCTTCTGGGTCATAGAACGTGCGATTGACGTAGTTGGAAAACGCCACCGATGACGTCATGGGGTTCACATCTTTGGCATCCGTCCAAGCGTAGCCAAGACGCATATCAAGACCAAAATCCCAGGCCTTGAACAAACTCACCGATAACGATTCCGACTCATTGCCTTTGGAACTGTTGGTCAAGACAAAAGACGAGGTTCGAACACTGTCGTAAATCGGATAGCCGTTACCAAAGTCGTTGAACTCGCCCGTGAATTCAAGATCGCCGTGTTTGTAGATGGCCGTGTCCTCACCGCGGGTAATTTGAGCGTCGGCACTCAACACGTAGCCGTTGCCCATCTCCCAAGTTGCGCCCAGCGCGTACTTCCATTCTGTCGGTGCTTCAAAGTCGGGATCGAGGTAAACAATCTCAAAGTTACTGCCATCCCCTGCCGCAACCTGCGCTGCAAGGTTTTCAGGAACACCATAGCCCGGCCCACAGGTGGGAGCAGTATCTTCACAGTAGACATAGTTTTGGGCAAATAGATCGACCCCGGCCCGATCGGGACCACGGTCCTGCGTCTGTACTGCCGTGGTGTTGGTGTTGGAGTAGACGTTGGAATACCAAACATTCGGATTACCACCTGAGAATAAGCCAATCCCGCCGCGAACCGTTACTGCGTCAGAAGCGTCCCAGGTGAAGCCGAAGCGCGGCAACAACAAATCGATGCCGTCAAGAGTCGCTGTATTCGAGAAGCCATAGTCAGCCACAAAATCGGCATTCTCATTTGGCACATCATCGGTTTCGTAGTAGTCATAACGCAGACCAAAGGTCAGCAATAGGCTGTCGGTCAGCTGCCACTTGTCTTCAATGTAGAAGCTGCTGACGTCGTAGCTCCAATCAACCGCGGCATCGAGTTCGTTGTTGCTGAGGGCGTTACCGTAATAAACCCGAGCGGCTAAACCATTTTCAAAGTCATCGATACTGTTGAACCGCAGCTCGGTGTCAGTATGCTGATAAAACAGGTTGTACACCTCAATAGACTCTCTTTCGAAGCCACCAGTAATCGTGTGATCACCCAAATTATAGTAGCCACGCAATACCATCTGATCCGTATCCCACTCAAGATCATTGGCTTGACGGCTGTCATCTTGGCCCATATAGACCGTCACGCCGTCACCAGCGCGAATTTGGACTTCACCAAAATCTGGACCGGAAACCGACTGCTGAAGAAAGTCTACGTTGCTGATGGAGTAGCGCACTTCGGTGGAGAAATTCGCGGTCCAATCAGAGTACCAGTTGAGGGTATACGAGGTGAGTTCAGAGCCCCGCTTATAGAAGTGCTTATCAAATTCAAATTCGTTCAGGTCACCGTCTGAGGGCGAAAAGTTGAAGGAATCGTTATACATGTAGGTGAAGGCAAGGCGCTGAGTATCCGTGGCATACCAGTCAATCTTCGCCAGATATTTCTCGTCTTCAAAGTCGAAGGCCTCGGCGACGGTTCGACCCGCTTCATAACCGTAAACATCGCTGGCGATTTGTGAAATACGATCCAATTCTGCCTGTGAGATCAGCACCTCATTGACTGCACCCGAGCCAATGGAACCACGGTCATTGAGGTCCGCACCGTCGTACTTTTCATAAGCACCGTAAAAGAACAGCTTATCTTTTATCAATGCCCCCCCGAGCTCAAAACCCCAACGGGTTTCTTCGTAATCCTGAGATTCAATGCTATCGCCCTCAAGCTTGTCACCACGCAGGGAGTCGGAGCCATAATCAAAAAATACCGAGCCCGACAGCTCATTGGCGCCGGTCTTAGTCACGGCATTGACGTTACAGGCGGAAAATCCACCGTAAACAACACTCATAGGTGCCATCTCTACTGCCACACTAGAAATCGCGTCGTAGGGAAAAGGCATGCGCTGGGTCGGATACCCATTGCTGTTTAGACCAAAGCCGTCGTTGAGGCGAATCCCGTCAACAGTGAGACTGTTAAAACGCGGGTTGGCGCCGTTGCACTGAATGGCGTCGACATCGCCGCGGGATTGATCGACGAAAATTCTTGGATCTTGCTGAATGACATCGGTGATGTTGCGATTAATGGCGGGGGAATCTTCTAGGCTTTTTAGATCAAAGACAGCATTCGGTCCAATCGCGGTTTCAGCCACAGCGATCCGCTGACCGACCACAATAACCTCCTCCTCTGTACTCAATGCGTAATTGAGAACCGCTTGTTGTCCCACCGCCAGCTGCAAGTCATCGGTCATGGCCTTTTGTAGGCCATTAGCGTCGACACTGACGTCATAGGTGACCCCGGCTGGAAGCCCTCTCACAGAGTAATAACCGCGCTCGTCAGTCGTGACCCGTTTTTCAATACCAGTGCGCTGCGATGTAATCACGACATCAGCGCCGGCAACCGCTGCGCCCGACATATCGGTCACGCTGCCGCGCACCATGGCTGACGTTTCTTGGGCATACACCGTGCCGTGGAAACCGGTAGCAGTGACCACCGCAGCCGCAGCAATAGCGCGGACTAGGGCTTTACGAGCGAAAAACCTTTTGACAGGTGACGACATGAATAATCTCCGGTGTGTTAGCGAGGCGCAGGTATAAACAGAGTGGCTATGATGCGATAAAAATTAAGGTTTTTGATGGAAAGTTCCCTATTGTGCCCAACTTTTCACACATTTTTTCCTCCTGCTGTTCAGTCAGTCGTAATGTCTAGAATTTGGCGACAAAAAAACTAGTCTTGCGCAGCGGCTCCGATCCAAATCGAGCACTAAGGCGTAACGCCATCAACCCCTTAAAGAGCACGCTATGCGCCATCTTCACTGGTTCCGCAACGACCTGCGCCTAAAAGACAACCCGGCCATTGCCAGCCATACGGCGGCCGATTCACTACTGTGTGTCTACCTCATGCCCAAGCCGCGCCCCTGGTGCAACTTGGTGGGTGTGGGTGCCCAACGCGAGCGCTTCCTGCGAGAGTCACTCCAAGACCTGCATCAACAGCTCGTTGAACGGGGACAAGCGCTCATGGTGCTTGAAGGCTCTCCAGAGCTAGTACTGCCTGATCTCGTCGCTCGGTTTGCCATCACTGAGGTCAGCACCACCTTTACTCCCGGTTCTTACGAGCGAAAGACTTTGGCCTATCTGGATGAAAAACTGACCGTTCCCCTGCAAGTTCATCGAGGCAACAGCCTCTTTGAGCAGCCTGACCTGCCTTTTGAACTAGAAGACTTACCGAAGGTTTTCTCGCCGTTCCGACGAGCGGCCGAGAAACTCAATGTCCGAGGGCCCAGCCCCTCCCCAGAGGCCCTACCACCGCCTCCAGCCGCGCAGTTTGATGCTATCCCACCTGCAGATACCTCGAAGCCAACCATGCTGCCGCTACCCGGGGGACGTGCAGCTGGCCTGCGGCGCCTGCGGCAGTTCGTATTTGATGACCGCTCAATTACGCAATACAAAGAGACCCGAAACTGCCTCGATGCGCTGGACGGCTCCAGCACGCTTTCGCCCTGGCTAGCCAATGGCAATTTATCGGTTCGGGAGGTTGCCCACGAGGTTTTCCGCTTTGAACGCGAAGACTTGAGCAATGAGTCCACCTACTGGTTGTTTTTCGAACTTCTGTGGCGCGAATTTTTCCACTGGCGCGCCGTCGTTGATGACGCACAAATGTTCAAGATTGGCGGTAGCTCGGGAAAAATACGCGGCAACACCTTTGACCCGAGAAATTTTGCGCGATGGTGTGCCGGGGATACCAACTTCCCCTTGGTCAACGCGCTGATGCGACAATTGGTAGCGACCGGCTGGATGAGTAATCGCGGCCGACAAATAGCCGCAAGTTGCCTGATCAATGAGCTGAAGGTTGATTGGCGATTTGGCGCGGCTTTTTTTGAAAAACACCTCATCGACTATGACGTCGGTAGCAACTACGGCAACTGGCAATACATTGCCGGCGTAGGCGGCGACCCACGTGGTGGCCGTCACTTTAATATCGATAAGCAGGCCGGACAGTGGGATCCACAAGGGATTTTTACTGCTAAGTGGGATGGCGATCGCCCCTCGCAGCCCCACTACGTCATTGACGCCGCTGATTGGCCCATTGGTGAGGGGCACTAATGCCTCGTATGCGTAAAAAACGCGATTTACCAACCAAAGTCTGTCCGGTCTGTGAGCTGCCTTTTTCCTGGCGCGCACGTTGGAAGAACAATTGGGACGAGGTCGTCTACTGCTCAAAACGCTGCGGAAGTCAGCGCCACAAGGCACTCAGCAGAAGCTAACCGCAGATAGTACTCAACAACCCTCTGTCGATTCGGACCCACATTTTCGCCCACTAGTGATGTTTCTTTACCTGCCGCGTCTCTGACTTTTTAGTTATCGCGTAACCGGGCCTCTTGGGGCTTTACCCACCTAGGTTGTTTCAGTGGCTAATCAGGCTTGGCTTAGGTTCAGCTCGCCACCCAATATGTCAGTAACACCTCACAGCTGTTCGAGCAGGGTATCTGCCCATGCCGTTATGGCCTGCTTTTCTTCCGGGTCACGCTTTCGCCAATTCCCCATAATCAAGCCCATTCTTGGATTGGAGCTAAGCAAATCAGCATTGCGATCAATAAAGTGCCAATAGAGACTGTTGTAGGGGCAGGCCTCGTCCCCGGTCATTTTCGCAGGGTTGTAGCGACACTGCTTGCAGTGGTTACCCTGTTTCTGGATGTATTTACCGCTTGCTGCGTAAGGCTTGCTCGCCATCGCACCCTCATCAGCAAACAAAGCCATTCCAGACGTGTTGGGCAATTCGACCCATTCATAAGCGTCGACATACACAGCCAGGTACCAGGCACACACGCTGTGGACATCGAGCCCGGCCAACAGCGCAAAATTCCCAATAACCATAAGCCGCTGAATGTGGTGGGCATAGCCCAGATCGAGGGACTGGCTCAGGGCCCGCTGCAAGCAGCGCATGTCCGTCTCAGCATTCCAGAAAAAATCTGGCAGGGGGCGTCTGGCATCGAAAGTATTACGCTCGGCGTACTCGGGCATTAACAACCAGTAAATGCCACGAACGTACTCTCGCCATCCCAAAATTTGTCGAATAAACCCTTCGGCTGCCGCGAGGGAACAACGCTCAGCGCGATACTCAGCTTCCACCCGCTGACACAAAGCTAGTGGTTCAAGAAGGCCACAGTTGAGGTACATCGAAATAAGACTGTGGAATACCCAAGGCGACTCCTCCGGCAGCGCGTCTTGGTAATTTCCAAAATCTGCCAGCGTATAACGGCAAAACCAGTCAAATTGCTGCTGAGCCCCTTCATTAGTCACCGCCAGGCGAAATTGACTCAGGTCACCGGGATTATCAGGAAAGTATTCGAGCACTTCGTCGATGACCTTCTGGGTGATGGCATCGGGAGGGACGTCCTCACGCTCTGGTATTGGAACTTGATTGCGCCACCCTTTCCGGTTGTCTGCGTCATAGTTCCACTGACCACCACAGGGGTCTTGGTCATCTAGCAGCAGGTCGTAGCGTTTGCGCATCTCCCGATAAAAATATTCCATGCGCAGCTGTTTACGCCCTGCCGCCCAAGCTGAAAAGTCATCATTTGAGGCGAGAAAACGCGTGTCCTCCAAAAGGTTGACTGCGACCCCTAGGCGTTCACTCCACTGACGCATGGCAGTGAGCAAACGGTGCTCGCCGGGACTACAGACTTCTAAGCTTTTTGCCGGATGCTGCTTGAGTGCCGCCGAGCAGGCCTCCTCAAGGCTGCCAAGCCCCGCCCCGATCTCGGTGTAAAAGACGGTAAAACCCCGGTCTCGAAGAGCTTGAGCGAAGTGGCGCATGGCAGAGAATATGAGCACCATTTTATGGCGATTATGGGGTACATAAGACGCCTCTTCCCGAACTTCAGCCAAAACAATGCCGTCGGTTTGAGGATCGGCAGCCGCTATGGCGGGATTGCTCCAACTGAGCTGATCGCCCAAGACAAGAATCAGTTTGCTGTTTGACATGTTGTTTATCCGACCTGAGTCATTACGTTGCTTTAGCCATTATTCTTGCAGCCATGGCAGAAGAAGTTCGTTGACATTGACTTGCGCTTTGAGCCGGGTAGCCAGCATAAACAACCCTGCAATTTTCCGGTGAATGTAAGCCACATCGACAGGTGGCGCCTCCCAAAACTCCTTATACCGCTGTATGTCGCCGGCCATGGCTACTGCCTGTTTGGGGAGCTCAGAAGTAGCAAAGTCGTAGGGCTCATCCCGGGTAAGCGGCGCCAAAACGACCGCGGCCAGCTGTAAAATCGTGTCACGATAGGGTGTTTTTTCAGACCCCAGTTTGTAACCAATACGATTGGCCGCATCAGCCATGGCATCCTGATCATGAGCCACCACCGCTTTTAGCAAATCTAGATATGCTCCGGTAAATGCTGCCTTGAAACGGCGTGAGGCACCAAAATCAAGCAAAACAACTTGGCCGCTCTCTGGGTCATAACGGTAGTTGGCAAAGTTTGGGTCTGTTTGAACCAGCCTCAACTCAAACATTTCAATCAGCAGCAACTCAAAGAGTAGCGACATGACCCGATTGCGTTCTTCTTGGTCTTCGTGAATCACATCCTCAATGGGGACCCCAGGAACATAAGTCATACCGAGAACCCGGGAGGAACTTAAAGACGGGATAACCCTAGGCAAGAGAAAACGCTCGTCGTCACCCAGCGCTCGAACAAAGGCATTGAGGTAGCGCGCCTCCTGCTCGTAGTCAGCCTCCTCACGTAACTGCGCTTTGACCTCCAGAAGTAGCGGAGCAATGTCTATATGTTTGGGCAGTAAACCTGAGACCCGCAGCAGAGTAGCAAGATTATCGACGTCAGAATCAATACTTTCCCGCACTCCCGGATACTGCACTTTCAGTACCGCCGACCGACCCTGCTTGGTCGTTAAACGATGGACCTGCCCGATAGAAGCCGCTGCAAAAGGTTGAAATTCGAAGTCATTGAGCTTGCTCTCAAACTCCGGGCCGAAGGCATCTGCTAGGACGCCTCTAAGCTGAGTATCGGGCATGGCGTAACCCGCATCGCGAAGCGTTGCAAGAATGTCGGCCAGTTCCCGAGGCAAAAAATCACCGGTATCCATCGAGAATATCTGCCCCAGCTTCATCGCCGCACCGCGCATCTCAGCGAGCTGCTTGGTGAGCCGTCGGGCATTCGTGGGTGTCAACAAAAGATCGCGGGCCTTAGGTCGATTACCGGAGGCGACCTGTTTAACGCCCTCGGTAAGCATATTGCCCGCTACTCCCCCGGCTAACCGCGCAAATTTACCAAAACGCTGGACCCGACCTCGGGGTACGGCCTGACTTTTTCCGGTCATGTCCTTTGCCTCGATCGTTTTTTCACAGGAGCCTTACGGTTGAGGTAGGGCGCAATCACGTCGTAGGCATTGAATTCGGCATTGAGCACAGCAATAAAAGTAAATACCCCGGTCAGCTTGCGTGCCACTAAAGCGAAATCGCCACTGGGGATCGTGAACTGCCGACTCGTGATCGACTTGGCAACATGGCGGCCGGTGCGATTAAGCAGTGCCGACCGACCCCAACAATAGTCACCTGACTGATTCAAAAACTCCGGCGGTAATTCTGAGGGCGGCCGCAGCGGTTCCAGCAAATTCACCACAAAAGTCCTGAAGGTCTGCTGAGCATGGCTGCCCGCATCATCCTTCAAACAACCCAACCGCTGTAATCCGGATAACAGCGCCGCATCGTCGTTGCAATGCCCGGCTACGATGGTCTCGCAAAGCGCCTGCTGAACGGACTCGTCAAGCGTCATAACAGAGCCAAAATCTAAAAGCGTCAGCTGATCACCCTCGGCGCTAATCAGGTAATTGCCGAAATTGGGGTCACTTTGCATGAGGCCCAGTTCAAAAACCTCGACGAAAAAAAGCTCAAGCATTAACCGCCCCAAAGCATTACGCCTAGCTTGAGGCAGGGCCGCAACTTCTAAGGATCCGGCTTGAAATCCCGGGACATAATCCATCGTGAGCCAGTGACTTCCGGAGTAGCGCGGCCAGAAATTGGGGACCGCTAAAGATACACCATCAACCGTCAGCGAGTAGTAGTTGAGGAGTGCACTGGCGAGCTGTTGCGCTACGGCCCTTTCTCTTGGGTAGTCGATTTCCGCATGAAGCTGGGCGCGTAAAGTTTGTAACCAGGAATCAAAGTCTCGACTGATTGGAATCCAACGCGCTAGCCGCAACATCTTGACGACAGCATCGAAATCCTCGTCCAACATCGCAGCCAAGTCTGGATATTGGACCTTAACGACCACCATTTCCTTGGTCGCGATGACTCGAGCGCGATGGACCTGCGCCAGAGATGCCGCTGCGAGAGCATCGGGCTCAATTTCAAGCTCTTTGTACCGAGACCCCAGTGAATCCCGTAGCAGCGGCTCCACATGACGCCAAGGCAGGGGCTGAGCCTGAGATTCGAGCTGATGCAGAGCCGCGGTTAGGGGAGCAGGTAAAAAGTGTTCCCCCAATAACGCAAATAGCTGGCCAATTTTGACGTAGCTGCCTTTGAGTTCACCCAGACTTCGCGCAAAGCGTTGGGCCTCTCGATCTAACCGCTCGCTGTTACCCGCTTCCTCACCCCGGAGCTTGCGCAATGCGCTGTCAAAAGCGAAGGCACCGCCGGCACGAGCACCAGCGATGGACAAGCTCAATCCACGGCTCAAGGCACCACGGCGAATGGATTTGTTGTTAGTCATGGCAGTCGTACGTGAGACCGCGGTTTGCGGACTACCGGGGGCGCCAATTGCCCCCGGACAAAGCAGGGTCAGTCAAGCAGCAGGCTGGCTAAACGTTTACGGTGATGTATGGCATCGCCAAAGACCTGATGAGTCCACTGACCACGGCGGATGAAGAGCGTTGAATCACAATCCCAAGTGAAGCCGATACCACCATGAAACTGAACCGCTCGGTCCCCCGCGTAGGACATGGTCTGTCCCGCAGATACCTTGGCCATCCGGCAGGCGATTTCAGCATCGTGGCTCAGAGAATCAGCATCTAACAAAGACGCCGCGTGATAACAAAAGCTGCGGGCATCCTCGACACCACAATAGATATCAACCGTGGGGTGCTTGAGAGCCTGATAGGAGCCGATAAGTTTGCCAAACTGCTTACGCGTCTTCAAATAATCAACGATTACCTCTAAGCACCGTGCCGCACTGCCCGCGGCCTCAGCAGCCGTGAGCAAGGCGCCAAGCAACCGATAGTCCCTGATCGCGGCAACAACGCGCTCACCCGTAAGCACTGCTTTAGCTGACACTCCGGTAAAGTCGATCTGCGCCGTACGCTTGGTGAGATCAATGAGCGTATTGACCGATATCGCATCCGCTTTTAGATCGGCCGCGTCTACTACCGCAATGGCGGGAGCGTTGTCACACTGGCCCACAACCAAAATAAGGCTGGCCTCGTGACCGCAGCCCACGAAAGTCTTACTGCCACTGAGCACACCCTCTTTGGTCATCTCAAGGCCTAAGTTAGCACCACCCCAGTCACCTCCGTCGAGAAACGCAACGGTGGCAATGCGACCCCCAGCGATATCTTGTAGCAATGGCTCCTGCTCTGCCCCCCCCGCTCGCAGCAGCAATTGCCCTGCCAAAGTGGTGTCAATGAGAGGCGTGCCCAGCAAAGCGTGGCCCATAGCCTCTGCAACGGGAATGACCGCACTGATCCCCAGCCCCGCTCCTCCCACCATTTCAGGCAGTGCGATACCGGTCCAACCCAAGTCGACAATCTCCGACCAGACCTGAGGCTCGTAACCCTGATCGCTTTCAAGGAATTCGCGGATTTTATCGGTGGGCGCCTTATCATTGAGGAAGCCACGAGCCACATCCATGAGCATGCTTTGCTCATCACTGAACTTGAGCGATACATTTCCAAGTACTGATGTCATTACTAATCTCCTTACTTGGGCAGGCCGAGAACATGCTCGGCGATAATGTTGGCTTGCACCTGAGAGGTTCCGCCGCCGATGGTGGCGCCAAAATTGGAAAAATAAGCGCGCTGCCAAAACCCGCCGCGATGGGCACCGGGGTCGTCAACATAGAGAGCCCCCTGAGCACCCTGCATAGCGGCCCCGAACAGCTTCATGCGCCTCGCCCATTCCGTACCGCGGTACTTCGAAGACAGGGGTAAGCCCATGGGAAAGTCACTGGTTAAGGCCGGCACGCCCATACGGCGGGCTGACAGCGATAACGCCTTGGCCTCCATAATCAGGCCAACGGCCTCGTCTCGAACCGCCGGGTCTTCAAATACGGGAGCCCCGTCGCGCTCGAACCCTCGCAAGTCGTTAATGAGATCATCGATTTCTATCGCCACCATCCAGTGACCCGTTGCCTGACCGGCTGAGACACCGCGCTCATACTCGAGAGTTTTCATGGCAACGCCCCAACCCTTGCCCTCGCCAACCATCAAAGTCTCGGCAGGGATTCGAGTGTCGGTAAAAAACACCTGATTGAAACCATATTCACCCGTCACTTTACGGATGGGTACCGCGTCGACACCGGGCACCTTCATAGGCGATAGAAAAAACGACAGGCCGTCGTATTTACGCTGCGCAGTGGGATCTGTCCTAGCCAGCAAAATCATATGGTCCGCATAGTTTCCCAAGGTGGTCCAGATCTTGGAGCCGTTGATGACGTACTCATCGCCATCACGAACCGCCTTCGTTTGCACGGCACCAAGATCAGAGCCGTGATCAGGCTCGGAAAATCCCTGACACCAAATCTCATCGCCGGATAGGATATGTTTCAGATACTTGGCCTTCTCGGCATCGGTGCCCATTTCAAGCAACAGAGGTCCCGTCCAGCCCAACCCAATGGTGTTGAACATGATGGGGGCATTGCATCTTGCCAGCTCTCGATCCACCACGTCTTGATAAGCCGGATCAGCGCCCTGGCCTCCGTATTCCGTGGGCCAGTGCATCCCTAAAAAACCCGCCTCCCAAACTTTGTGCTGCCATGCCCTGAGAAAATCGAGCTGCTGCTCGGTGCCAACCTCTAAAAAGCTCAAGGGCAGCAGGAACCCAGGATCGGCCGGGGCATTTTCTTTCATCCATGCCGCAACCTCGGCCTGAAATGCTTTTAGTGTTTCTCTAGACTCAGCCATGTTGGCTCCTCTCGTTACAGTCCGTATTGCCGGGACGCCAGGTCACGCATAATTTCCTCAGACCCCCCGCCAATTGCATTTACTCTCACTTCTCGATAAATCCGTTCGGTGCGGCTGCCACGCATGAAGCCGAGACCGCCCAACACCTGCATCGCCTCTCGCGCACAGAACTCCATGACCTCACTGGCCTGAACTTTCAGCAAGGCGATATCGGCGGGATTGGGCTCACCCCGCTCAATGGATTCGTTGCACACACGAATATAGGCCTGCGTGGCGTTTATTTTTTGTTTCATCATAGCAATTTTATGACGAATAACCTGATGATCGGCCAAACGCTTGCCAAAGGTTTTACGCTCGCGAGCCCAGCTCACCGCCTCCTCCATACAGACTCTCGCAGCCGCCTCCATGTGGATCGCCATGCCCATACGCTCGCTATTAAAGTTCGTCATGATCACTCGAAAGCCCTGATTTTCTTCACCGATCAGCTGACTGGCAGGCACCCTGACGTTATCGAAGTACAGCGTGGCAGTATCTGAAGCCCACCACCCCTGCTTGCGATCCAAAGGAGTGCGAGAAAAACCCTTGGCGTTCGTCGGGATTAACAGCATAGAGACGCCGCCAGCACCCTCGCCACCCGTGCGTACTGCCGTCGAAACCCAATTCGCGCGCATACCCCCGGTAATGTAGGTTTTCGAGCCATTAACCACGTACTCATCACCATCGCGCACTGCCGTGGTCTGGAGATTAGCCACGTCGGACCCTCCGCCCGGCTCGGTAATCCCCAAGGAAATCCATGCTTCCCCCCGAAGTATGGGCGGCGCAATCTCATCCTTCATGGTTTGGGAGCCCCAATTGATGATGGGCGGCAAACCAATATTGTGGACCATCAAACTCGCGTTAATGCCGCCGGCACCAACACGTCCCAGCTCCTCTGCGGTGATCTGCCCCAGCCAAACATCATCTGGAGTCCCACCATAGGCCTCAGGGTAACCTAGGCCCAATAAGCCCACTTCGGCAGCCTTAGGCCACAATCCAATAGGAATCTCGCCTGCCTCATCCCAGTCGTCGGCATAGGGCATAATTTCAACATCAATAAAACGGCGTAGCTGCTCCCTCCAAGCGTGATGTAAATCGGTCAGGTTGGGGTTGGGGAGTTGGGCGCTGTCAAAGTCGAGACTCATAGGGAATTGTTTCTCTTTCTCAAGGCGGATACGCGGCCTTGTGTGGTTTTTTTGAATTTTGAGTAGGTTTTTATACCACGGGTTCACGCCGGTGTAACCCAAGACCCAGACAGGCGTACAATATGCGGCCTCAGGCATCCGTGAAGCGCCACAAACCGTATGCCAGAAGTAGAGAAATTAACCGGGAAAAGTGATGAGTTACCGCGGCACGACCGACTATGATCATGGCACGCCCCCGTTAACCGGGGTATTGATCACCAATTTGGGGACCCCACAAGCCCCCACGGCTAAAGCGCTGCGCCCTTATCTCAAGCAATTTTTGAGCGATCCCCGGGTTGTCGAAGTGCCCCGGCTCATTTGGTGGCTGATTCTCAACGGCATCATTTTAAACACGCGTCCAAAAAGATCCGCCGAGGCTTACAGTGAGGTTTGGACTGATCGGGGCTCTCCGCTGTTGTATCACCTCATGGATCAAGTCAGCGGTATCGAGGAACGACTGAAAAGCCGAGTGGGTGATCACGTTATGGTGCGCGGTGCGATGCGCTACGGTAATCCGTCGATTCCCAATGTTCTCCAAGACCTTTTCAGTGCAGGCATTCAGCGGCTCGTCGTACTGCCCCTTTATCCCCAATATGCCGGGCCCACCACCGGGTCAACGTTTGATGAGATCGCTGCTGACTTTGTGACTCGCCGATGGCTACCCAATTTCCGTTTTATCGCAAATTACTGTGACGACCCGGGTTACATTGCCGCCGTCGCGGGGTCTATTCGCAAGCACTGGGAACAACATGGACGTGCCGATAAACTGATATTTAGCTACCACGGGAGCCCGCAACGTTACCTACAAAACGGCGATCCGTACCATTGTCAGTGCCATAAAACGACGCGACTCGTTGCCGAAGCTTTAGATTTGAACGCCGATGATTATTTATCCACTTTCCAATCGCGCTTCGGTCGTGAGGAGTGGCTCAAGCCTTACACCGACGAAACCCTCAAGTCTCTGCCGGAGACGGGTGTTAAATCGCTGCAAATTGTTTGCCCAGGCTTTTCTGCCGATTGCCTTGAAACCATTGAAGAGATTGGCATGGAAAATCGTGATTATTTCCTCGAGGCAGGAGGAGAGCGGTACGAATATATTCCCTGCCTGAATGCCAGCACGGAGCACCTCGATGCTCTGACCGATCGTATTCAGAGGGAATTAAATGGCTGGGAGGAGCCCGCCTACGACGCCCAAACAACGCGCTCAGAGGCCAGCGCGTTTGGAGCTAGCCGCTAATCACGTCACGTCTAGAGGATGTGGGCAGGTTCGACCACGCCAATTGCCCAAGCGATGGCGATTCCCAGAATAAAAAGCAGCGTTAATTTGCCCCGGTCGTGACTGTGAAATTGGATTTCCGGCAACAAATCACCCAAAGCTATACAGATAAAAGCTCCCGCAGAGAAAGCCAGGGCCGCGGCCAATATTCGACCGTCAGCGGGTGACAGCTCAACGGAGTACCAGAATATCACCGCCGCCACTGGGCAAAGCAGCGAAAATATGAGGTTGATCCAATGCCTGCGGCGGGGTGATTGGCCAGATGCCGCAAGGACCGTTTCAATCGATAAGGCATCCAGAGGTTTATGCAGGAATATCGCCAGAAAAACGCCAAGTCCTAAAATACCAGCATCAGACCCGGTCCCTGCTCGCATCACGGCGCCTAGGGCCACCCCGTCCACTAGGGTATGAATTGCCAAACCCAACAACAGCCCCATCCAAGTGAAGGGCCCGCCCGGAGGCTGGGTATGGCTGTGATCATGGGCGTGTCCGTGGCTGTGGGCATTGGCCGCGCCCTCACTGCAGTTCGCATGGGATTCGTCGAAATCATGCTGATGAAAGTGAAATAGCCGCAGCAGCACCAGCATAAAAACCAGTCCTGCCATTACCCAAGCCATGGCAAAATCAACGCCCGCCGTTTTAGCGAGTGCCGCGTGGGGGATAAGATGGAAAAAAGCTACCCCTAACATCAAGCCCGCCACCAGACTCATCACCAGCTGCGTCCGGGTGTGTGTCATGTGGAAGCGACGGGGCACCCAGCCACCTAAGATACTGACCGCAAAAATAGCGGGCAGATAGATTAGCAACAACACCATTGCGGCACTCACAAACTCACCATATTGTCGCGATGAATGATTTCCGAGTCGCCACCATAGCCAAGAATCACCGGTATGTCCTTGGACGACTTACCCTGCAGTTGATGCGCTTCTGTGGCACTGTAGTTGACCAGACCCCGAGCTATTTGACGCCCCTCACTATCCACGCAGGCCACCAGATCACCCCGCACAAAATCGCCCTCGACGGCTGTAACACCGATGGGCAAGAGTGACTTATCCCCGGCAGCCACAACGGCAGCCGCACCCGCATCGAGTACTAAACGACCCTGAATGTGGAGCAGGCTAGCGAGCCACTGCTTTCGAGCGCTTTGCGGCCGTTGCCGAGTGCTGAGTAAGGTACCCAATTGTTCCCCCGCGGCCACCTTGGGAATGACTTCAGGCATGCGCCCGTTGGCAATCACGGTAACTGCACCTGATCGCGCTGCCAACCGAGCAGCGTTGAGTTTGGTCACCATACCGCCGCGTCCAAACTGGCCACCCTCGCCGACCACTTTATCGAGTTTGGGGTCATCAACCTCCGCGGCTGGAATTACCGCGGCGTCGGGATTTTCGCGAGGATTTGCGTCACATAACCCGTCTTGATCCGTTAGCACCAGCAACACATCGGCGTCTATCAAATTCGCCACCAGCGCCGCCAGCGTATCGTTATCCCCAAGGCGTATTTCATCGGTCACTACCGAATCATTTTCGTTCACAACCGGGATGACACCCAAATCAATCAGGCGCCCCAGTGTCCCACGCGCATTGAGGTAACGGTCTCTGGCGAGAATATCTGCGTGGCTCAACAAAACGAGAGCCGTGGTAATACCCTGAGGGGCCAGCGCCTCTTCGTAACTGCGAATCAGTGCTGACTGCCCTACCGCCGCGGCAGCCTGCAGCGAGTGGAGATCCTCCGGGCGATCTTCAAAGCCCAGCCGGACCGCCCCAGCTGCGACAGCACCGCTGGACACCAACACCACCTCGCAGCCGCGCTCTCGCAAAGTGATCAGCTGCTGAACCAAGCCGTGAATAACGCCTTTATCGAGACGTCGCCCATCAGCGGTGAGTAAGGCACTTCCCACTTTAACGACCCAGCGGCGCGCGGTCAGCAAGACCTGGCGATCATCTGTGATCAAAGACGGTACTCCACAGCCACCCCGTCGTCACCATCGTCGTCGTCTTCAACTTGCTCACTGTTTTGGGCGCGACTCTCATCCCTTTTTGCACTGCGCAGCGCCTCGATGCGTTCTCGTGCTTCTTGCTGCATTGCCGTTTGAGCCTCGCGCTCGGCCTGCATTGCCGCATCATCCTCAGCAAGCGTCTCGTTGAGGCCTTCAATGTAGGTCATCAGATCGCCACTGAGCCGTCTGGTACCCTCACGGCTCAACGCCGAGATTTCATAGACAGGGCCGGTCCAATTTAAAGCAGAAAGCACAGCAGCTTTTCGCTCAGCGAGCAGCATCTCGTCGATCAAATCCACCTTATTCAAAATCAGCCAGCGAGGGCGTGACGCCAAGGTAGGGCTAAAACGCTCCAGTTCGCGGACAATGCTCACCGCCGCCTCTGAGGGGTCGCTCTCATCAAGGGGGGCGATGTCGACCAAGTGCAACAAAATGCGATTTCTTGTTAGGTGCTTGAGAAAGCGTATGCCCAGTCCAGCACCCTCAGACGCACCCTCTATTAGCCCTGGGATATCTGCAACAACAAAGGAGCGGTAGCTGTCCACCTTAACAACGCCCAAACTGGGTATTAGCGTCGTGAAGGGATAATCGGCAACTTTAGGAGTGGCCGCCGATACCGCACGAATCAGCGTGGATTTTCCCGCATTGGGCAAGCCCAGCAACCCCACGTCAGCCAAAACCTTGAGCTCCAGCTTCAATCGGCGATTTTCCCCTGCTGACCCTGGAGACGACTGTCGAGGCGAGCGATTAACACTAGATTTAAACCGCGTGTTACCCAAACCGTGAAATCCGCCCTGAGCAACCAGCAACCGCTGCCCAGCCTCTCGAATGTCGCCCAGCACTTCACCGGTATCTTCATCGAGTATGGTGGTACCTATAGGAACGGGAAGCGTCAGGTCCTCCCCCGCCTTACCCGTGCAATTGCGACCTTTACCTGAGCTACCGGCTTCCGCCCTAAACTTTCGCGTGTAGCGGTAGTCAATCATAGTATTGAGGGAAGCGTCCCCCAATAAGATTACGCTACCCCCATCGCCACCGTCGCCACCGTCAGGGCCGCCAAAAGGAATATATTTTTCCCGTCGGAAGCTGACACAGCCACCGCCACCATTCCCGGCAAAAACTTCGATGGTTGCTTCATCGACAAACTTCATGAGTCATCCCTCCGGGATGTGCGCTGCTGCACTATTTGTACAGCAGCCTAAAACAAAAAAGCCCCGTCAGCTGACGAGGCTTTATGTCACCATGTGGTCGCTGTACCTACGCGCTGACGACCCGAACCTGCTTGCGGTTTCGGGGACCCCCAACATAGAACTCGACCTTACCGGCCGACGTTGCAAACAAGGTGTGGTCCTTGCCTACCCGAACGTTGTCACCGGCATGAAACCTTGTGCCGCGCTGTCGAACGATAATACCGCCTGCACTGATCTCTTGGCCACCAAACACCTTGACGCCCAACCGTTTGCTTTCTGAATCGCGACCGTTCCGAGTACTACCGCCTGCTTTTTTATGTGCCATGGAAGCCTCCTATTAGCCCGTTATTCCAGTAATTTTAACCTCAGTGAACCACTGCCTGTGGCCGGTCTCATTTCGGTAATGCTTACGCCGATTGAACTTCACAATGCGGATTTTCGCGTGGCGACCGTGGGACACCACCTCAGCAGTCACTTTGCTGCCTTCTACCAAAGGCGCGCCTATTTTGACATCTGCGCCCGCGCCCACCATGAACACACGGTCAAATTCGATCGTGTCACCGGTCGCGACTTCAAGCTTTTCCAACTTGAGCACTTCGCCTTCTTCAACCCGGTGCTGCTTGCCACCGCTCTCAATCACTGCATACATTTGACTTTTCCTCGTAGTTAGCCGGCTCGCAAAATTAAAAACCGCCGAAAAAGCAGCGGGGCAGAGCGTCGGCACCAGATGAGTACGACAACCCTTGGGTTATCAGACTCGGGCGCGGAGTTTAGGTGAGGAAGCTCCGAACTTCAAGTGTGCTTATTACGCGTCTCTATTTTAGCACCCTTACCTTGGTCAGCATGGCGCAGAACCCAGCAAGCCCCTATACTCCGCTTGCCCCAAGGAGAGTCCTCTTGATTACATCGATACGTGCCTGTGTTGCGGATGAGTTCCAGCAGGTCAATGAGCTCATTATTCAACAGCTAAAGTCAGACGTGGCCATGGTGGAGAACGTCGGGCATTACATCGTTGACGCCGGCGGCAAGCGCCTCAGACCACTTTTGGCCCTGCTAGCTGCTAGCGCTCAAGGCGGCGTTGACCTGTCAGACGTTAAATTCGCGGCGGTGGTTGAGTTCATTCACACCGCAACCCTGCTGCACGATGACGTCGTCGACTTATCGAGCCTGCGCCGAGGCAGGGCCACCGCCAACGCGGAATTCGGTAACGCCCCCAGCGTCTTGGTCGGCGACTTCATTTACACCCGGGCGTTTCAACTCATGGTTAACCTAGGAGATTTGTCACTCTTACAAAGTATGGCAGATACCACTAACACCATTGCGGCAGGTGAGGTTCTTCAGTTAATGCGTGCGGGGGACCCCTCGGTAACCGAGACTCAGTATCTCGACGTTATTGACCGCAAAACAGCCGCCCTGTTTGCTGCTGCCTGTCGAGGCAGCGCCATTTTAAAGGGCCGTGATCCGTCACAGCAGGATCAGATGGCAGCTTACGGCCGGCATTTAGGCATTGCCTTTCAAATGATTGACGATGTCCTCGACTACACCGGCGATCCCCAAGTCACAGGAAAGCAAGTCGGTGACGATCTCAATGAGGGCAAACCGACACTCCCGCTGATTCACACCATGGCATCGGGCAGCGCCGATGATGCCGCGATCGTTCGCGACGCACTCTCTCAGAAAAACAGTGAGAATCTTACCGGCGTAATCGCAGCCGTACACCGCTCGGGTGGTATTGACTATACCCGTGAGCAAGCTGTGCTCCATCAACAGTCAGCTCTGGCTGCGCTGGATGGCCTAGCCCAGTCAGCGGCTTTGGAGGCGCTGCACGGGTTGGCCGATATGGCTATAAACCGGGAGCGGTAAAACGATCATCATTTGCCGTTAGCACCTTTGAACGCTCTGCACAGGCTGGATGAGATGGCCTTACATCGGGAACCCCGGAGCAGCCTGCCGAGTTTAGCCCTCCATAAACCTAAGCAGCTCTTCAGTACGAGCCTCCATGAGCGCACGGTTACCACGGCTTTCCACGTTCAACCGGACCACTGGCTCGGTATTAGACATGCGCAGATTGAAACGCCATTCGCCGTTTTCAATACTCAAACCATCGCGATGCTCAACCCGTAACGCGTTCGGTCCGTAGTGCGCTTCAACAGTAGCTAGTAGGGAAGCCGGATCCTCCACGCGACGATTGATCTCGCCTGAGCAGGGGAATTCGGCCTCTCGTGCGGCAACCAACTCGGCGAGGGATTGCTTCTTATCAGACATCAATCCAGCGACCAACAGCCAAGGAATCATGCCGCTGTCGCAATAGGCAAAGTCTCTGAAATAATGGTGAGCGCTCATTTCACCGCCATAAATTGCGTCGACCTCCCGCATCCGCTCTTTGATAAAGGCATGGCCTGTTTTACTGGCAACAGCCTCTCCCCCTGCCGCAGCCACAATGGCCTGAGTATTCCAGGTCAGTCTCGGGTCGTGCACCACACGCTGAGGACCCTGCTGCACCAGAAACGCCTCGGCCAGCAAGCCAACAATATAGTAACCCTCAACGAAATCTCCTTGGGCCGTAAAAAAGAAACAGCGGTCAAAGTCGCCATCCCAAGCAATACCCAGATCGGCGCGCTTAGCGCGGACTTCGCTGGCGGTTGCCTCGCGATTTTCCTCGAGCAAAGGGTTGGGAACGCCATTAGGAAAGTGACCATTAGCTTCGTGGTGCACCTTGCTAAATTTAAAAGGCAATTTAGGCTCTAGAGCATCGATCACCCTGCCCGCACCGCCATTCCCCGCGTTACACACAACATTGAGTGGCGCAAGATTGGGGACATCGACATAACTCAGCAAATGTTGAATGTAAGGCGACAGTGTCGAGATAGCCTCGTAGCTCCCGGTACTGGCCGAGTCGCGTCCCCGGCGTTGTTCCGTGAGGCGACGAATTTCAGCGAGGCCGGAATCCCCCGAGATGGGTTTAGCGCCTTCCCGAACAAACTTCATGCCATTGTAATCTTTGGGGTTGTGGCTTGCCGTAACAACGATGCCGCCACCAACACCTAAATGATCCGTAGCGAAGTAAATTTCCTCGGTGCCACAAAGACCAATATCGACGACATTAACCCCCGACTCCCGCAAACCGTCGACCAAGGCGCCTTTTATAGATTCACTCGTCAAGCGAATGTCGTGACCCACGACCACACTGCCGGGGTCAATAACTTCGGCATAGGCCCGCCCAATTCTGTGGGCCACATCTTCGTTGATCTCATCAGGTACTCGCCCACGCACATCGTAGGCTTTGAAGCAGGGTAAAGAATCAGACATAGAGGTTATGGCCTGTAAATAGTCTCGTATACATGGTTGGTGGCTTCAACAAAACCCGGCACACTGCCACAGTCAAAGCGTCGCCCTTTAAATTGATAAGCAATGACCCCTCCTGTGTTCGCCTGTTGCTGCAGCGCATCAGTGATTTGAATTTCGCCAGAGGCGCCGGGTGCGGTGCCGCGAATAACGTCAAAAATATCAGGGGTCAAAATGTACCGCCCAATAATCGCTAAATTGGATGGCGCTTCCGCAGCACTGGGTTTTTCGACCATGCGCTCAACACGCGTTATGCCTTCTCGTAACTGTTTACCGGCGATAACCCCATAGTTGTGGATCTCTTCGTCAGGAACCTCCTGAACCGCCACAATAGAGCAACCAAACTCATCGAACAGCCTTGCCATTTGAGCCAGCACACTGGGACCACCCGTGTTTAAACAGAGATCATCGGAAAGGACCATACCAAAGGGTTCGGGGCCAATGAGCGGCTCACCGGTCAATACCGCATGTCCTAGGCCCAACATCTCTCGCTGCCGAACCATTGTGAAAATGCCCTGATCAATGACATCACGAATACTCTCCAACAATGGCTCTTTGCTGCTTCCAGCAATTTGATGTTCAAGCTCGTAACTGATGTCAAAATGATCGGCGATAGCCCGCTTACCACGACCGGTCACTAAGGCACAATTCGTCATGCCTGCCTCAATTGCCTCCTCCACTCCATACTGCACCAAGGGCTTGTTGACCACCGGCAGCATCTCTTTGGGCATACTTTTGGTTGCCGGTAAGAAGCGCGTTCCATAACCAGCAACTGGAAATAAGCATTTTCGTAGCATTAAGACTCCGTCACACTAGCGTCCGTAGACATCCTCGAATCTCACAATGTCATCTTCCCCAAGATAGGATCCCGATTGAACTTCGATGAGCTCCAGAGGAATTTTCCCCGGATTTGCCAAGCGGTGCACCGTGCCGAGAGGAATGTAAGTCGACTGATCCTCAGCCAGACTAAACACGTCCTCCCCCCGGGTGACTTCAGCCGTACCTTTCACGACAATCCAATGTTCCGCACGGTGAAAATGTTTTTGCAAAGAAAGGGTTTGCCCGGGCTGCACAATGATGCGCTTGACTTGGAATCCCTCAGCGACCACCAGTGATTCGTAGGATCCCCAGGGACGGAAAACACGCTGGTGCACCGTCGCCTCGCTACGATCGGCCTTCTTTAACGTGCTAACTATATCCTTTACCCCTTGGACATTGCGTCGATCCGCAACAAGAATGGCGTCGGCAGTTTCCACCACCACGAGATTATCAACGCCCGTTGTTGTGACGAGGCGCGATTCACTGCGAACATAGCTATTTGTAGTCTCGTGGGTAAGGACATCTCCCTCTACAACATTGCCTGACGTATCAGGGGTGCCGACTTCCCAAAGTGCAGACCAAGCGCCAATATCACTCCAGCCACAATCCAACGGCACAATGCCACCGCGTTCAGTATGCTCCATCACCGCATAATCAATACTGTCTGAAGGGCAGGCTAAAAAAGAATCTTTGTCGGGGCGCAAAAAATCAAGATCTCGACTCGCGCACGCCATAGCAGCACAACACTGCCGGTGCATTTCGGGCTGATATTGCAACACTGCATCGAGGTAGCTTTGAGCGCGCAAGAGAAACATACCGCTGTTCCAGTAAAAGTTACCGGCGTCAAGGTACCCACCCGCGGTGGTTGCGTCAGGCTTCTCAACGAATTCTGCCAGCTCCAAAACCCCCGGGGAAAGCTCTGCGCCACCTCGAATATAGCCATAACCTGTTTCAGGAGCTGAGGGCACCACTCCAAACGTGATGAGGTAACCATCATTAGCTGCGGCGAGACCATGCTGGACTGCCGTTACGAAAGCACTAGGAACACCAATGTGGTGGTCCGCAGGAAGCACTAGCAGAATTGCATCTGGATCACTGTCGAGGGCTTTTATCGCAGCCAGCGCAATCGCCGGCGCTGTGTTGCGACCCGCTGGCTCCAAAATAAGAGCCGTTGCCGCCGAGTTTATCTCCCGCAACTGTTCAGCGACCAAGAAACGGTGGGCTTCATTGCACACGACAATAGGCGGCGCTGCCTCCAAGCCATCTAAGCGTTGGCTTGTTTCCTGCAACATGGAGTGGGTGCCACCTAGGGGCAAAAACTGCTTGGGTCTACCCTCCCTAGAAACGGGCCATAATCGGCTGCCAACACCACCAGACAAAATTACCGGAAAAAGCATACTGGAATCCAAAAATATCACAGCTCGAGGGAGCCGCGTTTGTTGACTGTTACGCCGATGCAATAGACTTATTCAGCGAGTCGCCAAAATCGGCAAGCAAATAAGTTTAGAGTATGAGCCGTAATGATCTCCGACTGGACATGTTATTTTCAACCTTTAAAATGCACGTTATTTCTGGCGAGGCGTTTATCCTGCCGCACTTGCCCCCCAGCCCCCTGAATTGGATACCCTATGACCCCCACGCCGCACGTTGCACAACCCGCTTACACCAAGGAAGAGCTTGTCGCCTGTGGTATGGGAGATCTATTTGGTCCCGGCAATGCCCAACTGCCGATCGATCAAATGCTTATGATCGACCGCATCGCTCACATCAGCTCAGAGGGCGGCGAATACAACCGAGGGCAGATTATCGCCGAGTTGGACATACACCCAGACCTCTGGTTTTTTGACTGCCATTTTCCCGGCGACCCTGTCATGCCGGGGTGCTTAGGACTCGACGCCATGTGGCAGCTTGTGGGATTTTTCTTGGGCTGGCGCGGCAACCCGGGTAAAGGGCGGGCGCTGGGCTCGGGGGACGTTAAGTTTACTGGGCAAGTACTACCCACCGCAAAGCGGGTGGAGTATAAAATTCAAATCAAGCGCGTCATTGAACGCAAGCTTGTGATGGGCATTGCTGACGGCACTGTTGCCGTCGACGGCAACATTATCTATACCGCCAAGGATCTTCGGGTCGGCCTTTTTCAATCAACGGAATCTTTCTGATGACTCAGCGTGTAGTGGTAACGGGTATTGGTACCGTTTCCTGTCTGGGCAATGATACGGCCGCAGTTACTGCCGCACTCAAAGCAGGGCAATCCGGAATTAGCTTCTGCCAGCAGCATGCCGACGCTGGCATGCGCTCCCATGTCGCTGGCGTGCCTGATATCGATTTGTCGGCCTACATTGATCGTAAGCGCTGGCGTTTTATGGGGGACGCTGCAGGTTACGCCTACCTGAGCATGGAGCAGGCGATCGCTGATGCGGGATTGAGTGAGGAGCAGGTTTCCAATACCAGGACGGGCATTATCGCTGGATCAGGTGGCGCTTCTTCAGCAAGCCAAGTCGAGGCCGCTGATATTCTCAGGGATCGAGGCTTGCGCCGAGTAGGGCCCTATCGTGTGACCCAAACGATGGGCAGCACCGTCTCCGCGTGCCTTGCCACCCCCTTTAAAATTAAGGGCGTGAACTACTCAATTTCGTCAGCCTGCTCAACCAGCGCCCATTGCATTGGCAACGGTATGGAGCTGATTCAAATGGGCAAGCAGGACATCGTCTTTGCCGGTGGAGGTGAGGAACTCCACTGGTCGCTCAGCTGCTTATTTGACGCTATGGGCGCCCTGTCCACGCAGTATAACGAGGCTCCCGATCAAGCTTCTCGTGCCTACGACGTGGATCGCGATGGCTTTGTGATTGCCGGAGGTGGCGGCATGGTCGTGCTGGAGTCCTTAGACCATGCATTGGCTCGCGGCGCCAACATTTACGCTGAAATCGTCGGCTACGGTGCGACCAGCGACGGCTACGATATGGTCGCACCTTCGGGTGAAGGCGCCGTGCGCTGCATGCAGCAAGCAATGGCCACCGTTGATGGTAAAATTGACTACATCAATGCCCACGGCACTAGCACGCCGGTAGGTGATATTCAGGAGCTTAATGCCGTCAGGGAAGTCTTTGGCAGTCATGAAGATGGCCCTTGGATTGGTTCTACAAAATCACTCAGCGGGCATTCATTAGGCGCTGCTGGGGTTCAGGAAGCTGTCTACTCGCTGCTAATGATGCGCGAAGACTTCATCGCCGCATCGGCGAATATCAACCAACTCGACGACGGCGCTGCGGGCCTCAAAATCGCCAGAGAGCGTATCGATCAGGCAGGGCTGAATCGAGTCATGTCGAACAGCTTTGGCTTTGGTGGCACCAACGCTACGCTAATTTTTCAGCGCTATAACGAAGCCTAGCCTAGCCCAGAAAATCAGCGCTCGCGATGCGACGTTGACGAGCCACCGTTAAAGAGTAGCCGCGGGAGAGAGAAACTCCGACACCAGAATGACGTCCAGGGCATCGCCCTCTAAAAGGGTGGTGCCAGCTGGAATCACTGCCAAAGCACTTGCCCGTCCAGCGCTACTCAGCACGCCACTACTTTGATCACCCGCTAGCTTGGCTACAGGTGTAGGTTGACTATCGAGCACAACACGAAGGTACTCCTCACGTGTTCCCGGACGAGGCCTGCTGAAGGCCGCTACGGCTTTGAGTCGGCGCAGTTCAGGCACTTTCGCCCCCTGAGCGGCCAGTAACCAGGGTTTCACCAACAACCCGAAGGTCACCCAGCTAGAAACCGGGTTACCCGGCAACCCAAATATGGGACATCCAGCCACTGCTCCAAAAGCAAAAGGCTTGCCCGGCTTCAGGGCTAACTTCCAGAGATTTAATGTACCTCGCTGCTCAATTTGCGCTCGGACGTGGTCCTCCTCCCCCACAGACACCCCACCAGACGTAATTATGCAGTCGGCAGACTTAGCCGCGGCCTCAAGGGTCTCCCCGGTGAGCACCGGATCATCAGGTAAATTCGGATAGTGCAATGGCTCCATTCCCAGCATTCGAATCTGGCTGCACAACTGAGTGCCATTGCTATTAAATATTTGCCAAGGCTCAGGCTCACTCCCTGGATCAACAAGCTCATCACCCGTGGTGATCACTGCAACGCGCAGCGGCCGATAAACCGACAGCTGTTGGCGCCCCACCGAAGCCGCCAATCCCAAGTCCTGTGGCATCAGAAGCTGACCAGCTCGTAAGACGGTGTCGCCTGCGCCAATGTCACTGCCCCGACGACGTATATTCGCGCCCTCAGCAGGTTGCTCGACCACAGTCACCAACCCCACCTGTTCCCGTGTATTTTCTTGCATAACTACCGTGTCAGCCCCGGTGGGCAGTACCCCGCCGGTAAAAATACGAGCTGCAGTGCCAGGCTCTAAGGCATCCGCGGCACTGCCCGCTGGAATTCGTTGGGAAACCGGAATAGGACCCGGGATATCGGTGTAACGAAGGGCATAACCATCCATGGCGCTGTTATCGAAGGGCGGCACGTCGCGCGCTGCAACAACATCCTCCGACAGAATGCGACCCAAACAGTCCTGCAGTGTGAAGCATTCCATCGCTGGGGCCGCAGGAGTTTGGGCTAAAATCTGAGCTCTAGCTTCCGTCAGTGGCGTCAGCGCCACTGGCTAGACACCCGCTTGAGTTTGCAGCACGCCCACAAAATTACAGGGTCTATGAGCGCCATCCAGCTGCTCTTTGAGCACGCCCTCCCACGCTGTCCTGCAGGCCCCGGTAGAGCCAGGCATACAAAAAATGACGGTATTGTTAGCAAAACCGCCAAGGGCTCGGGACTGAATCGTCGATGAGCCAATTTCAGCGTGGGATAATTGGCGAAATAACTCACCAAATCCCTCGATGTGTTTATCAAACAACGGCGCCATGGCTTCAGGCGTCGAATCGCGCCCTGAAAACCCCGTTCCTCCGGTGATGAGCACAACATCAACGTCTGCCCTAGCGATCCACGCTGATGTCACCGCTCTGATCTGATAAATGTCATCTTTTACGATGCTGCGGTCGCCCAAGGTGTGGCCACTGGCAATGGCTGCAGCTGCCAGAAAATCACCTGAGGTGTCGTTTTCTTGGGTTCGAGTGTCACTCACCGTCAACACACAGACCCCCAATGCCTGAACGCTATTACCTGTCACTCTACTGCCTCCTGACAATACAACTCGATGTATCGACGCACGGCCCGCTCTACAAAGTCGCGCCAAGGCCGTTGTTGAATACCAAATTGATGGCGAATAGCCGTGCACTCGAGGGACCGATTAACCATAGGCATGGTCGTGTCCTCACGCAGTTGCTCACGGACATTGGCAAATCGACCAAATTGAGATGCGCACGCCACCGCCGCTTCTGCAAAGGAAAAGTACCCGGTGTCCCCTTCGCTGCCATAGTGAAACAGGCCCCTACCGGGCGCGCCCACGCCGATCTGATCAATGACCCCAGCAGCAACACGCGCAACTTCAGCACTATGGACAGGACAGTCCCGGCGATTATCAGATGCTGTCAAACTTTCACCATCGCGCAGACTGTCCAAGACTCGGTTCATAGCACTGGGGCCTCGCCCCGAAAACACCCATCCCAGCCGCAGCACAAAAATCGACTCCACCAAATCTCTAAGCTGGGTTTCAGCCTCTATAAGAATAGCCCCCAGTTCATCCTTTGCATCAGCTTTATCGCTTTCACGGTAAGGCCTTTTAAGCTCCCCAGAAAATACCCGAGAGCTCGAAAGCAGCAAATAGTGACACCCTTGCCGCGCAGCGGTGCTGCCCAACCATTGGCTGCGTTCAATGTCAGCAGGCTCAAGGGCATCAACCCGATCGATAAGGCTTACCAGCCGCGCATCAAGAATGAGGTCGGGGTCAGCAGTTTTTAGCAATTTTTTAGCGGGGCGCTGCCGCGTCCAACGGGTAGCCTCTAAAGGCACCTGTATCAGTTCATGCCGCTGAAGGGGCGGAATAAAAGCCCGAAGTGAGTGCCCAATAGGGGTATCCGATCCTAAAAGAAGAATACGCACGTCGACGTAGTCCTTTTAAGGCGCAGGACTTAAAAGGGTATGTCGTCATCCACTGGGTCGAAAGAGCCCCCAGCGGGAGCGGCCTGAGTCGCTGGCGCAGATTGAAAGCCGCCACCACCTTGATTGCTGTAGTTATCGCCACTTTGGTTGTTGTAGCTATCGCCACCACCACCGCCTGCGCCGCGGCTATCGAGCATCTGCATTTCGTTGCCCACAATTTCAGTCGTATAACGATCTTGGCCAGTCTGCTTGTCCTGCCATTTGCGGGTTCGTAAGGTGCCTTCTACGTAAACTTTGGACCCCTTGCGCAGGTACTCAGCCGCAACCTCAGCCAAGCGATTAAAGAACACCACGCGGTGCCACTCGGTGCGCTCCTGCTGTTGGCCGGTGTTCTTGTCCTTCCAAGTCTCGGAAGTGGCAATGCTCAGATTGGTAATTGCAGCACCCGCCTGAGACATACGATTTTCAGGGTCCGACCCAAGGTTGCCA
This sequence comes from Luminiphilus sp. nBUS_16, assembly GCF_051201645.1. Taxonomy (GTDB): domain Bacteria; phylum Pseudomonadota; class Gammaproteobacteria; order Pseudomonadales; family Halieaceae; genus Luminiphilus. The sequence goes on along the minus strand of NZ_CP179205.1, from coordinate 666,150 downwards.
ACTAAAATCACTTTATTAATGCCGCGGGAAGCCATAGCTCTCTCCAATGCTGCGGGCCGTTTTATTACAGCCGTGTCTCTCATTTCCCTCACTATACCAACGGGCTGATACCGAGGCGAGGGGCTGACCGCTATTCATGAAAAACCGCGGCAATAACCGGCGTAAATGGTCTTCGCCAAAGCGCTATTAACCACGCTACCGCCAAGATCCCTGCCAAAATGGCCACAGCCTGACTGCCCCCAGCCGACAAAATGAAGCCGGCAAGGGCACCACCGACGAAAATACCCAGAAACTGGCAGGTCGCGAAAATCCCCAACGCGGTGCCACGCAGGCGGCCGGGGGCCACTCGAGTCACCGTCGCTGGCAAAATAGCCTCTAATGCGTTGATTCCCACGAACATAAAACACAGCCCAACACCGACGGTTGTTAAATTGGGCGCCAGCAGGGCCACAAGAATGCCGCCAACGAGGGCAATAATAGCAAGGCTTAGGGCCGATCTGGGGTCTTCTCCGCCACGGCCCATCCGCATAATTAGGAGGGCGGGGGGAATCGATAGCACAACGGTCAGTAAATAGATTTTCCAATGCTCGCTAGCTGCAAAGTGGAAGGTATCAACCAAGGTGGCAGGAATAATCAGGAAAGTCGCCATCATCAGGCCGTGCAGTAAAAATACGCTGGCATAGAGGACCGGTAGCCGACCCCCAAAAACATGGTCGGCAGCCCAGTCACCATCAGCAATGGCCGCCGCTTTGGGCGCATTTTTTGGCAGGACCGTCAATACAATCACCAATCCCACCGCACCCAAAGCAGCAGTTACGAGGAATACGCCCTGCAAACCCAGACTTGAGGCGATTACAGGCCCCAAGACAATCGCCATAACAAATGACAGGCCCACGCTAGCGCCAATAACCGCCATAGCTTTAGTGCGTTGAGATTCACGGGTGGAATCAGCAGCCAGTGCCGTCAGGGCCGCAGCGATGGCCCCCGCCCCCTGCAGAAACCGGCCAGCGATAATGCCATGAATGGTCTCTGCACCCGCGGCCACCAAACTTCCCGCGATAAACAAACACAGTCCGGCTACCACGATGGGCAAACGCCCAATACGGTCAGAAAGCCAGCCTAATGGCAACTGCAGGCACGCCTGCGTCAGACCATAGGCCCCCAGGGCGATTCCAAGCTTTTCTGGTGTCGCTCCGGGCAAATCGACGGCGTAAATCCCCAGCACGGGCAGGACCATGAACAGGCCCAGCATACGGAAACTGTAGAGACTACCCAGAGCCAAAATGGCGCGCCGCTCACCCGAAGTCAGCGTAGTTTGTGTATCCAAGATCAATACCAACGGTAAACCGTCAGTTTACCACGACACGAATCGAACTCGAGGCCATCGGGATTGGCTCAGGGCGCGTATACTGTCTGGTTCAGTCACTCATCCCTCACACAGGTCTGGCTATACATGGATACCATTCAGGTTCGCGGTGCGCGTACCCACAACCTCAAGAATATTGATCTCGATATCCCGAGGGATAAGCTGGTCGTGATCACCGGTCTGTCAGGCTCGGGAAAATCCTCCCTCGCCTTTGACACTCTCTACGCTGAGGGGCAGCGACGCTATGTTGAATCGCTCTCGACCTATGCTCGACAATTTCTGTCGATGATGGAAAAGCCCGATATTGATCACGTTGAGGGGCTCTCCCCCGCCATTTCCATTGAGCAAAAATCCACCTCTCACAACCCGCGCTCAACGGTGGGCACTATTACTGAGATTTATGACTACCTGAGACTTTTGTTCGCACGGGTCGGTGATCCGCGCTGTCCGGACCACGGCATCACACTCAAGGCGCAAACTGTGAGCCAAATGGTCGATGCTGTGCTGGCGCAACCGGAAGGCAGCAAGCTCATGCTGCTCGCTCCCGTGATCAGGGACCGAAAAGGTGAGCATTTACACATCTTTGAGCAAATGCGCGCAGCGGGTTTTATCCGCGTGCGAGTCGACGGCATTCTTGTCGACCTTGATGACGTACCAGCCCTTGATAAGAAGCGTAAGCATTCGATTGATGTCGTCGTCGACCGATTTAAGGTACGGGAGGATCTCGGTTTGCGCTTGGCAGAGTCCTTTGAAACCGCCCTGGAACTCACTGACGGCCTCGCATCGGTCGCACCGATGGAAGGTGAAACCGGCGAGACCTTGTTGTTCTCAGCACGTTACGCCTGTCCCGAATGTGGCCATGCCATTGACGAGCTGGAGCCACGTCTATTTTCCTTCAACAATCCCGCCGGTGCCTGCGACGGCTGCGACGGGTTGGGCGTGATGCAGTACTTCGATGAAAGCCGCGTCGTTGCCCATCCCGAGGCCAGCCTTGCCGGCGGCGCCATTAGAGGCTGGGATCGGCGCAATGTGTACTACTTTCACATACTGACATCTCTGGCAGACCACTATGGTTTTGACATCGAAAAGCCCTTTGACGCGTTATCAAAAAAGCAGCGCGAGCTGATTTTATTTGGCAACGACGGGGAAGAAATTGAGTTCGCCTACATCAATGACCGTGGCACCGTTTTCAAGCGGCGTCACGCCTTTGAGGGCATCTTGCCCAATTTTGAGCGTCGGTACCGGGAAACCGAGTCGCAATCTGTGCGAGAGGAATTATCCAAATACGTTTCGACGGCACCCTGTCAGCAGTGCCAGGGGACACGCCTCTGCCGAGACGCCCGCAACGTCTTTGTCGATGAGCAAACGCTACCGGAGATCACTAATCTCCCTGTTGGCGAGGCGTTCGACTATTTCGAACAATTGGCGTTGCCGGGGCGCGCCGGCGAAATCGCCGATAAAATTCTCAAAGAATTACGAGCCCGCTACCGCTTTCTGGTCGACGTTGGGCTCAACTACCTCACGTTAAACCGCAGTGCCGAAACACTGTCAGGAGGCGAAGCACAGCGAATTCGTCTTGCCTCTCAAATTGGCGCAGGTTTAGTGGGGGTTATGTACATCCTCGATGAACCGTCTATTGGCTTACATCAGCGCGATAATGAGCGTTTACTGGCAACCCTCACCCACCTCAGGGACTTAGGAAACACGGTACTGGTCGTTGAGCACGACGAGGATGCCATTAGAACTGCTGACCACATCATCGACATTGGTCCCGGGGCGGGAGTTCATGGCGGCCATATTGTGGCCGAGGGCACTATTGCAGACGTCATGAAAGTTGAGGACTCGTTAACCGGTGCTTACATGTCGGGTAAACGCGAAATTGCGATCCCCGCAACCCGCAGACCTATCGACACTGATCGCATGCTGGTTATTGAAGGTGCCCGCGGCAATAATCTCCAGGCCGTCACCTTGGAACTACCGGTTGGGCTTTTGACCTGCATTACCGGCGTGTCTGGATCGGGAAAGTCGACCTTGATCAATGGCACCCTTTACCCTCTGGCTGCTACGGAGCTCAATGGCGCGACTACGCTCAAGGCAGCTCCCCACGATGCCGTGACAGGACTGCAGCATTTCGATAAATGTATCGACATCGACCAATCACCTATTGGTCGCACGCCACGATCTAATCCAGCGACCTACACCGGTATCTTCACGCCCATAAGGGAACTGTTTGCAGGCACACAAGAGTCTCGATCTCGCGGCTACAAGCCTGGGCGCTTTAGTTTTAACGTTCGCGGCGGCCGCTGTGAGGCCTGTCAGGGTGACGGTGTAACAAAAGTTGAAATGCACTTTTTGCCCGATATTTTTGTCCCTTGCGATGTCTGTAAAGGCAAGCGCTACAATCGGGAAACCTTAGAAATTCGCTACAAAGGGAAAAGCATTTCAGAAGTTCTGGAAATGACGGTGGAAGATGCCGTCGTTTTCTTCGAGGCGGTGCCCGCGATTTATCGGAAGCTGCAAACCCTCATGGATGTCGGGTTGTCTTATGTTCGTTTGGGTCAGGCCGCGACAACGCTGTCTGGAGGGGAGGCACAGCGCGTAAAACTTGCCAAGGAGCTGTCGAAACGGGATACCGGAAACACCCTCTATATTCTCGATGAACCCACGACGGGGCTTCATTTTGAAGATATCCGGCAACTGCTGGAAGTCCTGCACCGCCTGCGGGACGGTGGTAACACAGTGGCAATCATCGAACATAACCTTGATGTGATCAAAACAGCCGACTGGGTCATTGATCTGGGGCCCGAAGGTGGTTCTGGAGGTGGGCAGATCATAGCCACCGGACGCCCGGAGACGGTTGCCACGACTCCTGGATCTCACACCGGCGAGTTTCTTAAGTCCCTTCTGGGTGACCGGATCGCAGCGGTCAAAAAAACCAGCAAGCGAAAGCCCCGAAAAAAGGCGGCGTAGGGCCTTTTATTCAAGCAGGTGTCTGGAAATCACCCGCTCCTGTCCTTGCATGACCCCTAACCATCGCAACCCTGTGTTCTAATCCTAGTGCGAGCGAAACCTGATAAGAGGACCGCGCTATGACCGCCCCTATGTCCGACCCTTACGCAATACCTCTCGACGCAATAGATGTCAGTAACCCCGACCTGTATGCCACAGACAGCTGGCGTCCGTGGTTTGCTCGACTGCGCGAGGAAGATCCCGTTCATTGGAGCGAAAACAGCGACTTTGGGGGTTTTTGGTCGATCACTCGCTTTGAGGACATCGTGACCGTTGATAAAAGTCACGGCGATTTTTCTTCCGAGCCAGCCATCACCATCGGTGATTACGGGGACGACCTTCCCGTGCGCCAGTTCATAGCGATGGATCCACCTCTCCATGATATCCAGCGTAAAGCCGTACAAGGCGTTGTTGCGCCACGTAACTTAGCCGACTTAGAAACACTAATTCGCTCCCGGGTCATCACTATGCTGGATGCGCTCCCCATCGGAGAGCCCTTTAACTGGGTTGACCGCGTTGCCATTAATTTGACCACGCAAATGCTCGCCACCATTTTTGACTTCCCGTTTGAGGACCGGCACAAGCTGCCCTACTGGTCAGACATGGCAACCTCACTGCCAGAGATCGCAGGTGGTGACGGTGACAATGACGAACGCACGCGGGCTCTCACTGAGTGCCTAACCGTTTTCACCAGCCTGTGGCACGAACGAAAACACAATCCACCGGGAACTATGGATCTGATCAGTATGTTGGCGACCAACCCGGCAACCGCCGGCATGGTTGACGACCCGCTTGAATATCTCGGAAACTTGATTTTACTGATCGTGGGGGGCAACGATACAACGCGAAACTCAATCACCGGAGGCGTGGTCGCCCTCAATCAAAACCCCGAGCAATTTGCCCGGTTGAAAGCGAATCCAGACCTCGTGAATTCGATGGTGCCAGAAATTATCCGCTGGCAAACTCCCCTAATGCATATGCGGAGGATCGCCACGCGAGATGTCGTTCTCGGCGGCAAAACCATTCGCCAAGGCGATAAAGTAGTGATGTGGTACTTATCCGGAAACCATGATGAAACGGCGATTAAGGACCCAAACGTCTTCAACATCTCTCGAGACAACCCGCGCTACCACCTATCGTTTGGCTTTGGCATTCATCGGTGCATGGGTAATCGGCTGGGCGAAATGCAGCTACGTATTCTCTGGGAAGAAATTCTCAAACGCTTCAGTGACGTTGAAATGCTTGGGGAGCCTAACCGCATTCAGTCCAATTTTGTTCGCGGTTATTCGGATTTATCAGTTGTGCTGCATCGCTAACCCAGAGCTTTTGACACCCCAACCTAAGCAAAAACTCTCATTGCGTAAGTGGGTTGCACGGGGCTTTGCCACTAAGTTGTCCGGCTACTGGAATCATATTTTACTGGAGGGCTTGGTGGCGTCATTGCCAGCAATGGCGCCTAGCTTGCTGGAGCCACCAACTTTGGTTTCAAAAGAACCGCCCGCACCGCCCCATGGGTCACCCGCGATGTGACAGTGCCAATTACTGATAAAACTCCGGCGCTTTTTTTTGGCTGAGGAAATGTTCTAAATCATGCTGTATCCAAAAGTCAGCTTCGGTCTCACTCACCACAGCCTCAACACGATCCATCGCAGCCAAGGTTGCCGCTTTATCAACGTTAAACAGGGGAACCACACGGTTAGCTCTACTCACGGGAAAATGATAAAGATCACCGGATAACACGACGGGGCCAAAATTCGCCAAATCCACATAGAGCACCTGATGACCCGGAGTGTGGCCATAGGCGGCGACAAGCTTTACCCGCCCATCCCCAAACACATCATGATCCCCTGTTAGCACTCGGACAGGTCTCGCTTCCATTGCCACTAATAGTGTCGGATCGACGGCGGGCACTGCGGCGCCAGTAGGGTCCAAAAAAGCCCTGTAATCGCCTTCCTGCACTAACCATTGACCGTTAGAAACGTCATTGGCGGCTCCTACGTGATCCCAGTGAATATGGGAGAACGCTATAAACTCAAGAGCGTCGAGGTCAAAGCCCAGAGCCATTTCCTTGAGCTGCTTAGCCAGGGTTTTATCTAAAGCAACGTCGACTCCTTCACCACGACTGACCCAGCCAATACTTTTCGCAACGTCTGAGGGCAGTCCCGCGTCCCAAAGCAACTGTCCTTTAGGGTGATCAATAATGTAGCAGGGCGCCACCAACTCACGAGTTGCGGTATCACCCTCAGAAAGACCAAAACCAGCCACTGATTCGAAGCGGATTCGGCCACAATCAAAAATGAACAAGCGCAAAGGCCCAGTAACAGCCGCGGTGTCTTGATCACTCACCGCTGAGCCCACCTTTACCCCCAATATCTCTGCAGTGGGCTTGATGGAGTCACTGCAACCCAACAATACGCCGCATAGAACAAAGACAGAAACCCACTTCATGCCCACGACACCTCCGAATAATCGTTCAGATTAAACACCCGCAACCGCCCCTCCACAGACCAGCTCAGTCAGCAACCACTGACGCAGGGCTTGGTCAGTTTGAACCGCTCAAGAGCACCGGGCAACTCTGAGAAACGATACACCCAAGGCACGGCAAAAAAAAACCCCAATACCAAAGGCATCGGGGCTTCCTACAAGTCTTAACGGTTTAGACGTGAGCTTACTCCTCGTCTTCACCCTCAATCACTTCTTCAACCTCTTCAGGCTCAGGGCGATCAACCAACTCAACATAGGCCATCGGTGCCTTGTCTCCAGTACGGAACCCGCACTTTAAGATACGGATGTAGCCTCCGGGACGCTCTGCATAACGCGGGCCTAGCTCGTCAAAAAGCTTGCCGACCGCTTCTTTACTGCGAGTACGATCAAATGCCAACCTACGATTGGCCACACTGTCAGTCTTAGCCAGTGTAATCAAAGGCTCCGCATAGCCGCGCAACTCTTTGGCCTTGGGTACCGTTGTCTTAATCAGCTCGTGCTCCACGAGTGACACTGCCATGTTGCGAAACATAGCTTTGCGATGGGAGCTGTTACGATTTAGCTGTCGACCGCTATGACGATGACGCATTGTCTTTTTCCTTCCATAAGATCCCTAATTCGGGACCAGTTACCTAATAAGTGACTAAACGCTCAACAAACGCTCATCGTTACGCAAGCTAGCAGGCGGCCAGTTTTCCAACCGCATACCCAGTGACAAGCCTCGCGAAGCCAAGACGTCTTTAATCTCAGTCAAAGACTTCTTGCCGAGATTTGGTGTTTTAAGCAGCTCTACTTCAGTGCGCTGCACAAGATCACCAATGTAATAAATGTTTTCAGCTTTCAGACAGTTAGCTGATCGTACTGTTAACTCAAGATCATCAACAGGACGTAGCAAGATCGGATCGACTTCGTCATCAGCTTCTTGCGCGGTGGCTTGCGCCTCGCTCTCGAGGTCGACAAATACCAGCAGCTGCTGCTGCAATATGGTCGCCGCACGTCGAATAGCTTCCTCAGGATCAATAGTTCCGTTGGTTTCTAAATCGATAATAAGCTTATCGAGGTCGGTGCGCTGTTCAACTCGCGCCGAATCGACCACATAGGATACACGTCGAACAGGGGAAAAGGATGCATCCAGCTGAAGCTTACCGATTGAACGGGTTTCCTCTTCGGGGTTGATTCGAGAGTCTGCAGGAGAGTAGCCGCGACCGCGCTCAACAACCACACGCATGACCAATTCTTGATCGGCTGTCAGGTGACAAATAACGTGATCAGGATTTCCAATTTGCACGTCGTGATCTGTTTGAATTTCAGCGGCTGTCACTGTACAGGGACCCTTGGCTACCAGAGACAGCTCTGCCTCGTCCTTCCCTGTCATCGACAGTGCTACACCTTTAAGGTTGAGCAGAATCTCAATAACGTCTTCTTGAGCACCCTCAACCGCAGAATATTCATGTTGAACACCGTCAATTTCCACCTCGGTAATCGCACAGCCCGGCATAGAAGACAGCAAAATGCGTCGTAGGGCATTACCAAGGGTGTGTCCGAAGCCACGCTCGAGCGGCTCAAGGGTTACCTGCGCGCGTGTCGATGACTTCTCATCGACCTTGATGACGCGGGGGGTAAGAAACTCATTCACATTCGTGGACATAGGATACCTGCTATTGGTAGTTAAGAAGGGCTGCAGCTCGAGTAACCCACAGGGTTACTTCGAATACAGCTCCACGATCAGGTTTTCGTTTATCTCGCTCGGGAGATCCTGACGCTCGGGCTTAGACTTAAAGGTCCCTTCGAGTTTTTCTGAATTAACTTCAATCCATACCTGCTCGCCGCGCTGTTCAGCGATCGACATAGCGGCTTGAATACGAAGCTGCTTCTTTGCCTTCTCGCGCACTGACACCACGTCACCCGGACGTACTTGGTACGAAGGAATGTTCACAACAGTTCCATTGACCAAAATACCTTTGTGGGAGACCAACTGCCTTGATTCTGCGCGTGTCGATCCAAAGCCCATTCGGTAAACAACGTTATCAAGCCGGCTTTCAAGTAGCTGCAGCAGATTCTCGCCTGTTGCGCCTTTGAGCCTTGCAGCCTCTTTGTAGTAATTACGGAACTGCTTCTCCAGCACACCGTAAATGCGGCGTACCTTCTGCTTCTCACGAAGCTGAACACCGTAGTCAGAGAGACGACCACGCCTAGCACCGTGCTGACCAGGCGCTGTTTCTGCCTTGCACTTGCTATCGAGCGACCGAACGCCACTTTTGAGTTGTAAGTCAGTGCCCTCACGACGGGAGAGCTTGCACTTGGGTCCAATATATCGAGCCATTCTGAAAGATCCTCGGTGCGCGCTGTCTTAGACGCGGCGCTTCTTTGGGGGGCGACAACCATTATGAGGAATGGGCGTCACATCGGTAATGTTAGTAATCTTGTAGCCACAGCTATTTAGCGCTCTAACCGCTGATTCACGGCCGGGGCCAGGACCTTTCACCTGCACATCAAGGTTTTTCAATCCATACTCTTTGGCGGACTCTCCCGCACGCTCTGCTGCTACCTGAGCGGCAAATGGCGTCGATTTCCTAGAGCCACGAAAACCGGAGCCCCCCGCTGTTGCCCAGCTGAGTGTATTGCCCTGACGGTCGGTAATAGTCACGATCGTGTTGTTGAAAGACGCATGCACGTGGGCGACGCCGTCGACCACTTGTTTGGTGATCTTCCGCTTGGTTGTCTTACTGTTCTTGGCATTCTTGGCCATAATTTCCCTACTTCAATATCAACGCTACAAATTGGGATGTAGCTACATTGGATTTAAATTACTTGCGAATGGGCTTTCGTGGGCCCTTGCGTGTTCTAGCGTTGGTCTTCGTTCGCTGACCCCGTAACGGCAATCCTTTTCGATGACGCAGACCACGGTTACACCCCAAATCCATCAGGCGCTTAATGTTCATTGAGACTTCACGGCGCAAATCGCCTTCAACAGTCAGCTCGCTGAGCAGGCCTCTAAGCTGATCTAGCTCGCCTTCACTCAGTTCACCGACCTTAGTCTGGTAATTGATGCCCGTAGCATCTAATAAGCGTTTTGCCTGAGTACGCCCTACACCGTAGATGTAGGTCAGTGACACCAATGCATGCTTATTGTCGGGGATGTTGACACCGGCGAGTCGCGCCATCGATTTATCTCCAAACGTTACGACGTGACTGAGGCAAAAGGCCTACGCACGTACAGTAGCAAGCCCGTCGGTTCGGGCACTGCTGATTATTGACTGTTAACTCAAACAACAAAGGGGTTCAGCCCTGTCGCTGCTTGTGACGTGGATCGCTCGAGCAAATCACTCGAACCACACCGTTACGTCGCACTATCTTGCAGTTACGACATACCTTCTTGACAGAAGCTCTTACCTTCATGACTTGCTCCTAAAACCTAGCGCAACCGGCCCGCAGGGCTGGTGTTAGACAGATTCGCTTTTTTCATCACACCTTCATACTGGTGTGACATCAAATGACTTTGTATTTGGGCCATGAAGTCCATCACTACGACCACAACGATCAGCATGGATGTCCCGCCCAAATAGAAAGGCACATTAAACATGACGACCAAAAACTGGGGTAGCAGACACACTAAGGCGATATAGGCCGATCCGAAAACCGTGAGACGTGTCAATACACCATCAATATAATTAGCGGTTTGCTGTCCGGGACGAATACCCGGTACAAAAGCACCTGACCGCTTTAAGTTGTCAGCAACTTCAACTGGATTGAACATGAGTGCTGTGTAAAAGAAACAGAAGAAAATAATGAACCCTGTAAACAACATGATATTCAGCGGCTGCCCGGGGCCTATCGCTACTGCCAAGTCCTGCAGCCAATCAGCACTGTCACCACTGCCAAACCACTGCGCCACTGAGGCAGGAAACAACAGAATTGAGCTGGCAAAAATCGCTGGGATCACACCCGACATATTGACCTTAAGCGGCAAGTGCGAGGCCTGAGCCTGAAAGGACTGACGGCCCTGCTGACGCTTCGCGTAATTTACGGTAACCCGTCGCTGTCCACGCTCTATGAAGACCACCAAATAAATAACAATTACCGCGAGGGCCACGATGGCTAAAAGCACCAAAATATTGAGCTCGCCCTGCCTGGCTTGCTCAAGAGACTGCCCTACAGCTGAGGGCAAGCCAGCGGCGATGCCTGCGAAAATAAGGAGAGAGATACCGTTGCCAATACCTCTTTCAGTAATTTGCTCACCCAGCCACATCATAAAGACTGCGCCCGTTACCAAAGACGTGATGGCGATAACGTAAAAGCTGACAGAGGTATCAAAAGCCAAGCCCTGATTCGCCAAACCAACCGTCATACCCGTCGCCTGCACTAAGGCTAGTGCCACCGTCAGGTATCGCGTGTACTGAGATATTTTTCGGCGACCTGCCTCGCCTTCTTTCTTAATTTGCTCAAGCTGAGGCGAAACCGCACTCATCAAGTTCATAATAATCGAGGCTGATATGTAGGGCAGAATCCCCAAAGCGAGAATACTCATGCGCTCGAGCGCGCCACCAGAAAACACGTTGGCAAGTCCCAGGATTGTGCCCTGGTTTTGGTCAAACAACGCAGCCAACTGCTCGGGATCAATGCCTGGGACCGGAATGTGTGTTCCGATGCGATAAATAATAAGCGCAACCAACACAAAACGCAGGCGAGCGAAGAGTTCGCCCATGCCTGAGTTATTCATTGATGGCATCCCGTTAGCCATGATTAGGCCTCAACGCTCCCGCCGGCAGCTTCAATCGCTTCCAAAGCGCCTTTAGTTACCTTTAGGCCCTGCACTTTGACGGCCTTCTCAAGGGTTCCGGAGAGAAACACTCGGGCTCGTAAAACGTCTTCTTTAACCAAATCAGCCTTCTTCAGTGCAGCGAGATCAACGACGTCACCTTCGACCAGGTTCAGTTCGTGCAATCGGACCTGCGCCGTTGTGCGGCCAATCCGCGAGGTGAAGCCGTACTTAGGCAAGCGCTTCTGTAAGGGCATCTGGCCCCCTTCGAAGCCGGGCTTCACAGAACCGCCGGAGCGAGACTTAAGACCCTTGTGTCCCCGACCGGCTGTCTTACCAGTGCCCGAGCCTATGCCACGACCGACGCGCTTCGCCGCACGTTTAGACCCTTCAGCCGGGCTAAGAGAATTTAGTCGCATTTCATCCGCCATGGTTTTCACCCTCAACCCGCACAAGGTAGTGCACCTTGTTAATCATTCCACGTACCGAAGGCGTATCCTCAACCTCAACGGTGTGACCGATGCGTCGAAGGCCCAAACCTGCAACACAGGCCTTATGCTTCTTTAGGCGCCCGTGAATACTTTTCACTTGGGTGACCTTAATCATTTGCTTGCTCATGATGGGTATCCCTAGCCTCAGCTCAGAATTTCTTCAACAGACTTGCCACGCCTCGCCGCCACCGCATCGGGTGACTGCATGTCGCGCAAGCCTTTATAAGTTGCTCGAACCACGTTTACTGGGTTGGTAGACCCGTAGCACTTCGCCAACACGTTGTGTACACCTGCCAATTCGAGCACTGCACGCATAGCACCACCTGCAATGACACCGGTACCTTCAGAAGCAGGCTGCATATAAACTTTAGAAGCACCATGGTTAGCTTTGACAGGGTACTGAAGCGTACCGTCAACGAGCTCGACCTTAACCATGTTACGGCGTGCCGATTCCATGGCCTTCTGGATAGCAACTGGCACTTCACGCGCCTTGCCTCGTCCATAACCAACACGGCCCTTGCCGTCGCCAACAACAGTCAGCGCGGTAAAGCTCATGATGCGTCCGCCCTTTACCGTTTTTGCCACTCGATTGACCTGCACCAGCTTCTCCTGAAGGTCTCCCTCAGTTCGCTGATCGCCGCCACGCCCCTTCTGATCGTTGTACGCCATGCTTAAAACTCCAATCCGCCTTCGCGCGCAGCATCCGCCAACGCCTTGACCCGTCCGTGGTACTTGAATCCGCCACGATCAAAAGAAACTGCGGTTACACCAGCAGCCTTCGCTCTCTCTGCAATCAGTGCGCCGACCTTCGTTGCCGCATCCACGTTGCCCGTGGCGCCGCTGCGCAGGTCTTTATCAAGGGTCGAGGCACTTGCGAGTACCGTATTTCCCTCAGCCCCAATCACCTGAGCGTAAATGTGCCGAGGTGTGCGATGTACTGATAGCCTAATAGCTCCAGCTGTTCGCATCCGGGTACGAGACCGACGAGCGCGCCGCAGACGTGATTCATTTTTCTGATTCATTGCCCTACCTACTTATTTCTTTTTGGCTTCTTTACGTCGGACGTGCTCGTCCGCATAACGAATGCCTTTGCCCTTGTAAGGTTCCGGTGGCCGGAAGCTTCGGATTTCCGCGGCTGCTTGACCCACGGCCTGCTTATCCATGCCTCGAATCACGATTTCAGTCTGCGTTGGCGTCTCTGCTGAGATACCCTCAGGAAGCTGATAATCCACTGGGTGTGATAGCCCTATAGTAAGATTCACTGACTTACCGGATGCTTTAGCACGATAACCAACGCCGTTGAGAACCAGCTTCTTCTCCCAACCTTCGCTGACGCCTACCACTAAATTGTTCAACAATGCCCTGGTGGTACCTGCCATGGTCCTGTTGGTATCAAAATCAAAAATGACTTTGGCCTCACCATCAGTAACTTCCACGTCCAGGCCATCAGCCAAATTCATTTCAAGGGCACCCTTGCCTCCCTTGACGGCAATCTTACCTGCGTCAACTTTAACTTCGACGCCCTTTGGTAGACTTACCGGGTTATTAGCGACTCGTGACATAATTCAGTCTGCTCCCTCGATCGCTCGAATCAGAATACGGTGCAAAGGACTTCACCACCGACACCAGCGGCACGTGCCGCCCGATCGGTCATGACGCCACGTGACGTAGAAATGATGGCAACACCAAGACCACCGCGAACGGGCTTCAAATCATCCTTGCCCATATAACGGCGCAATGATGGACGGCTGACACGTTGGATCTCAGCGATCACCGGCTTGCCATCAAAATAACGCAGCTCAATTGAAAGGCGTGGCTTGCCACTGCTGGAGTCCAGCTCGAAGGGGCCAATGTAGCCTTCCTCCTCTAAAACCTTAGCCAAAGCGGCTTTGACCTTAGAACCGGGCATTTCTACGCTTTTCTTACCTGCCATTTGCGCATTGCGCACGCGGGTTAACATGTCGCTGATTGGATCTTGCATGCTCATAAGATATTTACTCCCTCACCAGCTCGACTTAACCAAGCCCGGCACATCGCCGCGCATGGCCGCTTCGCGAAGCTTGTTTCGGCACAAACCAAATTTTCGGTACACGCCATGGGGCCGGCCAGTAATCTGGCAGCGTCGTCGCTGGCGCACTGGGCTAGCATTGCGAGGCAGCTTCTGCAGCTGAATCTGTGCGTCCCAACGCTCTTCGTCTGAGGCATCAACATTGGTGATGGTCTCTTTCAGTTGGGCGCGCTTCGCCGCAAACTTAGCGACTGTTCGGGCTCGCTTCTCTTCGCGTGCAATCATTGACTTCTTAGCCATGTGATTATCCCTCAGCTCTTAAACGGGAAGTTAAAAGCCCGCAATAGTGCGCGGCCCTGATCGTCATTGGACGCTGTAGTTGCAATGGTGATATCCATGCCGCGCAGCGTGTCAATTTGGTCATAATTAATTTCTGGGAAGATAATTTGCTCGGTAATGCCCATCGCAAAATTACCTCGACCATCAAACTGCTTCCCGCTCACGCCGCGAAAGTCGCGGATTCGAGGAATAGCAATACTGATAAGGCGCTCCAGGAACTCATACATACGCTCGTCACGTAAGGTGACCTTGCACCCAATCGGCCATCCGTCGCGAATTTTGAATCCCGCAATAGACTTCCGAGACTTGGTGACGACTGGCTTCTGCCCTGCAATTTTTTGCATGTCAGCAACTGCGTTTTCCAGTACTTTTTTGTCTCCAACGGCTTCCCCCACACCCATGTTCAAGGTGATCTTGGTAATCCGTGGTACTTCCATCGTATTAGTCAGACCCAACTCTTCTTTCAGCTGCGGCACTAACTCGCTACGAAACTTTTGCTTCAGGCTTGCCATTCTCTGCTACCTCAATCGAACCTGACCAATGTCAGGCGTCAATCTGTTCGCCATTTGACTTAAAAACTCGTACTTTCTTACCGTCCTCGAGCGTCTGATAACCCACTCGGTCACCTTTGCTTGTGGTCGGATTAAATATCGCGATGTTGGACACCTGGATGGGCGCCTCTTTCTCGACAATACCGCCTGCCACGCCCGCTTGAGGGTTTGGCTTCATGTGCTTCTTAATCATGTTGACGCCAGCAACCAACACTCGCTTGTCATCAATGATAGTGCGAACTGTTCCGCGCTTACCTTTGTCCTTGCCGGCCAAAACGATCACTTCGTCGTCTCGCTTAATCTTTGCCATTGCTCTGCTCCTCCCTGCCTTCTGCTCAAATCACTTCGGGCGCAAGGGATATAATTTTCATGAACTTCTCGCCACGGAGCTCACGCGTAACCGGGCCGAAAATGCGTGTACCGATAGGTGCATTCTGAGCGTTCAGAATCACCGCGGCATTTTCGTCAAACTTAATCAGGGAGCCGTCTGGACGGCGCACGCCCTTACGGGTTCTCACGACGACAGCAGTCATGACCTGACCCTTCTTTACCTTGCCGCGCGGAATTGCTTCCTTCACGGTGACTTTGATCAAATCGCCCACGCGAGCATAACGACGCTTGGAGCCGCCCAAAACTTTGATGCACATAACGCGCCTAGCGCCACTGTTATCTGCAACTTCCAAATACGACTGGGTCTGAATCATCTCTTAACTCCCAATGGCGCCCCCCAAATCCTCAGATTTGAGTAGCTGCCTCCACAACCTCTACCAACGTCCAAGTCTTTGTCTTGGACAGTGGACGCGACTCGGCAACTGTGACGAGATCGCCCATGCCCGCAGTATTATCTTCATCGTGCGCATGAACCTTGGACGAACGCGTAATAAACTTCCCCACAACAGGGTGCTTTACACGTCGCTCTACCAAAACCGTGATGGTTTTGTTCATCTTGTCACTAACAACACGACCCTGAAGTACGCGCGTTCTTTTCTCCGTGGATTCCATTAGCCTTCCACCTTCTGGTTCAGCACAGTTTTCACCCGTGCAATATCTTTCTTGGTTTGCTTCAGCAAATGGGACTGACCCAGCTGGCCAGTGCTCATTGCCATACGCAACTTAAATTGCTCTTCACGCAGCTTGAGCAATTCAGCACCCAGCTCGTCGCTTGACTTCTCACGCAGTTCGCTCGCCTTCATCACATCACCGACCGTTTTACGAATGTGGTTTGAATGGGGAGTTTGGCGGCAGCCAATTGAAACGCTTCCCTTGCCAACTCCTCGGATACACCCTCTACCTCGTAGAGAACGCGGCCCGGCTGGATCTGAGCTACCCAATACTCTACGTTACCCTTACCTTTACCCTGTCGAACCTCGAGAGGCTTACCGGTAATTGGCTTATCGGGAAAAACGCGAATCCAAATTTTTCCGCCACGCTTAATGTGCCTTGTCATTGCACGACGCGCCGCTTCAATCTGGCGAGCAGTGATACGACCACGACCCGTGGCTTTCAATGCGTACTCACCGAAACTCACCTTGCTCCCGCGCTCTGCGAGACCACGGTTTCGGCCTTTGTGCATTTTCCTGAACTTTGTTCGTTTAGGTTGAAGCATGATTCAGATCCCTTACGGCCTCAACTTGCCGATGAGCGACGAGGCTCTTGGCCCTCGTCTTCACTACCAATAACTTCACCCTTGAAGATCCACACCTTGACGCCAATGACGCCGTAAGTGGTGTGAGCTTCATAGGTTGCGTAATCAATGTCGGCGCGCAATGTGTGCAGCGGTACCCGACCTTCGCGGTACCATTCGGAACGCGCAATTTCTGCACCACCGAGACGGCCACCGACTTGAACCTTGATACCTTGCGCGCCCTGGCGCATGGCATTCTGCACGACGCGCTTCATAGCACGGCGAAACATGACACGTCGCTCTAGCTGCTGAGCCACGTTTTGTGCAACTAAGCGAGCGTCTAAGTCAGGCTTGCGAATTTCTTCGATATTGATGTGCACTGGCACACCCATCTTCGCGCTGAGATCTCGACGCAGCTTCTCTACATCCTCGCCCTTCTTGCCGATCACGATGCCAGGACGCGCTGTGTGGATTGTCAAACGAGCAGTCTGCGCAGGCCGCTCAATAACGACGCGACTGACTGAGGCGGCGTCCAGCTTCTTAAGCACGTAATCTCGAACCTCAAGATCACTGATCAAGTTCTTGGCGTAAGCCTTGCTATCTGCATACCAAACCGAGTTGTGATCCTTGACAATGCCAAGGCGTATACCGGTTGGATGTACTTTCTGACCCATGCGTCGGTCCCCTTAGCTCTCGTTGTCCGCGACTTTCACCGTAATATGGCAAGTGCGCTTTAATATTCGGTCGCCACGACCCTTGGCGCGTGGTCGCATGCGCTTCATGGTCAGGCCTTCATCAACAAAAATGGTCGCTACGCGCAGCTCATCGACATCTGCGCCTTCATTGTTCTCAGCATTGGCGATCGCCGAGTTCAGCAGCTTGCGCACCAAATGGGCCGCTTTCTTTTTACTGAATTCCAGCAGATTCAGGGCTTCACCAACGGGCATACCGCGAACCTCATCTGCGACGAGGCGCGCTTTCTGCGCTGAGATGCGTGCTCCTTTGAGCTTTGCTGCAACTTCCATCATTTAATCTCCAGCAACTCTTAACGCTTGGCTTTCTTGTCGACGATGTGCCCTTTAAACGTGCGGGTCACAGCGAACTCACCAAGTTTGTGGCCTACCATGTCCTCATTCACCGAGACGGGGACATGTTGACGGCCGTTATGTACAGCAATGGTGAGCCCTACCATATCGGGGGATACCATTGAGCGTCGGGACCAAGTCTTGATCGGGCGACGGTCGTTGCTCTCGACAGCGGCCTCTACCTTCTTGAGAAGATGTAGGTCGATGAACGGGCCTTTCTTAACTGAACGTGGCACAGATATTTCCTCTTTCCTTCAGCGCTTACTTTTTGTTCCGACGGCGAACAATGAAGCCATCAGTACGCTTGTTCTTTCGGGTCTTGTATCCCTTAGTCGGCATACCCCATGGCGATACCGGATGACGGCCGCCTGACGTTCTACCTTCACCACCACCGTGGGGGTGATCGACTGGGTTCATAGCAACACCGCGAACGGTAGGACGAACACCGCGCCAACGCGCAGCTCCTGCCTTACCTAACTTCTGCAAGCTGTGCTCTGAGTTAGAGACCTCGCCCAGAGTGGCCCGACAATCGACCGGCACCTTGCGCATCTCGCCTGAACGCAGGCGGATAGTGGCGTATTGACCCTCTCGAGCAACCAATTGCACAGAAGCGCCAGCTGATCGAGCCAGCTGTGCACCCTTGCCGGGCTTTAGCTCTATCGCGTGGATTACTGCACCCACAGGTATATTTCGCACTGGCAAACAATTGCCAGCCTTGATGGGGGCCGCAGAACCAGAATACAAAACGTCGCCAGCACTCACACCCTTTGGTGCCAATATGTAACGTCGCTCACCATCGGCATATAGCACTAACGCGATGTGTGCTGTGCGATTCGGATCGTACTCAAGACGCTCAACTTTCGCAGGAATCCCATCCTTGGTCCGCTTAAAGTCTATGACGCGATAATGGTGCTTGTGGCCACCACCGATATGGCGCGTTGTAATTCGACCCGCGTTGTTTCTTCCGCCGGTTTTAGACTTCTTCTCTAGCAAAGGCGCGTAAGGACTTCCTTTATGAAGCTCCTTGTTCACCACCTTTACCTGGTGGCGGCGGCCCGCTGAGGTTGGTTTACTCTTTACGACTGGCATAACGAATCCGTTCCCTTAACTAATTGAAGCGAGGTCGATTTCCTGACCTTGCTCCAGACGAACGTAAGCTTTTTTCCAGGTCGACTTGGTGCTAATGCCGAACCGATTACGCTTGCTCTTGCCCTTGACCCGCAGTGTGGTAACGTTGTCAACGCGCACATTGAACAACTGCTCAACTGAGGCCTTGATCTCAATCTTCGTGGCGTCCAGTGCAACCTTAAAAACGTACTGGTTACCACTTTCGGCTACCATCGCTGCCTTCTCAGACATGTGAGGGCCCATCAGAATCTGAAATACGCGCTCTTGATTCATGCTAAGGCCTCCTCAAACTTCTTGACCGCATCGACTGTCACCATGACCTTATCGAAAGCGATAAGGCTGACAGGGTCAGCAGCGTCGACGTCACACACTTCGACTTTATGAAGGTTGCGTGCCGCCAAATACAAATTCTGGTCGACCGTATTGCCTACGATCAGCACGTTCTCTAGGTCAAAGCCCTTGAGCTGCTCCAAAAGGAGCTTTGTTTTGGGCTGCTCCATATCAAAGGACTCGACAACCACCAGCCTATCTGTACGAGCCAACTCTGAGAGAATCGATCGCATTGCTGCGCGATACATCTTTTTGT
The DNA here is from genome assembly GCF_051201645.1 of Luminiphilus sp. nBUS_16. Classification (GTDB taxonomy): domain Bacteria; phylum Pseudomonadota; class Gammaproteobacteria; order Pseudomonadales; family Halieaceae; genus Luminiphilus. Next base: position 646,720 of record NZ_CP179205.1, on the reverse strand, counting down.
TGACCTTATGGCTATGATCCTGCGGCTTTGCTGCAAACGTCGTGCCGCCGGAACGCCAAATGGGAGATCGGATCGTACCGGCTCGCGCACGGCCCGTACCTTTCTGACGCCAAGGCTTCTTACCACCACCAGCGACTTCTGAACGCGTCTTCTGCGCTCTTGTGCCCTGTCGACCACCTGCCAAATAGGCGGTAACAACCTGATGCACCAGCGCTTCGTTGTACTCACGAGCAAACGTTGCCTCGGAGACAGCGACTTTTCCGGCTTCAGCGTTGCCAGGCTTGACTATATTCAACTCCATAGCGCTGCCCCTTATCCTTTAACCGTTGGACGAACGATCACATGACCGCCCGGCGCACCCGGTACTGCACCCTTGATGAGCAACAGGTTACGCTCGGAATCAACCCGAACAACCTCTAGACCCTGCGTAGTCACACGCTCTGCGCCCATATGCCCTGCCATTTTCTTGCCTTTGAAGACACGACCTGGCGTTTGACACTGACCGATAGAACCCGGTGCTCTGTGCGACAGCGAGTTGCCGTGAGTCGCGTCCTGCATGCTAAAGTTCCAGCGCTTAACTGCACCCTGGAAACCCTTGCCTTTAGAACGGCCTGCCACGTCAACTATCTGACCTTGCTCAAATCGCTCAACAGTCAACTCTGATCCAACCTCGAAAGCCTCTTCCGAACCTTCAAGTCGGAACTCCCAAAGGCCATCTCCAGCAGCAGTACCGGCTTTGGCGTAATGCCCAGCGGCTGGCTTGCTGACTTTCGAGGCTTTGCGGTCGCCCGTTGTTACCTGAATTGCTCGATAACCGTCGGTTTCGAGCTCTTTGATCTGAGTAACGCGGTTTGGAAGCACTTCCACTACGGTCACTGGTACTGATACGCCCTCATCGGTGAAAACTCGCGTCATTCCCGACTTACGGCCGACTATGCCAATAGTCATGTTAAACCTCACAGTGTACGGGGCTATACCCTCTATGGCCGCCTAACAGATCATTCCGCTAGACGTTACACGCCCGGTCAAGCCGAGCAGGTCTTGCTAAATTGTACTTAACCTAGGCTGATCTGAACTTCTACACCAGCGGCAAGGTCAAGCTTCATCAACGCGTCTACGGTCTTCTCTGTAGGCTCGACGATGTCAAGGAGTCGCTTATGTGTACGAATCTCGTATTGGTCTCTGGCGTCCTTGTTGACGTGAGGAGAAGTCAAAATAGTGAACTTCTCTTTCTTTGTCGGTAAAGGAATAGGACCTCGGACCTGAGCACCCGTGCGACGGGCGGTCTCAACGATTTCCTGAGTCGAGGTGTCAATCAGCTTGTGATCGAATGCCTTGAGGCGGATACGTATACGTTGGTTCTGCACAATACAACTCCAAAAAGCCGCCACCTCGCATGGAGGTGCCGAAAAAAAGAGGGCGAACTATAGGGCTGGGATGGGCAGCTGTCAACTCCGATGTTGCCTTCGTAGGGAAGGAACACCCAGATGGGCATTAAGTCACAAAACGCGGATCAATACGGTATCGCTGATCCGAAATTAACTCCCCAGGTCACCGCTTTTGGTACCGGTATCACTAGCAGCTCGTGCCTGAGCAGCATGAGAACCCGAAGCGGCAACCCAAAAGCGTCAGCAGAGGGTCCTATATCGTTAAAACAGTCGACTCACCGCTAACAGGGCGCAAGGCACTTTGTTTGGGATTGGAGTACATTACGGCTTTATGGGCCGATACGGGACCCCAATTCTGCTTTAAGCCACACTGAACCCGCCCGCCAAGCTAAGGGCCACATCAACACTAAGGAGCCTGACCGTCATGCAGCGCCAACCCGCCCTCGGTGACCGCAGTACGTTATTAGCCTACCTCTTCTGGATTTTTGGCTTTATTGGCTTGCATCGATTTTATCTCGGACGGCCCATCAGTGGCGCCATTTGGGCCCTAACAATGGGCCTGTTGCTGGTGGGCTGGCTAGTAGACCTCTTTCTCATTCCTGCAATGGTCGAGGATGCCTCCGAACGATATCCCGCCAAAACCACAGACTACAACTTAGCCTGGGTCTTGCTAGTGCTATTGGGTATTTTTGGAGCCCACCGTTTTTACCAAGGGAAAATACTCAGCGGCTTTTTATACTTATTCACGGTAGGTGTGTTTGGGCTGGGAATAATTTACGACCTCTTTACGCTCAATGAGCAGATCGCAGAGGCCAACAACACGCCCGATTGGTAGCGATCACGTCCCTGAAGACAAGCTGGCCCAAACCTACTTGCTGACGCTAGGCAGACGAAACTTCGCCCACAACCGGAACAAGCACTGAAAAACCGCTTTGCATCTAGATCACGGGTTGCGCTGATGCGCAGGCGTGGCCCAACGGGCCCTCAAGGCCCTTTTTTTAGATTCCAGACCTTCACCCGCCCAACAGAGCTCTCGTCTCGCCACCAAAGAGGACATGCCCTGGATCAGGATAAGCCTTAAGTCCGGCGCAGCCCTCCGTGAAGTCGGTACAACCCTAGTAAAAACATTAGCGATGCCAGTGCCAACCAAAGCTTATCGGGTGCCACCGGCACAGGCACTATTTCAGGGAGTGATGGCCAACTCGAGTTGTCGCCAACAATTGCCCTAGCTTTCCGGTCCACTCACGAAAAAGCCCGCCATGAGGCGGGCTCTTATGGCTACGGAGCTTTTGCTTATTCGATGATTTTAGCAACGACGCCAGCGCCAACCGTTCGGCCACCCTCGCGGATCGCAAAACGCAGGCCATCTTCCATCGCAATCGGTGCAATCAATGTCACAACCATCTGGATGTTGTCGCCCGGCATCACCATCTCAATACCTTCAGGCAACTCACACGCACCCGTTACATCCGTCGTACGGAAGTAAAACTGCGGACGGTAGCCCTTGAAGAATGGCGTGTGACGCCCGCCTTCATCCTTGCCCAAAACATAAACCTCTGCCTCAAACTTGGTGTGGGGCTTTACTGATCCTGGAATCGCCAGTACCTGACCACGCTCAACGTCATCACGCTTAGTACCACGCAACAAAACACCAACGTTCTCGCCTGCACGGCCTTCGTCAAGCAACTTGCGGAACATCTCAACACCGGTACACGTCGACTTCTGAGTATCTTTAATACCGATAATCTCGATCTCGTCTCCGACCTTAACAATGCCGCGCTCAACACGACCTGTTACAACCGTGCCACGACCTGAAATTGAGAACACGTCCTCAACCGGCATCAAGAAAGGCTGGTCAATCGCACGCTCAGGCTCAGGAATGTACGCATCCAACGTCTCAACCAAGGTCTTGACCGCTGTCGTACCCAAACCGTTCGCATCGTCACCGTTCAACGCCATCAGCGCTGAACCACAAATGATCGGTGTATCGTCACCCGGGAACTCGTAAGTATCGAGCAGCTCACGCAGCTCCATCTCTACCAGCTCTTTCATCTCTTCAAATTCTTCAGAGTCAACGCCACCACAGTCTTCCGCCAGCAAATCGGCTTTGTTCAGGAAAACAACAATGTACGGAACGCCAACCTGACGTGACAGCAGGATGTGCTCACGCGTTTGGGGCATAGGACCGTCGGTCGCGCCACATACCAAAATCGCGCCGTCCATCTGCGCCGCACCCGTGATCATGTTCTTCACATAATCCGCGTGTCCGGGACAGTCAACGTGGGCGTAGTGACGGTCTAACGACTCATACTCCACGTGAGACGTCGCAATCGTGATACCACGCTCGCGCTCTTCCGGGGCGTTATCAATACCGTCAAACGCTACCGCCTCTCCACCAAATACTTCTGAACACACACGCGTCAGCGCCGCCGTAAGCGTCGTTTTCCCGTGGTCTACGTGTCCAATCGTGCCCACGTTTACGTGGGGCTTCGAACGCTCAAATGCTTCCTTCGCCACTGCTCTTTCCTCTGGTCTTTACAGGCGCTTGTATTAGCCCGTATGGTTTTTTGAAATAAATGCCTGCGCCACCGCATTGGGCGCTTCTGCGTACTGCGCGAACTCCATGGTATAGGTCGCACGCCCTTGAGTTGCCGACCGCAAGTCGGTGGCGTACCCAAACATCTCAGCTAAAGGTACTTCAGCGTTGATGACCTTGCCGGAGGCGTTATCGTCCATCCCCAAGATCATGCCCCGACGGCGATTCAGATCGCCGACGACGTCGCCCATATGGTCTTCAGGGGTAACGACCTCAACTTTCATAACTGGCTCCAACAACGCGGCACCACCCAGGTCGGCGAGCTGTCGTGTCGCGAGACTCGCCGCGATTTTAAACGCCATTTCATTGGAGTCGACGTCGTGGAAAGATCCGTCGTACAGCGTCGCTTTGAGGCCCAGTAAGGGATAGCCCGCAAGCACCCCGTTACGCATTTGCTCCTCGATACCCTTGTTAACGGCGGGAATGTATTCTTTGGGCACCGCGCCACCAACAACTTCGTTCACAAATTCGAGACCTTCAGCACCTAAGTCCTCGGCGGGTTCAAACTTCACCCAGACGTGGCCGTACTGACCCCGTCCTCCAGACTGCCGGACAAACTTGCCCTCAATTTCAACGGTATTTTTAATCCGCTCTCGGTAGGCCACCTGGGGCTTTCCAATATTCGCTTCAACACTAAACTCCCGGCGCATACGGTCGACAATAATATCGAGGTGCAATTCACCCATGCCCGAGATAATCGTTTGTCCGGTTTCTTCGTCTGTCTTGACTCGGAACGACGGGTCTTCTTGAGCCAGCTTGCCCAGAGCCACGCCCATTTTTTCCTGATCGGCTTGAGATCGGGGCTCTACAGCGACTGAGATAACCGGCTCAGGGAACTCCATGCGTTCTAGAATCACGGCCTTGTCAGGATCAGACAGCGTTTCGCCAGTAGTCACATCTTTGAGGCCAATCGCCGCAGCGATATCACCCGCCAGTACTTCTTTAATTTCCTCACGACTGTTCGCATGCATTTGTACCATGCGCCCCACCCGCTCTTTCTTGCCCTTAACCGAGTTATAAACCGCTGTGCCGCTAGTCAACTTGCCGGAATAAACGCGAAAGAAGGTGAGCGTCCCCACAAAGGGGTCAGTGGCAATTTTGAACGCTAGAGCCGCAAAAGGCTCGTTGTCATCAGAGTGGCGCTCTACTCGAGTTTCCCCATCTTCAAGAGTACCCTCGATGGCTTTGACTTCTGTGGGCGAAGGAAGGTAATCGATGACAGCGTCCAACACCGCCTGAACGCCCTTATTCTTAAACGCTGACCCACCCAGAACCGGAACAATCTCATTAGCTAACGTGCGAATACGAAGACCACGCTTTATGTCATCCTCGGACAGCTCACCGTCCTCTAGGTAGACCTCCATGAGCTCGTCATTCGCCTCTGCCGCCGCCTCCATCATGGATTCACGCATTTCACTGACCTGATCAACCAGGTCAGCCGGGACGTCACCGTATTCAAAGGTGGCCCCCATATCGTCTTCATTCCAGAGGATTGACTTGTTTTTCACCAAGTCTACAACGCCGACAAAATTCTCTTCAGAACCAATCGTCATTTGAATCGGCACGGCGTTGCAGTTTAAACGGTCGCGCAACTGCTCAACGACATTGCCATAGTCTGCACCGGCTCGATCCATTTTATTAATGAAGACCATACGTGGCACTTCGTACTTATTGGCCTGCCGCCAAACGGTTTCAGTTTGAGGCTGAACACCGGAAGACCCACAGAGAACGACTACAGCACCGTCTAAAACCCGCAAAGAGCGCTCGACTTCAATCGTGAAGTCAACGTGCCCCGGGGTATCGATAATATTGATGCGGTGTTGGTCGTACTGCTGCTGCATGCCCTGCCAAAAGCAGGTAGTAGCGGCTGAGGTAATCGTAATGCCGCGCTCCTGTTCCTGCTCCATCCAGTCCATGGTGGCCGCACCATCGTGGACTTCGCCTATTTTGTGGGACAGGCCGGTATAGAACAGAACGCGTTCGGTAGTGGTGGTTTTACCGGCATCCACGTGGGCACAGATTCCAATGTTGCGATAGCGCTGGATTGGTGTCTGGCGTGCCACGGGAATATCCTGGATGCCGGGATTACTGACGCAAGGTCAGAATCGGAAGTGAGAGAAGGCCTTGTTAGCTTCTGCCATGCGGTGCACGTCTTCACGCTTCTTAACCGCATTACCCTTGCCTTGTGAGGCATCAACAATCTCGCCGGCCAAACGCTGACGCATAGACTTCTCGCCACGGTTGCGGGCGTAATCAGCTAGCCATCGCATCGATAAAGCTCCGCGACGCGCGGGTCGAACTTCAACGGGCACTTGGTAGGTAGCGCCACCAACTCGGCGAGACTTCACCTCTACCATGGGGGCGATGTTTTCTAGGGCTTCATCAAAGACTTCGATAGGGTCGCGCTTGGTACGCTCTTCAACTAGAGCGAGCGCTCCATAGACAATCGATTCAGCAACAGATTTCTTGCCGCTAACCATGACATGGTTCATGAACTTTGCGAGGGTCTGGTTTCCAAACTTGGGGTCTGGAAGAATTTCGCGTTTGGCAACAACACGTCTACGTGGCATGACTTATTCCTTCATTGCTTCAGGTTACCCGGACACTGCCTCCTAAGGAGTGCTCGTTCCGGCCTTACTGTCGGCTTATCCGACGAATACCCACATACACCAAGGTGGTGGTCGTGGGACTTAAAAATTTACTTAGGCCGCTTGGCGCCGTACTTTGATCGGCCTTGACGACGGGCAGATACACCCGAAGTGTCAAGACTTCCCCGTACGGTGTGATAACGCACACCCGGAAGATCTTTCACCCGTCCACCGCGAATCAGAACCACACTGTGCTCCTGAAGGTTGTGGCCTTCTCCGCCAATGTAAGAGGAGACCTCGAATCCATTGGTAAGACGGACTCGACATACTTTACGCAATGCCGAGTTGGGTTTCTTAGGGGTTGTGGTGTAGACACGCGTACAAACTCCACGCCGCTGAGGACAAGCCTGCAGTGCTGGAACGCCACTCTTCATCACCTTTCGCTTGCGTGGTTTGCGCACAAGCTGATTGACGGTTGCCATTCAAAAGCTCCAAAAAAGTCGGAAGGTCTACCTCCCGAAATAAAGAGCGCGCATTCTATAGACGCGCTCACAATTTTTCAACTGCCTATCGTGCCGACCCATGTCGTGCCGATAGTGCGTGATGGTGTTAGTGGGTCAGACTTACTCGCCGTCTGCCCCAGCTTCCACCTTTTCCAATTCGTCAGCGAAGCTTTCAGTGAACTCTTCATCCGACATACTGATCTGCAATCCACCCTCGGCACGCTTGCGACGACGCTCTTCGTGGTAGCTCAAACCCGTTCCTGCTGGAATCAAGCGACCCACAATAACGTTCTCTTTCAAGCCACGCAGGTAATCGCGCTTACCAGTAACAGCAGCCTCGGTCAGAACACGTGTTGTCTCCTGGAAAGATGCCGCAGAGATAAAGCTCTCAGTAGCAAGTGACGCCTTAGTAATACCCAACAGCTCACGGTCTGCAGTCGGTGGCACATGGCCCTGCGCTTCAGCACGATCACACTCTTCGAGGAAGGTCGTAAACTCTACCTGCTCGCCCTTAATAAACGAGGACTCACCCGCAGAAGCAATAATGACCTTGCGCAGCATTTGACGAACGATGACTTCAATGTGCTTGTCATTGATCTTCACGCCTTGCAATCGGTAGACCTCTTGAATCTCATTCACGATGTACTCAGCCAGGGCAGCAATGCCTTTGAGGCGGAGAATGTCATGAGGACTCATAGGGCCTTCAGAGACCACTTCGCCCTTTTGCACCTGCTCACCCTCAAAGACGGTGAACTGACGCCATTTGGGAATGAGAACTTCGTAGTGATCGGAGCCGTCTGGCAAGAGCGAACCGTCGGTAGGCGTAATTACCAAACGACGCTTACCCTTGGTCTCTTTACCGAAACTAAATGTTCCCGAGATCTCGGCAAGAATCGCCGGCTCTTTCGGCTTCCGTGCTTCAAACAGATCGGCAACGCGAGGAAGACCACCCGTAATATCGCGGGTCTTGGAGCCCTCTTGAGGGATACGAGCAATGATGTCACCGACACCCACTTGCGCACCATCTTCGAGGTTTAACAGGGCATTCGCGGGTAAGAAGTAGTGTGCCGGTACGTTAGTACCTGCCAACGTGAGCTCTTCTCCCTTTGAGTCGACCAACGTCACCGCAGGACGGATATCTTTACCCGCCAGCGGTCGCTCTCCAGCTTCCATCACTGAAATACTGCTCAAGCCGGTAAACTCATCAGTCTGGCGCTTGATTGTGACGCCTTCATCCATGCCGCTGAACTTAACCGTTCCAGCCACTTCGGTAATGATGGGGTGCGTGTGAGGATCCCAGTTAGCAACAATGTCGCCCGCAGTCACCTCTGCCTCGTCTCGAACTTTAATCGCGGCACCATAAGGCACTTTATAGCGTTCCCGCTCGCGACCCACGTGGTCAAGAATAGACAATTCACCCGAACGCGATACGGCCACTAGGGCGCCGTCAGCACGATCTACCACTTTAATGTTGTGAAGCTTCACCACACCGTTAGAGTTGACCTGAATGCTGTCTTGAGCTGCCTGACCCGATGCTGCGCCACCAATATGGAAGGTACGCATGGTGAGCTGGGTACCCGGTTCACCAATAGATTGCGCCGCAACAACACCAATAGCTTCACCAAGGTTAACTTGATGACCGCGACCCAAATCACGGCCATAACAAGTGGAGCAAATGCCGTAACGTGTTTTACAGGTTATGGGAGAACGAACAATGATCTCATCGATTCCGAGCTCCTCGAGTCGACGCATCCAAAGCTCGTCAATCATGGTGCCGGCATTCAGGATCACTTCATCGGATCCAGGCTTGCAGACATCCTGAGCCACAATACGACCCAACACCCGATTTGGCAGAGATTCAATAATGTCGCCACCGTCAATGACCGGGGTCATGACGAGACCGGCATCGGTACCACAATCTTGCTCGGTCACTACAACGTCCTGAGCCACATCCACCAAACGACGCGTCAAATAACCAGAGTTCGCCGTCTTCAATGCCGTATCGGCCAAGCCTTTACGAGCACCGTGGGTTGAGATGAAGTACTGCAAGACGTTAAGGCCTTCGCGGAAATTCGCCACGATTGGTGTCTCAATGATTGACCCGTCTGGCTTCGCCATCAGACCCCGCATACCCGCCAACTGTCGGATCTGGGCTGGGGAGCCTCGTGCACCAGAGTCAGCGTACATGTAGACTGAGTTGAAGCTGGTCTGCTCTTCCTCTTCGCCATCGCGGTTGATCACAGTCTCTTTTGAAAGACTCGCCATCATCGACTTGGCGACTTGATCGTTGGTGCGCGACCAGATGTCGATAACCTTGTTGTACTTCTCGCCCTGAGTCACCAGACCAGCAGCGTACTGCTCTTCGATTTCGGTGACTTCCGCGTTGGCGCGATCCAACATGCTGGCTTTTTCATCAGGGATTTCAAAATCATTCACCCCAATCGAAGAACCTGACTTGGTGGAATATTCATAGCCCGTATACATCAATCGATCGGCAAATACGACCGTCGACTTCAGACCAACCACGCGGTAGCACTGGTTGATGATACGAGAGATCGCCTTTTTAACCATGGGCTGATTGACCATGTCAAAGGACAAACCTTCAGGGACTATGCGCCACAGCAGTGCACGACCTACCGTTGTATCAACCATTCGAGTTTCGGTGACTGGGTCGGCGCCGTAATCGAAGCGCGTCTCCTTGATGCGAACCTTAACCCGAGCCTGCAAATCGACCTGGCCAGCGGCATAAGCGCGCTCTGCCTCAGCGGCGTCGGCAAACATCATGCCCTCACCCTGAGCGTTCACACGCTCACGTGTCATGAAGTAAAGACCCAGCACCACGTCCTGCGAGGGCACAATAATTGGCTCTCCAGAAGCGGGCGAAAGAATGTTGTTGGTAGACATCATGAGTGCCCGCGCCTCGAGTTGTGCCTCGAGTGTCAGGGGTACGTGGACGGCCATTTGATCGCCGTCGAAGTCTGCGTTGTAGGCGGCACAAACCAAGGGATGCAGCTGGATCGCCTTGCCCTCAATAAGCACAGGCTCAAAGGCCTGAATGCCTAACCGGTGTAACGTGGGCGCTCGGTTCAGCAGAACCGGGTGCTCACGAATCACTTCGGCCAGGATATCCCAAACTTCGGGTGGCTCGCGCTCGACCATCTTCTTTGCAGCTTTAATGGTGCTCGCAAGACCACGGTGCTCTAGCTTGCCAAAAATAAACGGCTTAAAGAGCTCCAATGCCATTTTCTTGGGCAGTCCACACTGATGCAGTCGCAGTGTTGGGCCAGTCACAATCACCGATCGTCCTGAGTAATCTACACGCTTGCCCAGCAGGTTTTGACGGAAGCGACCTTGCTTGCCTTTGATCATATCTGCCAAAGACTTCAGCGGGCGCTTATTCGATCCCGTGATCGCACGACCGCGACGGCCGTTATCTAGCAAGGCATCAACAGCCTCCTGCAGCATGCGCTTTTCGTTGCGCACAATAATGTCAGGGGCATTGAGGTCGAGTAATCGCTTGAGGCGATTGTTACGGTTGATAACCCTACGATACAAATCGTTGAGGTCTGAGGTCGCAAATCGACCCCCATCCAAGGGCACCAACGGACGAAGATCTGGCGGTAATACCGGCAGTACATTGAGAATCATCCACTCGGGGTCGTTGCCCGAGTTTGAAAATGCCTCAAGCAACTTTAATCGCTTAGACAGCTTTTTAATCTTCGTTTCAGAGTTAGTCGCCGGAATTTCTTCACGAATGCGCTCAACTTCTTGGTTGATTTCGATCTGCGACATGAGGTCCTGAATGGCTTCGGCACCCATTTTCGCAGTGAACTCGTCACCAAACTCTTCCATGGCTTCGTAGTATTGCTCGTCATTGAGCAACTGCCCCTGCTCGAGAGCAGAAAGACCCGGGTCAGTGACCACGTAAGACTCAAAATACAGAATACGCTCGATGTCCCTAAGGGTCATATCGAGCAGCAAACCAATCCGCGAGGGAAGCGACTTCAAGAACCAGATGTGAGCAACGGGGCTCGCCAATTCAATGTGTCCCATGCGCTCGCGACGCACTTTAGCCAGGGCTACTTCGACGCCACACTTTTCGCAAATAACGCCGCGGTGCTTCAGGCGCTTGTACTTTCCACACAGGCACTCGTAGTCTTTTACTGGACCAAAGATTTTGGCGCAGAACAAACCATCACGCTCGGGCTTGAAGGTACGGTAGTTAATTGTTTCCGGCTTCTTGACCTCACCATAGGACCAAGAACGGATCATTTCCGGAGAAGCGAGACCGATACGGATTGCATCAAAGTCTTCGCTCTTTTCCCGGCTTAGCAGATTCAGCAGATCTTTCACGTCTTATCCTCCTCAGAAGCCTTCAGACTCGGACTCGAGATCGATGTCGATACCGAGCGAGCGAATTTCTTTGATTAATACATTAAAGGACTCGGGCATTCCCGGCTCCATCTTGTGATCACCATCAACAATGTTCTTGTACATCTTGGTTCGTCCTGCCACATCGTCTGACTTAACCGTTAGCATTTCCTGCAGCGTGTAAGCGGCGCCGTAAGCCTCTAGCGCCCATACTTCCATCTCGCCGAACCGCTGGCCACCAAACTGGGCCTTACCACCCAGTGGCTGCTGCGTAACGAGGCTGTAGGACCCTGTGGAGCGAGCATGCATCTTGTCGTCCACCAGGTGGTTCAACTTCAGCATGTACATGTATCCCACAGTGACGGGACGCATGAAGGTGTCACCTGAACGCCCATCGTAAAGCGTCAACTGACCGCTGTCGGGAATGTCTGCAAGTCGCAGCAACGATTTCACTTCTTCCTCAGCAGCGCCATCGAACACAGGCGTTGCCATGGGCACACCTTTGCGAAGGTTGCCTGCCAACTCGAACAGCTCGTTGTCGGTCAAGCTGTCAATGTCAGCATCACGGCGCTTATCAGACGAGTGAGCATAGATTTTCTTGAGGAAATCGCGCAGCTGGCTAACCTTAGCCTGTTGTTCGAGCATGGTATTGATCTTGAGTCCCAAGCCATGGGCAGCCATTCCCAGGTGGGTCTCAAGAATCTGGCCCACGTTCATACGAGAAGGCACGCCCAGAGGGTTGAGCACGATATCAATCGGCTCGCCCCGCTCGTCATAGGGCATATCCTCTACCGGCATAATGACCGAGATGACACCCTTGTTGCCGTGTCGTCCCGCCATTTTATCGCCTGGCTGAATCCGACGCTTAACCGCCAGATACACCTTAACGATCTTGAGAACGCCGGGAGCTAGATCGTCGCCACTGGAAAGCTTGTCTTTCTTGCTTTCGTAGCGCTCTTCCAGCTGTCGATTCTGCTCTTCTAATAGCTCTTGAGCCGCGGTTAACTGATCGTTGAGCTCAGCATCACCCAACTTCAACTTGAACCACTGCTCACGCTCTAAATCGGCCAGTACTGCATCGGTCAACTTAGTGCCTTTGGCTAGGCCACCGCCACTCAATGTGGTCTGCCCCTTCAGCAATGCTGCGAGTCGGGCATAAGTCGCTTCTTCGTAAATACGCAGTTCTTCGCGTAGATCCTTGCGGTAATCGGCCAACTGAGCGTTTTCGATTTGCTTGGCACGTGGATCTTTCTCGAGGCCATCTCGAGTGAACACCTGCACATCGATAACGGTACCCTTATAGCTCGAAGGCACACGCAAAGACGTGTCTTTTACGTCTGAAGCCTTCTCACCGAAAATGGCACGCAGCAGCTTCTCTTCAGGGGTTAGCTGGGTCTCGCCTTTAGGGGTGACCTTACCGACCAAAATATCGCCGGCGTCAACCTCAGCACCAATGTAAACAATACCAGACTCGTCGAGCTTACCCAGCGCACCCTCACCAACGTTCGGAATGTCTGCAGTGATCTCTTCAGATCCCAGCTTGGTGTCTCGAGCAATACAAGTTAGCTCCTGAATGTGGATCGTTGTGAAACGATCTTCCTTCACGACCCGCTCTGAAACGAGAATCGAATCCTCGAAGTTATAGCCATTCCAAGGCATAAAGGCGATGCGCATATTTTGACCCAGCGCTAGCTCACCCATATCCACCGAAGGACCGTCGGCCAAAATATCACCGCGATCAATCTGATCTCCGACCTTAACGATCGGGCGCTGATTGATGCAGGTATTCTGGTTAGACCGCTTGTACTTAGTCAGGTTGTAAATGTCGACGGGAGACTCACCCTTCGCCACATTGTCGGCGTCAACACGAACTACGATTCGGCTTGCATCAACCGAGTCGATCGTTCCTGCACGCCGCGCGACCTCACAAACTCCAGAGTCACCAGCAACGTAGCGCTCCATACCGGTGCCCACCAGCGGCTTATCTGCCACCAAAGTCGGTACGGCTTGACGCTGCATGTTTGACCCCATAAGGGCCCGGTTAGCATCGTCGTGCTCGAGGAAAGGAATCAACGCAGCAGCAATAGACACCACCTGCTTAGCAGAGACGTCCATAAAGTCCACCTCGGCTGCAGGCTTGATCGTAAATTCGTTCATGTGTCGAACGTTAATAAGATCGTCCACGAACCGATTTTTTTCGTCCATCTGCGCCGAAGCCTGAGCAATAACGTGCTCGGCTTCGTTAATCGCCGAAAGGTACTCAATGTCGTCAGTGACGACACCATCAACAACCTTACGGTAAGGAGCTTCTAGGAAACCGTATTCATTAGTTCGCGCATAGGTCGCCAAAGAGTTAATCAGGCCAATGTTTGGACCTTCTGGCGTCTCAATAGGACAAACACGACCGTAATGTGTGGGGTGTACGTCACGAACCTCGAAACCAGCACGCTCACGTGTCAAACCGCCTGGGCCCAAGGCCGACACACGACGTTTGTGAGTCACTTCAGACAGCGGGTTGTTTTGATCCATGAACTGCGAGAGCTGACTTGAACCAAAGAATTCTTTAACCGCTGCAGATACCGGCTTGGCATTGATCAGGTCCTGAGGCATCAGGCCTTCGCTTTCTGCCATTGACAGTCGCTCTTTAACAGCACGTTCGACTCGGACAAGACCGACGCGGAACTGGTTCTCTGCCATCTCACCGACCGAACGAATACGGCGGTTACCCAAATGGTCGATGTCATCAACAACACCCTTACCATTACGAATACCCACCAACGCTTTGAGGACGTCAACAATGTCTTCACGGTCTAACGTACCGATTCCTTCAGAGGAATCCCGTCCCAGACGGCGGTTGAATTTCATACGACCAACGCCCGAAAGATCGTAGCGATCAGCAGAGAAGAACAGGTTTTGGAAAAGGTTCTCGGCTGACTCTTTCGTGGGTGGCTCGCCAGGACGCATCATGCGATAAATTTCTACCAACGCTTCAAGAGCACTGCGTGAGGCATCGCCTGCTAGCGTATCGGAAATGAAAGGACCGCAATCGATTTCATTGGTGTACAGCGTCTCAATCGTATCGATTTCTTTCTCACGCAACGTCGCCATGAGCTCTTCGGTAATCTCGACGTTACACTCAACCAGCACTTCACCGGTGGAAGTGTCCACGACATTCTTAGCCAGGCGTCGACCCAACAAATACTCGTCGGGTACCGTCAGAAAATCGATACCAGCGGCATCAAGCTGCTTAATGTGACGAGCCGTAATGCGGCGTCCACGTTCAACAAGCAGCTTATCGTCTGCCATGATATCGAAGGCAGCCATTTCACCCTGCAGACGCTTGGGAACCAACGTCATGGTGCTAGAGTTTTCTTCGCCCAACTGGAATGACGTCGTATCGTAGAACATCGCCAAAATTTCTTCGCTGTCATAGCCAAGCGCGCGCAATAGCACGGTAGCGGGCAGCTTGCGGCGGCGATCGATGCGCGCAAAAACCTGATCCTTAGGATCAAATTCAAAATCCAACCATGAACCACGGTAAGGAATGACCCTCGCGGAATACAACAACTTCCCTGATGAGTGGGTCTTGCCTTTATCGTGGTCAAAAAAGACACCGGGGGAACGGTGTAGCTGCGAAACAATAACGCGCTCAGTACCGTTAATCACAAAGGTGCCATTTTCGGTCATGAGCGGTATTTCGCCCATGTAGACATCTTGCTCTTTGATGTCTTTGATCGATTTGGAGGAAGATTCCTTATCGTAAATAATCAGTCGCACTTTGACACGCAGTGCACAGGCGTAAGTGGTGCCACGAAGGACGCATTCATCTACGTCAAATACGGGCTTACCCAATTTGTAACCGACGTACTCTAGGGCAGCATTGCCACTATAGCTGGCGATCGGGAACACCGACTTAAAGGCCGCATGCAGGCCGTGTTCGCCACGCGCATCGTCCTCAACCCCATCTTGGGTAAACTTTCGATAGGAATCCAACTGGATAGCCAGCAGGTAGGGTATGTCCATTACCTTTGCTAGCGACCCGAAATCTTTACGGATGCGTTTCTTCTCAGTGTATGAGTAAGCCATCAAAACTCCCCAGCGATGTACTGTCGAATCATTCCAACCGGTAACCGGTTATGAAAACCAAGAATGGGCCGAAGTGCACAACGCACCCCGACCCACTAGCCCCGCCTTAGCGGACCATCATGGTCTTACTTAAGCTCAGCGGCACCGCCGGCTTCTTCAAGCTGCTTCTTAATGTCTTCAGCTTCGTCTTTGCTAGCGCCTTCTTTGACGGGGCCAGGGGCTCCATCAACGACTGCCTTAGCTTCTTTCAGGCCGAGACCTGTGACAGCGCGAACAACCTTGATCACGTTGACTTTCTTCTCACCAGCTGACGTTAGGATCACGTCAAATTCGGTCTGCTCTGCCTCTGCAGCTCCGCCTTCACCGCCACCCGCTGCTGCTGGTGCTGCTGCTACAGCTGCTGCTGCCGTTACGCCAAACTTCTCTTCCATCGCTTCGATCAGCTCAACGACGTCCATGACGCTCATTTCTGCGATTGCGTCGAGAATATCTTCTTTTGAAAGTGCCATTTTAATGTCTCCTGAAAATTGTAGAAAGCTTGCTGATTTATCAGCTCGCTTGCTCTTTTTGATCGCGAATAGCCGCTAGTGTACGAACTAGCTTGCCGGGAACTTCGTTCATGGTCTGTACAAGCTTTGTTGCTGGCGCTTTCATGACGCTCATCAACATTGACAATGCCTGATCTCGCGTTGGCATCTTCGCTAGTACATCCAGTTGGTCAGCTCCCATCAGCTTTCCGCTAAATGACAGTGCCTTCACTTCAAAACGATCGTTTGTTTTGGCGAAGTCTTTAAACAACCTTGCTGCAGCGCCCGGATCTTCTAATGAAAAGCCGAACAGAGATGGACCTGCAAGTGTGTCACTAACACACTCGTATTCCGTTCCCTCAAAAGCCCGCTTTGCCAGCGTATTGCGCACTACGCGCAAATCTACTTGGCTTTCACGTGCTGTTGCCCGCAGAGCAGTCATATCGTTTGAGGCCACGCCACGTGCGTCGGCAACCACAAGCGAAAGTGCACTGGCAGCGGTCTCGTTGACTTCGGCAACAATCGCCTTCTTCTCGTCGAGTCCAATAGCCATTGGTCTACTCCTGGATTAACAATTATGGTCAGCACAAATTAACTGTGCAGACCGCCCTCGGTGAACATTGTCACCATCTGCGTAGGCTCCTCACGAACTTAAGGGAACAACGCCCCACCTACGGTCTTTGACAGCCTTTTGTTCAGCGGGGCAAAGCCACACTTTCCCTAAGACTCCAAAGTGGCACCGATCCATCAATAGATTTCTCGGCACCCGGCCGCGAGCACAAAACTCGCAACCCATCGCACCCAAAGGTGCGACGTTTTTTCTACAAATCTAATTCTGCGTGATCAACCGTGACGCCGGGGCCCATGGTTGTTGACAGGGTGACCTTGCGGAAATACACACCCTTCGAAGACGCTGGCTTAGCCTTCTTCAAATCCGCCATCACAGCCATCAAGTTGCCACGCAGCTGATCGGCCTCGAAAGCCACCTTGCCAATACCGCCCTGAATAATGCCGTTCTTGTCCGTGCGGAAACGCATCTGTCCAGCCTTGGCATTGTTGACCGCGCCCTCAACATCAGGGGTAACTGTGCCTGTTTTGGGGTTTGGCATGAGACCACGCGGGCCTAGTATTTGACCCAACTGACCAACAACGCGCATTGCGTCAGGAGAAGCGACCACAACATCAAAATCCATCATGCCGCCTTTAACTTGCTCAGCCAGCTCATCCATGCCGACAAAGTCTGCTCCGGCTGCCTTGGCTTTCTCAGCGTTTTCGCCCTGAGTAAATACTGCGACTCGGACTACTGAACCGGTCCCGTGGGGCAGCGTCGTAGCGCCGCGCACACCCTGATCGGATTTGCGAGCATCAACGCCCAAGTTGACTGCAACCTCAACCGTCTCATTAAATTTCACGGTTGCGAATTCCTTCAACAGCGCTATAGCCTCATCGAGAGAATAGGCCTGGGTAGCGTCCACTTTCTCTCGGAAAGCGCGAACTCTTTTTGATAATTTAGCCATGATCAGCCCTCCACCACATCGATTCCAGCAGAGCGTGCACTGCCTGCAATGGTGCGCACGGCGGCGTCCATATCGGCTGCAGTGAGATCTGGCCACTTTTGTGTCGCAATATCCTCAAGCTGTGCCCGAGTGACCTTGCCGACCTTTTCAGTATTAGGTCGCCCTGACCCACTCTTAATACCCAGCGCCTTCTTCAGCAAAATAGAGGCTGGCGGGGTTTTCTTGATAAATGTAAATGACTTATCGTTGTAGACCGTGATCACAACAGGAATCGGCAATCCTGGCTCCATGCTTTGCGTATCAGCATTGAACGCCTTACAAAACTCCATAATGTTCACACCCTTTTGGCCCAGCGCGGGACCTACAGGGGGACTGGGGTTAGCCTGCCCTGCCGGGATTTGCAGCTTAATGTAGCCGTCTATCTTCTTCGCCATGTTTTTCTCCTCGGGTACAAACGCCCTCAGCGCTGAAAATCAGCCTTTGGGCTCCCCATTACGACCCGGATTTAGTCCGGGTCGAGTCATTTCGGTGCGCCTCATAAGGAGGCTCACCCCTTTTTGGTCAGGATTTTTCTACCTGCCCGAATTCAAGCTCTACGGGCGTAGAGCGCCCGAAGATCAATACCGCCACATTGAGGCGGCTTTTTTCGTAATTCACATCTTCAACAACGCCATTAAAGTCGTTGAAAGGCCCATCGATAACGCGAACCATTTCACCTGGCTCAAATACCGTCTTGGGACGGGGCTGATCAACGCCAGCTTCAACCCGCTGCAGTATCGCGCTGGCCTCAGCCTCAGTGATTGGCGCAGGCTTATCCGCCTTGCCACCGATAAAACCCAGCACCCGGGGCGTTTCCTTAACCAAGTGCCAGGAATCGTCATTTAATTCCATCTGCACAAGTACGTATCCGGGGAAAAACTTCCGCTCACTTTTTCTTTTTTGGCCGCCCTTCATCTCCACAACTTCTTCAGTGGGGACGATGATCTCGCCAAAGTAATCCTGCATGCTGTTGCGTTCGATACGCTCCTTGAGCGCTACCGCCACCTTTTTTTCATACTGGGAAAAGGCGTGAACCACATACCAACGCATTGCCATCTAAGCCTCTCCCTAACTCAACCTATTACCATGCCGACTAACCAACCCAGCACACTATCAATGCCCCAGAGAATTAGAGCCATGATAAAAACAAACACCACCACAATCAGTGTGGTCTGGGTCGTCTCTTGACGGGTCGGCCAGACAACCTTCCGAATTTCAGTCCGCGAACCTTTTATCAACTGCCAAAAAGCACCGCCCCGCTCAGTGGTCGAAGCCACCCATCCCGCAACCGCAGCGGCAACTAGCAGCGCCAGCACGCGATAAAGCAGCGACTGATCTGCGAAATAACTGTTGCCCACAACCCCAGCTATCACTAGGACCGCGACGACACCCCATTTTAGGGGGTCTAGCCTGCTTGCAGCAGCCTCACTCATGAACCTTTCCCATTAGAGGCCACCCACTGGTGCCTCTTTCTACCGCCAGCACCCTACCGAAGTGGAGAGCTGGCAGGCCAGGAGGGAATCGAACCCCCAACCTGCGGATTTGGAATCCGCTGCTCTGCCAATTGAGCTACTGGCCTTTAAACGAAACATCTCTGTCTATTTTGACCAAAGACGACGAAGCCGAACCGCCTTTCAAGGGTGGTTCGGCCTATTTTTAGTGCGCACCGAGGTGCGCATGACAATCAGCGACTTACTCGATGATTTTAGCGACGACGCCAGCGCCAACCGTTCGGCCACCCTCGCGGATCGCAAAACGCAGGCCATCTTCCATCGCAATCGGTGCAATCAATGTCACAACCATCTGGATGTTGTCACCCGGCATCACCATCTCAATACCTTCAGGCAACTCACACGCACCCGTTACATCCGTCGTACGGAAGTAAAACTGCGGACGGTAGCCCTTGAAGAATGGCGTGTGACGCCCGCCTTCATCCTTGCCCAAAACATAAACCTCTGCCTCAAACTTGGTGTGGGGCTTTACTGATCCTGGAATCGCCAGTACCTGACCACGCTCAACGTCATCACGCTTAGTACCACGCAACAAAACACCAACGTTCTCGCCTGCACGGCCTTCGTCAAGCAACTTGCGGAACATCTCAACACCGGTACACGTCGACTTCTGAGTATCTTTAATACCGATAATCTCGATCTCGTCTCCGACCTTAACAATGCCGCGCTCAACACGACCTGTTACAACCGTGCCACGACCTGAAATTGAGAACACGTCCTCAACCGGCATCAAGAAAGGCTGGTCAATCGCACGCTCAGGCTCAGGAATGTACGCATCCAACGTCTCAACCAAGGTCTTGACCGCTGTCGTACCCAAACCGTTCGCATCGTCACCGTTCAACGCCATCAGCGCTGAACCACAAATGATCGGTGTATCGTCACCCGGGAACTCGTAAGTATCGAGCAGCTCACGCAGCTCCATCTCTACCAGCTCTTTCATCTCTTCAAATTCTTCAGAGTCAACGCCACCACAGTCTTCCGCCAGCAAATCGGCTTTGTTCAGGAAAACAACAATGTACGGAACGCCAACCTGACGTGACAGCAGGATGTGCTCACGCGTTTGGGGCATAGGACCGTCGGTCGCGCCACATACCAAAATCGCGCCGTCCATCTGCGCCGCACCCGTGATCATGTTCTTCACATAATCCGCGTGTCCGGGACAGTCAACGTGGGCGTAGTGACGGTCTAATGACTCATACTCCACGTGAGACGTCGCAATCGTGATACCACGCTCGCGCTCTTCCGGAGCGTTATCAATACCGTCAAACGCTACCGCCTCTCCACCAAATACTTCTGAACACACACGCGTCAGCGCCGCCGTAAGCGTCGTTTTCCCGTGGTCTACGTGTCCAATCGTGCCCACGTTTACGTGGGGCTTCGAACGCTCAAATGCTTCCTTCGCCATGTCGACACTCTCTATCTGCACTGATCACTAGTGAGTCAGAACGGGACCTAAGGAACCGCTTTGACTGCGTTTAATACACCCAGTAGGCTTCACTACTGTGTGTCTCTACTCAATAAGACGCCTTCGTCGCCTTACTGTAACTGGAGCTCATAACCGGATTTGAACCGGTGACCTCTTCCTTACCAAGGAAGTGCTCTACCGACTGAGCTATATGAGCAACAACCTTCGTACCTAAATTGTCTGTGGAGCGGGTGGCGGGGATCGAACCCGCATCATCAGCTTGGAAGGCTGAGGTTCTACCATTGAACTACACCCGCGGCTCATTCCCCCCGGGCCCACACACCACACGTTCCGGGGTACTGATCCATCCCCTAAACGCCTACGTCTTGGTGGAGGGGGGTGGATTCGAACCACCGAAGCTTTCGCGTCAGATTTACAGTCTGATCCCTTTGGCCACTCGGGAACCCCTCCGGAAGGGCGCATATTCTCGGGATGTGGGCTGCCCTTGTCAACGTTTACCTTCATATAAATTCACCACTGTGAATAGTCCTACTGAGCCTCAGTTCTCAATTTAGACTCGCCAAAGCGCCTAAATGGTCAAAAACCAGACAATCACAGACGTAAAAGAGCGCCTCAGCGGCATAGCGACCCCCGCCAAATGCCCATATACTGCAACTTCCGAGATTCAACAATAGGTGATGCCAATGAACAAACCGCAGCGGATCAATGAGCTATCGCCCTTTAATCTGGAAAATTTGGCCCCTTTGATTGCTCAGCTAGAGGGCTTTGACGAGACCGGCCAACCGCTTCTGAACGTCGCCGGGCGCACCGTAACCGGAAAAATGGTTGCTCGACTTGGCGATTTTTCCAAGGAGGCGCTTCTTGGCCAGCAGGCACTTGTGGTATTTGAGAACAATGACCCAAATCAGCCCATCGCTATCGACCTCATCTACCAACCCACCGAAAGTCGTGACAACCCTGAAGAGCCCACAACTGCCGAGGCGACTGACGTCTCGCTGACCGCCGATACCATCATTATAAAAGCTGACGAACGCCTTGAACTGCGTGTCGGCAAATCGAGCATCGTTATCGATGACAGCGGAAAAATTACCACTCGCAGTAAAACTCAGTTGAGTCGAGCGTCGGGGCCCATTCGCATCAAAGGCGGACACGTCGACATTAATTAGCCTGAGATAAACGCCTCATGGAAGTCATTAACAGCACGCCTTACGCCATGGAGCGAGTCGTGATTTTTGACAAGCAAGGCAACGAAACGTTGCTTGTGGTGATTAAAGCCACCTATGACTTTTTTCAGGAGGGAACCCGGTTGGCCGCAGTACAGGTACCAATTGTGCACGCCGACGAATACTTGGGAGACGAACTTACCACCAGCATGCGCGTGGCCAGCGACCTCTTGCCCAAACGACCGACCACAGGGGTTACTTTATTTGGCGAGGCGGTCAGCTCCAAAGGCCCGGTCAGGTCTATGCAGGTTGGCGTCAGGATTGGCGATCTGACCTGCAGTGCTCTTGTGATGGGCGACCGGCTTGGGTTTGGACAAGTCAACAACCCGCAGCCCTTTGAAACTATGCCGCTTATTTGGGAGAACAGTTACGGCGGGTTCGACAACAGCGAGAACGACCTTGCCAAACATGATGCGCTACAAGACAACCCGATTGGTCGGGGTTTTATGGCGTCGAGCTCCAAATTATCACCTGACGAAATCCACCTTCCCAACATCGAACACCCCCAAACACCGCTGGAAGCGCCCCGCAAAGGCGGCAAAGCAGTAGGTTTTTGTCCCATTCCACCCGCTTGGCTCGCGCGCAGACAATATGCCGGGACCTATGACGACCACTGGCAGATGGAGCGCATGCCACTGCTTCCTGAGGATTTTGACGAGAGATTCCTGCAGTGTGCACCCGCTGCCCTAACAGCAAACCACTATCTCTCTGGCCAGGAGCCGGTCACTTTACTAGGCATGACAGAAGAGGGGCGACTCAATTTCCACCTTGCCACTAAACCTCCAGTTGTCGGAGTTCGGCTGCACAAAGCTGGAACGCTCTCACATCCAAATCTCGAATCAATACATATCGACGTCACCGCACGACAGGTTTACTGTACTTGGAAGTCAGAGATCAATATTCAAGGCCAGGCAGAGTCATTTAGAAGCGTGGAGGCAAGAATATTGTGACCGATCAGCCCGGTGAAATTTGGAAGGGCGAATTGGCGGTCACTGGCCTTGGCCTTGTTACTCCTGTGGGGCTAAGCGCTGCGCCATCCCTGGCTGCGTTGCGCGCAGGGGTCTCCCGTCTAGAAACCTTGCCTGGCACTTCAATTGCCGCAGGTGAAAATGATCAGGAACCGATTATTGGTGCGCGAGTATCCGGACTCACTGAGGGTCTCCTGGGCCAGCCACGACTCAAAGCCCTGATGCAACCGGCCCTAGAGGATTGTCTGTCCGACAGCGCAGTTTTCGCTGACCGGCGAATCGGTGTATTTCTTGGGACATCAGGCGCGAGCCCCGCAAATCGACAAGTAAACTACGACGATGCGGTAAAAAAACATCTGCTGGACTGCATTCCAAGCGGGATGAACGTGACGTGTGCGAAGCTAATTCAAACAGGACGTGCGTCTGTGCTTAGTGGTATTCGACATGCGGCCCTCGCCCTCGCCGAGGGAGCCATTGACGTCGCGTTAGTCGGCGCTGCAGATTCTTGGGTCACTCCCAGAGCCCTGCACTGGCTACGCCAAAAGGGCAGGCTGCCTGAGTATCCGCGACATACCGGCACTCTGCCCGCTGAGGCAGCGGGTTTTGTGGCACTTGAGACACCACAGGTGGCCGATCAAAGAGGTGCCCGCACCTACGCAAAGATCACGGCATCTGCAGGAGCCAACGAGAACGCGATCTGGGGTGAGGCAAATAATGGGGTTGCGCTGGCCCGTGCTATACGCAGAGTGGCAGAGGGCGTCACTGACCCCCATGCGCTAGTCATATCTGATCTTGATGGTGAGCGCTATCGAGCTATGGAGTGGGTCATGGCGCAACCCAAAAGCATGTGGCACTCCGAAACCCATGATCACTGGAATCCAGCGGATTGTATTGGCGACAGTGGCGCTGCGATGGGGGCAATAATGCTCGCTTGGGGCAGCGGCGCCTTGGCTAAAGGATATGCTCGAACTGAGCGAGTGCTGGTTTGGGGCGCGTCAGACGAGGGTTCAAGAGAAGCCGTGATGCTGGAGAGCACAGGGGGCCGTAGCTAATGCCTTCAACCGTTGTCGTCAACAAAATGTCAACACAACACAAAGCCAGCATCGGTATTGCCACCGCATTTCCAGATGTATGCAAGACACCAGCTCCGCCGGCTCCCGCACCAATCCCCATCCCTTACCCCAATGTCGCCATGTCCTCCATGGCCTCCCTTAAGACAACAAAAAAGGTAAAAGACAACAAACAAAAAGTAATGGTTAAGGGGTCAGCCTACTCCACAAGCAATGGCGACCAGGCGGGCGTCGCCATGGGGGTGGTTTCCAACAAGATCATGGGCAAGTCCTACATCAAGAACCAATCCTTCAATGTCAAGTTTGAAAAGAAGGGCGTAGGTCGACTCACGGACCCTCACGGAAATAACTGCGGCAGTGATCCGCCGAACACAGTATCCCCGGCTGAGGCGCAGCCACCCATGATGGGGATGGCCGGGCCCGACGCCAAAGCCCAAAAGGCCGCTTGTGAAAGGATGGGCAATCTAAAAGTGAAGGACCGGAAGAAAGCGGCTGAAGACTGCGGCATGCTCCCTGAACACGCAGAAGGGATCAGCGCCACCTGCCAACGCACGGGGCGCAGCGTCACGTTCCGATCTACCAATAAGGGCAGCTCCGACCATATTCGCAGCAATTTGCCCGCCAAGGGCTGCGATGTTTCGCAGAAAAGCATTTCTGAAAAAACAATACCAAAGGCTGATGCTGACCATCAGGGCATAATTGGCACACTTGGGCTGGCTGGTCTGGTGGGGGCCTACGATGGTGACAAACTGATTGGAGTAAAAACCACAGACGACTACCTACCCTTCGACGACATTAAATCCCGCCCCCCACCTCCGGACAATGTCTACACCGGAGACTACGATGCCCACGATATGTTCAGTAAGGGTGGCGCCAAAATCAAGGACGGTAGCACCGAGGAGAAGAACTTTAGACGTAACCTCAATAGGAATACGAGAGGTACAGGCAAACGAACAGAGATGATTCGGCACGGCCCTCAGGCCAACTACGCCGATTACGCCCGCCGCAAAGGTAAAGATCCTGTACCCAGCCTGCTGCTGCCCGATGTAAGTGAGAAAGAGCCCCTGCTGTGTTTCGATGCCAACGGAGAGATGTACCTGATAGACAACGAGGATGATCTGAAGAATTACTACACCTGCAAAGGTCAGGAAATACCTCCCGAATGGAAAGAGCCGCAGCGAACCAACATTCAGAACCAGATTGATGCGGATAAAGCGAAGAAGGTAAAAAAATAGCTAACAGTTAAGCAACGTGAAGCAGGCAACCCATGGCTAGATCAACTCAGCAACAAGCGATTATCGACAGGCTCAAACAAATCGCCGAAGCACTCGACGACGGCGGCGCGCTCAAGATGAGCCAGGACGCTGCCACAGATCTTGAGACCGAGGAGGAATACCTCCTCATGGAGTATATGGAACTGCTAGAGCACATCCCGGTAAGCCGGTGTCCCATTTGTGATGCTGACCTTAAGGTCACCATTGATCTGGCAGGATTCGATGGACCCTGGTGGTGGACAACTTGCCCAGTCGATTTACCCGCCCACAAATCTTGCCAACACTTTCAAGTGTTTTTGGGCGCCGTTCACCTTCGCGGCACGGAGCCAGAAGAGAGCAGCGAAAGCGTCATGGTCGGCCCTGCAATGCCATTTGTAGTGACGAGGCTACTGGAACATCCAACAGCCAAAGCGGTACTTTCTGCGTTTGAAACCCACGAGGGCCATACGGTTTTCATCATCGCCTATTATTCAGAAAAACCATTTCCACAAGCCGAGTCCCATCAGGAGTTTAGACATGAGAGTTACGCGCTGCTGGACGACCAGGGTGAAATTGAGTTCGCAGAGCACAAACACGATCGATGGGACTTTGATCTCGACCCTTGGCTTCAGACAAAACAACTGACCTGGATAGCGCCTGAAGACACCTCCCTTCGTCTCAGAAGTGGTCTGGAGAGCCCTTACAAAGGGCTCGACGGGACCAAAATGAACCAAGTTTTGGAGTATGGTGAGGTGGATCACTATGAGGCACCTCACGATCAGGAAGACACCAAGTTTGAAAGACACTAAGGAGATACGCCCAATTGAAACTCCTCGAGGATGTCATAGAAGAACACGCTGAAGAGGCCGCCTTCCTGTGGCAGCAGCGTGACATGGCCGTGCGCGCCCCAGACTTTGATCTGGACGATGTTATGGAGTGGGACGAACGCGTTGAAGCCCATCTCGATGGGCTGCTTATTGCTGGAGAAACAGGTTGGCAGCAAACTGCGGCAGTGGGGTTTGATGACCCCGGCGAGTTCTTTACCGGCTTATGGCTTGCAATTGCCCTAGGCAAGAAAGACTGTGTGGATGAACTTCTACTAACATCCGAGGATAACTCAGAGGCCCAGCGGGCAATGATCTCGGCACTAGGCTGGCTAGCCCCCGACAAGCTACAGGGCGTGGTAAAGGCGCTGTTAAGCTCTGACAGCCCCCACCAGCATTACCTCGGCATCGGCGCCTGCGCCGTGCACCGCGTAAATCCAGGAAAAGCCCTCGACATGGCTTTGAAGCGCGAATTCCCGGCACTAAGGGCAAGGGGCCTCAAAGCAATCGGGGAGTTGGGACTAATAGAGCGCATCACTGAGGCGGAGTCTGACCTAGACCACCCAGACAACGAGTGTCGGTTTTGGGCGTCCTGGTCTGCCGGGTTGCTAGGCAGTGACAAGGCTATTAACAATTTAAAGGCCTTTGCGATCACTGACGGCTCTAGACGTCGCGCAGCTATTGAGCTGGTCATCAAGCTAATGCCACTTGAGGCGGCACACAGCTGGATTAGAGAACTGGCGGCACAGCCCGACGGGCTGCGTTGGGCACTGATGAGCGCCGGCTATCTGGGTGACCCTTTCTATCTGGAACCTTTAATAAAGCAATGCACCAACGATAAGGTAGCTAGGGTTGCGGGAGAGGCCTTTGAAAATATTACCGGGCTGAGTATCTACGAACAAAGCCTCGAGATTATTCCAGAGACCGCACCGAATGATGAAGAGGAGAATGACGACCAAGATGGCGATTATGGTGATCAGTCAGGTGATGATGAAGCGCTAGTAATTCCCGATCCGGAAAAAATGGCCCTTTGGTACAGGTCTAACCATCAGCAATTTCTCGCAGGGCAACGTTTGAACTGTGGTAAGCCCATTTCCAGAGATCACTTAGCGCGTGTGCTGCGCTCGGGCCAACAGCGGCAGCGTCGTAGCGCCGCTATTGATCTCGCCATCATTAATCGGGGAGCGCCGCTTTTTGAGACTCGCGCAAAAGGGCAGGTTCAGTTCGAATCGCTTTAACAGGGCTGATAATCTCACCTGCTGGAATGATTACGCTGACCTTGCGCGGCGCCATTGTGATCCATTAGATGAACTGACGCAGGGATCTAGGGACGGCCCCTACAGGTTGACAGTATCAGCGCCCGAAGCTTGTAATTTTAAAAGGATTAAAATCCTGATGCCGGGAAACTCGACAATACCTCAAAGATTCACTTAAACACCGCAACTGATTGGAGGTTTACAAATATGCTACATGCTAGTGAACAGAAAATTAAAGAACTCGAAGCCCGAATAAAATGCCTTGAGTCAATTTTCCAAAATCTTAGTCGGGCTGAGGGGGGTACTCACAAAAACCTCAGAATTGCCTCAACGGGCCATCTGACTCTCATGTCACCCGTGATCGATTTATCTTGGAGTGCGTCGGTGAAGTTTCCTGGCCACAACACGCAACCCATGGCGAGGGTAGGCGACAGCGTGGTAGATGGAAAAATTGTAGGACCGGGGAACCCCCAAGTCCTTGGCTAGTAATAAGATGAAGCACTTTTTAACGAGCCGCCCAACAACCCATCAAAACTCGTAGCGCAACCCGCCACTTATGGTGTACTCGCTCCAGCGGTCGTAGGCAAACAGGCGACCATAATCCACGAAACCGGCAAAGCCACCCGGTAACTGAACCGATGCGCCAAATCGACCTCGGTAATAGCTTTTGTCAGGCTCATCAACTGCAATGACCAGCTTGGATCCATCAAGATCAGCAGCAAAGTTACCGGTGATAAATGCCGCGTCATTAGCGAACTCATGAACAACGTCAAATTCCACATAAGGGATGATTACTCCCCAAGACGCGCTGACAACCCGACTAACACTGCCCGTTAAGCGACCAGTAAGCCAGTCCTGGCTTTGCCCATCTATCGCTACAGCCCAACCAGCGCCACTTCCGTTAGTGTCACTGGCTTGCTCCGTAAAAGGGTCAATCTCGGAATCCAAGTAATCAAGGCTTGCCCTTAAAGTCACAATCCATGCTGTTTGAATAGCATCCCAGCCCACCCCAACATGGACACTGGTCGTCTCTCCATCGTATTCGGCACGCATTGATTGCTTCACCTGAGTACCATTACCCAACACGTAGCCCAAACGCCTTGACTGATCAAACTCGGAATCTCCGTAAGTTGCAGAGAAATCCAAGTACAAACGCTCGCTGTAAAGTGAGCCATAAAGACTTAAAGAGGTCCCCCTCGCATCAAGACTGCCCTTGTCATCGGCCAGTCGTGTCTCGCCATCAGTGAAGGAAACCGCACCGCCCAGTACAAAGTTATCGCTGACTCGGTAATCCAATCCCCCGCTAATCACAGTCGTATCCATTTTAAAGGCTGAACTGTTGGTCGATTCGTCACGCTCGGCCTTACTCAACTCCCCCGATAGGAAGACACCCCAGCGGCTGTTGGCCAGAAGCATAGGCTCCTCATCGGAGCTTGCACCTGAGGCCGGCATTAAAATATCGTCGACCGCGCTCGCCAAATGGTCACCGTTCAGGCGACTCTCACCGTTACTGAAGCTAAGGCCATCCACAGAAATCCCCCGGGCCCCGGCACGAAGAGCGGCGATTCGATTACCTATATTTTGGTCCTGTACCGTGTTGGCACGCTGCACCTGGGCATTTGCCTGTACCGCCCGCTCGGGAGTAATTTCATTCAATGCTTCGTTAACACCGCTTTCCTTATCGATAGATGCGCCAATCAATGCCTGGCAATCTGCCAGTAACTGACCCGAGAGTTCATCGGAGGTACAAGCATCGCTAATCGCCTCTGATGTAGCCCCCAGTTGCTCATCACCCCCAGCTGCATCGAGCAGGCTATCGAGCACTTGCTCTTTTGTGGGACACCCAGTTTCGTCAACCTCGGTGCCGGGCGGAGTGTTGGGGCACTCATCAATATCGTTCGCCACACCATCACCATCATCATCCTTTTCACCTTGAGAACAGCCCTGCGCATCGACCGTCTCACCCGGCGGGGTATTGGGGCACTGGTCAATGTCATTCGCAATACCGTCACCATCATCGTCTAGTTGACTAGCACCGCAACCGTTAGCATTAACCGACTCTCCCGCGGGTGTGTTGGGGCACTGATCGAGGTCGTTTGCCACACCATCACCGTCATCGTCCTTCTCGCTTTGGGCGCAACCAGTGGCGTCTACGGACTCACCTGCGGGTGTGTTCGGGCACTGGTCTACGTCATCTGCGACACCATCACCGTCAGTATCGATCTGGCTCGCACTACAACCACTGGCGTTGACCGATTCTCCGGCTGGAGTGCTGGGACACTCGTCAACATCGTCCGACACGCCATCACCGTCGGTATCGATCTGGCTCGCACTACAACCACTTGCGTTAACCGATTCTCCCGCAGGCGTGTTGGGACACTGGTCAGCGTCGTTAGCCACACCGTCACCATCATCATCCTGTTCAGCTTTCGAGCAACCCTGCGAGTCGACAGCCACACCTGGAGGGGTATTAGGGCACTGATCAATATCGTTTGCGACCCCATCACCATCGTCATCTCTTTCACTTTGCGCACAGCCCTCAGCGTCAACCGATGCACCTGCAGGTGTCTTGGGACATTGGTCGATGTCGTCCGATACACCATCACCGTCCGTATCGAGCTGACTTGCACTACAGCCACTGCTGTTAACGGCCTCACCCGGGGGGGTATTGGGACATTGATCGACGTCATCTGCCACGCCATCACCGTCTGTATCAATATCGGTATTCGTATCCGTTTCTAGCTGGCTCGCACTACAACCACTGGCATCAACCGACTCGCCCGAGGGTGTGTTGGGGCACTTATCAAGAGAATTGACTACACCATCATTGTCATCGTCGTCCTCTGCAGGGTTGGCCTGAGTCGAAAACGCCGCGTTAACTGTGCAGTCTTCGGTAATGCTGTTGGTCGTATACACAGAGCCGTCTAAAGAACCGCCACAAGTCCCCGCCACCGTCGGGGTGAAGCCGGAATCGGCCGTCACTGTGAAACTCGCAATAGCACCTGGTGTCACCGCCTGACTGCCAGAGGGAGATATACTGCCGTTGGGGCCGGCACTCGCCACAACATTCACAGTGGTGGCGCTAAAAGTGGCTACGACCGTACAGTCGGCGGTAATGCTGTTTGTTGTATAAAAGTTACCGCTCAGCGAGCCGCCGCAAGTACCGCCCACCGACGCAGTAAAGCCGGCATCAGGATTCACCGCATAGCTCAACCGGCCGCCCTCAGTCGTTTGACGAAGCCCATCTGGCGTAATTTTGCCATTGGTTCCGGCAGATGCAGTAACGTCGTAGAGGCTTTGGCTGTCGGAACAACCGCTACTATCTACACTTTCTCCAGCTGGAGTATTCGGGCAAAGGTCTGGAGTGGTATCTGGCACACCATCCCCATCGCTATCCGCTGGGGCAATGACCGTATAAGTAACTGAGATCATTAAACTAGAAATGGTTAGACCGGCATCGTCAGATTGAAAGGGCATATCATCGGATTTATAGGCGATAGAGGCGGTATCGCTGCCGCTTCCTAGCGCAGTGCCCGCCGGCACCGTTACTTGAACTTGGCAGCTGTTGACGCTGCCTGAGGCAGCGCCAGACGGACAGGAACCCGGGGCCACAGTCACCGTTGCTCCAGATCCTGAAGGGTCCAGCAAATAGTGAAACCCAGGGGAAGTATTGGTCACAGTGACCGACTTGGTCACCGACACGCCTTCCCGCACGTTGCCAAAATCGACGTTCTGGGCGGCTAACCCAGCTAGCGCGGCATTGGGCAACATCGCAGCCAAAAACAACAGGCCTAGAACTATCCTCTCTGCTCGCTTCATTAGGTTATCTCCCCTTCTGTAACCGGATTGCAGCCAAAACCGCCTCAGCGTTTTTATCTGTAACACTTCGCTTTCTTTATAGCCATCAGCCTTCGCCGCCCTGAGCCTACAGGCAATATTTACGGCATAACCACTACACAAATGCAAGCTTTGCTAATGCGCCGAGGGGCTCTTCACAATTATCGGGTTCAAGCTGTCTCACCACATCTTTAAAGGCGCTGAGACACTAAACCCTCAAATTCAGGTTCAGTTTTCCGCAACACTCGACCCCTTCCAGCTTACACTGGACCCGGCTTTTCCAGAAATCTTGGAGGACGCCTTCAGGGTCACATTTTTGCCCTTGATGGTAATATCTCCATTCTTTTTCATCACGATGCTGGCGGATCCAGTTTTAAAGGTTATGTCGTCCGCAGCCTCTACAACGAGTGACTTGCCCACTTTGAGCTCGTCATTTTCCTTAACCTCCACCGACCGCGTTTTCCCGACTTCCAGCTGCTGATCACCGTCGACCTCAATTGTCTGCGTGCCACCCACGCTGATGTCCTGAACACCGCCCACCTCCAGCGTATGCACGCCCCCCACCTCGGTTGTGGACAATCCCAGCACTGACAGGTTGTACGTAGCGCCCACATTGATTTCCTGCGAAAACCCAACATTGAGCGCATCAGAGTTGGCGATAGTTGTTATGCGGGAGCTGCCAACCATTTCAGTCTGATTTTTCCCAATGGTGACCGACTCATTACCACCCACCACGCGTGTCCTGTCGGCACCCACCGTCAGTTCTTGACTGGCGCCTATCGTCTCCTTCTGGCTCTTTCCCACTGAGAGGGTCTCATTATCGCCGACCTTAGCGGTACGGTTTTTACCGACATCGAGCGTTTCATCGACACCGACAGTCTCTGAATTGCAATTTTTCACGAGCACCTTTCGGTCTTTTTCAGCCTGAACGTAGAACTCCTCCGCCCCCTTTTTATCCTCTAGGCGAATCTCGTTAGCATTCGACGCTCCCCCTCCGGGAGAGCTTCGAGTTTTTAGACCCGACTGGGTTTTGTTTCCGGGCAGACCATAAGGCGGCGCATTGGATCCGTTATATACCGTGCCCATCACCAAGGGGCGATCGGGATCTCCCTCAATGAAGGCCACCATCACCTCATGACCGACGCGCGGGATAAACTGTGAACCAAACCCTGGACCAGCTGCAGATTGCACGACGCGAATCCAGCAAGAGCTAGCTTGGTCGTTCTTTCCATAGCGGTCCCAAGGAAATTGCACTTTTATGCGGCCATGCTTATCCGGATAGATCTCTTCTTTTGGAGGTCCAACAACAACTGCCGTCTGCGGGCCTCGAACCGAAGGCCGCGGCGTAGCCCGAGCTAACCTGAAGGGCGTTACCGATGGTGTGCAATCGAATTTCACCTCCCAAGTATCCTCACCGGAATCTTTAGCACCTGACCAATAGGCTGGCGCAACAACTCGGTGATACACCTCCGTCAACAGGTATTCTTGATTTTGACTACGTCTGGGATGCTGCTGCAGTGTAAATAACTGGCCGGCGGCCAGAGCAAGACTGTCTGTATCGCCCTGAAAAACTTCATGCTCCGCCTGTAACTCTTCAATACGATTCCTCACATAGTGATCTCCTCCTTGAGTATCACCATATCGATCATGAAAATCGAAAACCTCCCATGACGCCTGTGCATGGGATCGGTCAATGAGACGCTTGGTAGAAATGTCGGCTCTAGGCGTTTCAAAATTGTAGGCATTGAGGGCTACTTGCCCTGTTAAAACGCTAGCACCCATAGTCCAGTGGCTGACAGAGTCTTCTTTTAAACGCTTACCAACATCTTCAGGGTGATACTTAATAGTTGATTGGCCGGGTACCGGCTCGTGGCCGGAATGATCGTCCACCAGAACCATATAATGGGCAGACTTATCATGTTGAAAAAAGAAATAAATGCCTTCCTCTTCCATCAACCTCATAATGAAGTTGAGCGTCGACTCGCGATACTGTACGCAGTACTCACGTTCAGGATAGTTACGGGTTAATTTAAGCTTGTAATCGGTAAAGCCACTGTCGGCAAAAACCTGTTTGAGTAAATCAGGCACCGTAATTTCTTGAAAAATACGACAGTCCGCAACTTTATTGAGCATCGCTGACCAAGGTACCAGTTCAAATTGATAAAACCATTGGCCGGGGTAAGGGGCGCCAAGGAACTGAACTTTTTCGATAAGGCCATTGAAATAGCGCTTTCCCCCCGTATCCGACTCGACGGTAACTGTAGCGGGCAGTCCCAGTAAGTCGTCAGTGGCGATGTCGGGATTTTCAGAAAGGGCCTGAACCGAGTAGCTGAACCCGCGTCCCAGCCGCTCTGCACCCGACATTGATACGAGCTTTAGCGCGTCTCCCAGGGGCGTTGATACAGTGTATTTTCGTCCGGCACTCATTGTATTTTACTCACTCAAATTGGTAAGAAAACTGTCCATCGGTTTCTGACACGCACACAGCGGTGATGGGCTTGTCCTCCATCATCCGAGTTAAAAATTCCTTCGAAATTTCCGGTAATACTGTATTTGTAAGAATAGCGTCTATCATGCGCCCGCCGCTTTCGACTTCGATGCAACGCTGTCGTATAAGCTCCACCGCAGCATCATCAACCGTCAAAGGAATTCCATAAGCAGCTTCTATCCGCCTTTGAATGCGCGCCAATTGCAGCCGCGTTATAGCCAAAATCATGTCATCTGACAGTGGGTAATACGGGATAACGACAAGTCGTCCTAGAAGCGCTGGGGGGAATTCCTTTAACAACGGCTCGCGCAGTGCTTTGGCAATGGCGTCGGCTTCAGGCATCAGTTCAGGATCATCACAAAGTGAACTAATCAGATCTGTACCTGCATTGGTCGTCAGCAAAATGAGCGTATTTTTGAAGTCAATGGCACGGCCCTCACCATCCTCCATCCAGCCCTTATCAAACACTTGAAAAAACAACTCATGCACATCGGGGTGCGCCTTCTCAACCTCATCGAGCAGCACCACACTGTAGGGACGTCTGCGGACCGCTTCAGTCAAGACACCACCCTCACCGTAACCCACGTACCCGGGTGGCGCGCCTTTGAGGCTCGATACCGTGTGTGCTTCTTGATATTCACTCATATTAATTGTAATCAGGTTTTGCTCGCCGCCGTAGAGAGACTCGGCAAGTGCGAGAGCGGTTTCTGTTTTACCCACGCCCGATGTACCCGCTAGCATGAATACGCCGATGGGCTTATTGGGGTTATCTAATTTAGCCCTTGACGTTTGAATACGCTTGGCAATCATATCCAGTGCGTGCCGCTGGCCAATGATGCGCTGCTCCAGATTATCAGCAAGCTGCAAAACGGTCGAAATTTCATTACTAACCATTTTTCCAACGGGAATACCCGTCCAGTCTTGTACAACTGAAGCAACTGCCTGATCTCCCACCACGGGTAGAATCAGCGCTTCTTCACCCTGAAGGTCCGTAAGCTCAGCACGCTTGGCCGCCAACTCAGCAAGTAGCGCCTCTCGATCTTCGGCACTCACAGGGGTTGGCTGCTCAAGGTCCTCTGCTGCCGCATTCTCTTCAGTCGCATCAGCATCAGCGGAATCCGTTTCACTGGCAGTAGCTTCGCTGGCATTGCGCAGTTGATTCTGCAATTCTACAACTCGCGCAACCAACTCTCCCTCGGCGGTCCATCGCTCCTCTAATACCTTAAGGCGATCTCGCTCGACCAGCAAAGCCGCATCCACTTTTTGCTTGCGTTCTGCGGTGTCGACACCAACCGCCGCTTCTCTTTCAATAATAGCCATTTCGGTTTCAAGACTTTCAATTTGCCGACGACAATCATCGATTTGTGCCGGTACCGCATGCTGACTAATGGCGACACGTGCACAGGCGGTATCGAGCAAACTCACTGATTTGTCGGGCAATTGGCGAGCCGGAATGTAACGGTGCGAAAGTCTTACCGATGCCTCTAAGGCCTCGTCAAGCACCTCAACAGCATGGTGCTTTTGCATGGTTTTGGCGATCCCCCGCATCATTTTTATCGCTTTTTCTTCAGAGGGTTCTAGGACTTGAACCACTTGAAATCGACGGGTTAACGCAGGGTCTTTCTCAATGTGCTTTTTGTATTCCGCCCAAGTTGTCGCGGCTACTGTCCGCAAATTACCTCGGGCCAATGCCGGCTTGAGCAAGTTAGCAGCATCACCCGTACCCGCTGCACCACCGGCACCAATAAGCGTGTGAGCCTCGTCGATAAAAAGAATGATTGGTGTTTCTGAGGATTGCACCTCCTCGATAACTTGTCTCAGGCGCTCCTCAAACTCCCCTTTCATACTGGCACCGGCTTGCAGCAGTCCAATGTCTAGCGACAGCAGCTTAACGTCTCGCAGGGAGGGAGGTACATCGCCTCGGGCAATTCGCTGCGCAAAACCCTCAACCACCGCGGTCTTACCAACGCCCGCCTCCCCCGTGAGAATTGGGTTGTTTTGACGGCGGCGCATCAGAATATCTACCAGCTGGCGGACTTCGTCATCACGACCGACAATCGGATCCATATCGCCACTGCGCGCTTCTTCTGTCATATCAACGGTGAATTGCGCAAGCGCTTCACCTTTACCCATAGCCGGTGGCGCCATAGCAGAATTTTCTGTACCGGGTGTCGAAGCGCCCTGAGCCGATGATCCAGTCTCTGGAGAGTCGGCAGTAAGAGCATCAAATTGATCCCCTAACTGCTCTTCGGAAATTTTCCCAAACTCCGGGCTTATACCCAACAAAACGCTCTTCAAAGAACGTGTCTTGAGCATGCCCAGTATCATGTGGCCTGTTCTGACCCTAGTGTCATTAAGCATCAAACTGCCATACACCCAACCACGCTCTACGCTTTCCTCAAGATGCGGAGAAAAGTCGCTAATTGAAGTTGCGCCTCTTGGTAAACTGTCCAAAGCTGATGTGATATCCCGCACCAAAACCGACGGGTCAATCTCGAAACCCTTAACAATTCGATGCAAGTCTGAATCGGCGAGCTGCAATACCTGCTGAATCCAGTGAACAACCTCTACGTAGGGGTTGCCTCGCATTTTGCAGAACACAGTTGCACTTTCCACGGACTGATAGGCTATTTTGTTTAACTTACCAAACAAGGCAGATCGCGAAATTTCACTCATAAGTGGACTCTCCAGATGTCTTCATCGGGCAACGCTGCCCAACACATTATCAATATTTGTTTGTGACGGGTTAAGGGCCAGATCGTCGAGGTCCGTCTCCTGAGGCCCCTCTACAAGCCATGTTGTCCACCCCAGCTGTCCAAACGTTCCCGGGCGGGTAGGCGTAGCCTCATCTTTTGCGAGCACTAGATTCATATCCCAATCAAGCTCTCCTCCGATGTAACTGTCAACAGCGCTGACAACCTTTTCCAGCAACCCACCACCCGGCAGTAAACTGAGATACTGCGCCAAAGAAAGAGCACCTATACGCAATCTGAATTTATTACCTTTCTGCCACGTTCGGCCGCCAAGTGTGGCCTGTCTACCCAGGCGTTGAGACGATAACTGCCCATGAATCCGCAGCAAATCCCTCTGCTCTATTACCAACCAACGCCCTACAAACTCTTCGAGGAAAACCGGCATGGTTAGGATTGATTTCAAAATATCCAATAGCGCTTCTGGATGCTTGACCTCAGAGCCCAAATGCCCAGAAAAAAAGCGTTTTAACTGGGCGGGCATGCGATCTGTCGGGTGGTTTGGCCCTTCAATTAAGCCAAATATTGAATTTAGCTGCTGGGCATACACATCAGTATGCCTTTCAAGGTTTGCTGTTGGCGTTGCATCAGCCCAAATACGATAAAAGTAGGTCAGCAAACGATGATGAAACATATCGAGGAAAGCGACGAGTGCGTCGTCCTGATGATGAAGCACTCTCTCCCGGGCGTACTCAGTAAGATGGAAAGGCAAAGGCCCTTGAGGTCCAAACAACCCATAGAACAAAACGGACAGACGTGGCGGCCTCCCCGGGTCAGTTGCAAATTCGGACAAGCTACTCGGGGCCATAATCATTGAAGGTTCTTGGGCCAACCTGACGGGATCATCGGAGGCTTTTCGGCCGTAACCCCACTGGGAGTCACGCGGAAACTCTGACTCCAATATGCGCATTGCTTGATAAAAGCTAAAGCGCCAAGGTTCACGTCGAAGTAAGGCGTATCCGCTCAGAGGAGATGCCGATGACCCACTGTCGGTGGCCATAGAATTTCCTCCTTGGAGTCTGCAAATAAAACGCGAGTTTCGGTGAAGCTATTAATCGACACATAGCGCGAGAAAAAGCGCTCCAATACTCGGGTCAACAAAAACGACCCGAAGCCGGCAAAACCGGATTCGTCGATTTTCACCGTGACCTGCAGACCCCGTCCATAAGTGATAGGGCCGTCAGTAGGAAGTCGACGGGTCACACGCCTTGCGGCGACAGACTGCAACGATTCGATTTGCCGTCGAATCGTTGAATCTGACTCATCTCCATAAAGGGCCAGCAAATCGCGAATAGCTCTGGCACCATTTCCCGGGGAGCCTTCCACCAAACTCAAATAATTTGTTGAAAGATGATTCACTGCACGCCAAGTCAAGGCGCCCTCTTCTAATGCCAAGCCCTCCTTGGGACGGGTAGGACCTGCTTTTGCTCGTATTGCACTAACGGGGGCGTTGATGTCGAGTGAGAAATCTGTAGTGCCACGCCCCACCGCAATGTTGATGGGAAGATCTCGATTTGTACAAAAAACCTGCGCCTCTAAATGCCGCATTGACGCCGGGTATGGCGCTTCATTCTGATCAACTAGTGAGAGAAAAACCTCGCTCCCCCTGTAAGCGGAACGTGCTCCAAACTTGCGTGCACTGGACGAGGCCAATCTTTTGTCAAATCTTTGACTGAAAAACGCGCCGGAAGAAACACCCACGTCCTTTCCCACGCTATCGTAGAGTCGGGCAAAACGGTGCTCTTCGTTGTGCTCCGAAAACCCGCTGACGCTCTCCACAGAATACACTTCAAAATCAGCTGGTCGCGTACGATCCACAAGTAAGTGGTGCTCTTCATGCTGCGTATCTAGGCGCATCCGGTCTGTGCGGCGTGAAAACAGATTAATGGCAGGCGCACAATTCAATGAGAAATCATCCGCAGTAACGCGGCCTATCAGTTCCTGATCAGCCTCGCTTAAAAATACCGTCAAAATACACTCATTATCCTTTAAGCGCGCCAATCCCGTTGTCAGCCCAGACATCTGCGCAAATAAAAATTTCTCAGGGAAATGAAAATACTCCCCTAGCAAAGCAAACCCTGAAAAATAACGGGTATCGCGAGGGAGCAATGAATTCTCCTCATCCAGACCCGGCAAGCTTATTTGTTCGCTCTCAATAAACTGACGTGAGCGTTGATGGACATCACTGACCTGAATGCCTAGAGCATGCAACGACAGCTGCTTTAAAAGGCGATGCGCTTGCCGCGTTTGGCCTGACAGATAAAATGTTAGGCGGTCGATCATTGATTCTTGAAAAGCTATTCCATCAACAGTCTTCAACTTTAGGCGTAACGCTGCACGCGGATTTAAGGTGGGGGGAGCCAACTCTCTAAGCGCAGCGATATCTGTCGCATAATCGACGCTGGTAACCGCCACAGGCACCAACTCACAAGGCTGTGTTGTTACAAACTCGCAAGCCGTTTGTTCCGAGGCTCCCTTGGTCGCCCTGAGGCGGGTCCCCCTGTCTATTGCGATGCCTCCATCAGCACCGGCAGCCTCGTCTAACTCAAATTGGACGACAGTAGCCGAGGGTCTGGGCGCCAGGTAACTTGGATAGACCTGTTGTAGCAAGCTCTGCAAGAAGCGAGGGTATTGCGCATCCATTCTCAGGTGCAGGCGGGCGGTCAGAAAAGAAAAGCCTTCTAGCAACCTTTCAACATAGGGGTCGGAAACATCAGCTGTATCTAATGCTAGGTGCGACGCAACTTTGGGATAGTCTTTCGCAAATTCACCCGCCATGTCTCTAATAAACTGCAATTCCCGCTCGTAATAGCCTAGAAATTTTGCGTCCATCAGGAACGACCGCCCGCGACTGCAACATGGCCATCTTGAAGATCAATTATCGATCTAATGACTAAATGCTCTGGCGCAGGCTGTCCCCAGATATCGCAATGCAAGTCAAAAGCCAATGCTCGGCCATCCATGTAGCCGGTTTTGCTAACCTCAAGAACAAGGCTCGCCGGCATAATACGAGGCTCAAAAAAAAGAACGACCTGACGAATCCGCTCCTCGATTTCACTGGCAGATAATCCTGCCACCGTGCGTCCGGTGAGCTCGTTCGTACCGTAATTCAAAACAGACTTAGCAGCGTGAGGAAACGCTTCTAACTCAGGGTAGACCGATGACAAACTTACTGTGTTCATCAACCACGCAATATCTCGTGTCACAAACTCCCGCAGCTTACGGGCCGAAATAAACGCCTTACTGCTCGAGGAGCCCCGACTAGCCTGAGGTACTTCATCTTCCGTTTGATCTGTCTTGCTGCCACTTGCGCTCCCCCTCAGGGAGACCCACTGACGCCTCCCAGAACGTATTGGAGAATCGTCTACGAGGCGATCGAGCAAGGACGGCTGCAGCCTCTCTTTCTGGAACATGGTTTCCACGAGGCTAATTCGCTTCCACTAACTAATCGGAGCTCGTTTGATCGGCCACAAAAGCAATCGTTCGAACATCTAAAGCCGAATAGTCATCATCAGAAGTCGCGTAGAGACGCTGACCAATACCCGCCCATGTGTCCTCGCCCAAAGGGGACCATGCCGTTTCCCGAGCAAATTGCTGAGCTGCAGACCAGTTAGAAGTATCCCCGGGGTATCGAGCAGGAACAAACCCCACCTCTTCCCCACCGCCCTGCCAAACTATCGACACTGGCGCCCAGACGAGATCTCTTACGTCGGTAGGCGACTCAAAAGTGAGCGACTCGATCCTTGCTTGCGGCACCCAGTAATAATCTCCGCGAACCATAATTTCAAAAAAAGGCCCTATCCTAGAGTCCGCATCAGCTAGCCACTCAAAGCCATCATCGTTGACACGTCCAGCAAGTGCCGGGGCAGAACCAAAGGCTTCCTCGCGCAGCTCAATGGCCTGGTCATGACGACCAACTGCATCGGCTTTTAATGCTTCCAGCACAAGCACCATCCACTGCTCGGGCTGACCCAGAATGGGTGCAGTGTGCTTTCCGGAAAACACGCCTTGGCGAAATAATTCGCAAGACAAGAGCGACCCATAGGACTGCTCAAGCACTTTGAATTCGTCATCTAGCTGCTTGAGGACTGCCAGCTGTTTTGCCGCCCTCTCCCACTGCCCATTAATGGACAGCAATTGAAACAGGGCAATGCGGGGGGAGGCCGCGGCTGGCGCGGCCTTGACATCTTGAGTGACGGCCTCAAGCGCTTGCTTAATGTCGCCGTCGTTAACCCACTTTTCGATGTCCAATCTTGCCCCCTTTGTTCAAGCCCTCACGGTGTGAAAGGCCCTAGCTAACTTATGCTAATTCGTTGGTTTGTATGTTCCAGCCAGCTTTAATCTCACCGCCGTCTTTAGCACCGTCGTTCTTTTGCGCCTGATAAGCCACTTCAAACTTAGCACAAGCGAGAGAAACACTTTCTGTATAACGATCATCATCGCCAGATCCGCCGAAGTTCACCGATGTGATAATGACGTCGGTTAATTTGATATTTAAAAATTCAATCGCAGAAGACCCACCAGCCTTGCGAGCAACAAGCGTCGCCTCTTTGATGTGTGTGCCGTCGGCCAATTTAGCCATAAGGTTCGGGGAGGCCTTATCGTAATACTTCACCAACTGGATATCTGTAAAGCTTGCCTTGCCCGAGGCACCGCCGCCGCCCAAATTGAAAGATCCGGTAGAAGAACCTCCCCAAGCCCAACTGAGGATATCAATTTCGCCTTTGTGCTCCTTATCCTGCGACTCTCCATCAATACCGTCCAACTTTAAAAACGCGTCCACTGCCATAACTAATCCCTCGTTACTATTAAATGATTACCAATTAATTGTTTGCCGGTGATTTTTTAATTTCGGACCACCCGCCAGCCCCTAGACTTCGTCTTATCAATCGACAATTAGCCCGCCTTCGCCGAAGGAAGTTTTGACACCAATCTCAACGATACAGTCAGGCCCTCCAGCTGGTAATGCGGCCTCAAGAAGAACTGCGACGTGTAATATCCAGGATTGCCCTCAACTTCCTGCACACGCACTTCGGCAGCGGCCAGCGGCTTCTCTGCCTTTGTGGTTTCACTGGAGTTTTCTGGATCGCCATCAACATAATTCAGGATCCAGTCACCCAACCAGCGCTCCATATCAGCACGCTCTTTAAACGATCCTACTTTGTCTCTCACAATGCACTTCAGATAGTGCGCAAACCGACAGGTGGCAAATAAATAAGGTAACCGCGCTGCCAAATTAGCGTTTGCGGTGGCGTCAGGGTCATCGTACTCAACGGGCTTCTGGAGCGATTGAGCGCCGATAAATGCTGCCATATCACTGTTCTTTTTGTGAATGAGCGGCATAAAGCCATTTTTTGCGAGTTCGGCTTCCCGCCGGTCGGAAATCGCAATTTCCGTTGGGCACTTCATGTCCGCACCGCCGTCGTCCGTTGGAAACGAATACACGGGTAGTTCTTGAACAGCACCGCCCGACTCAATACCTCGGATTCTTGAGCACCAGCCGTACTCTTTGAACGAGCGGTTAATATTGACCGCCATGGCGTAAGCTGAATTCTGCCACGCAAAATTGCTGTGGTCGGCGCCGTTGGTATCCTCCTCGAAGTCAAACTCATCAACGGGATCGGTTTTAGTGCCGTAAGGCAATCGCGACAGCGTTCTCGGCATGGTCATGCACAGATAGCGTGCGTCTTCCGAGTCCCTGAGAGAGCGCCAAGCAGCATACTCAGGGGTCTGGAATATTTTCGTGAGGTCTCTGGGGTTACTGAGCTCCTGCCACGAATCCATCTGCATGACCGACGAATCGGCAGCCGATATAAAGGGACAGTGAGATGCAGCTGAAATTTGCGCCATGTTGGCCAGCAACTCAACGTC
The DNA here is from genome assembly GCF_051201645.1 of Luminiphilus sp. nBUS_16. GTDB lineage: Bacteria > Pseudomonadota > Gammaproteobacteria > Pseudomonadales > Halieaceae > Luminiphilus. The sequence goes on along the minus strand of NZ_CP179205.1, from coordinate 604,628 downwards.
TTGAGGGCTGTGATCAAAGTAAAAATCCCCCACTAAGCAACCGTAGGGCTCACCACCAAACTGGCCGTACTCCTGCTCGTAAATCTGCTTAAAAATGGGGCTTTGATCCCAAGCCGTTCCTTTATATTTCTTGAGTTCTTTGCCCAGCTCTTTCTTGCTGATATTCTGAACGCGAATTTTGAGCATTTCATCCGTCTCAGTATTCGAGATCAGATAGTTCAAACCACGCCAGGCACCCTCCATTTGCTGAAAATCTGCATGGTGTAAAATGTGGTTAATTTGCTCAGTGAGCTTGGCGTCTATTTCGGCGATCAAGGCCTGAATCGTGCTCATGACGTCATCCGAGATGACGACGGTATCTTTTAATAACTGCCCTGCCAATGTCCGAACAGCGCCTTCTACAGCATCTCGAGATCGGTCTGACTTCGGCTTAAACTCTTTATTTAAAAGATCCTGAAATTCGCTGACCTCCAGCGTTGTGGTCGCACCCTCTGCTGCCCCTGCTGCTTGTTCTTCTGTGGACATTATTGCTTCCCCTGTTCACTAGTTCTCACGTCATTGATTTCCGAGCGGTGGTGCTATTCGCCCTCTTGAGGTTCATCCTCTTGCTTGGGCGATGCCGCAAGCGATTGGAGCAAAGTGGGATCTGCCATCACTTTGTTAATGAGTTCCTCAGCTCCCGACTTGCCGTCCATGTAAGTAATAAGATTACTGAGCTCGGTACGCGCCTCGAGCATTTGCTTAAGGCCGTCGACTTTGCGTGCGATAGCTGCAGGCGAAAAGTCCTCCATACTCTCGAAGGTTACATCGACGGGCAGATTCCCCTCTCCTGTGAGCGTATTAGGCACACTAAAGGCGACCCGGGGCTTGATCGCCTTCATGCGATCATTAAAATTATCGACGTCGATCTCAGTAAAAGAGCGGTCGGCCAGAGGGGCTTTCTCGACCTCAGACTTACCTGAAAGGTCTGCCATTACGCCCATCACAAACGGGAGCTGGACTTTCTTCTCCGCACCATAAAGCTCCACGTCGTACTCAATTTGAACCCTGGGAGCTCTATTGCGTGCTATGAATTTCTGACTACTTGCCTTTGCCATTTCAATAACCTCTTTGTTCGAAAGGTATGCTGCACCCTAAATTCCACCACAATGTGTACCACACATTTCACCCCAATTATAGCTTCGCAACCATGCGGTAACGGAACTCGACTAGCACTTCATAATTTGGTCGTTCCGTGGTTGACCTGAATCCTCACCGGCAACCGAGCAAAGCCGTACATCACTCATCGCCACTGTCAAGCCCGCCTACGTTTCTGATCTGATCTAAACCTTCAGGCGCCATGTCCCGAATAATCTCTAGGAAATCCATTGCGGTCAGGCGCTTGGCACGCTGCAATAGCAACGGCACGGGGCTGGAGGGCTCTTCATTGCGGAAGTAAGCTATTGCGGCATCCAGACTCCTGATGACGTCTGCTCTGCTGGAAATTTGTCCCGGCACGGAACCCGCCTTGCTGGCACCGGCATCGCCCTCCTGATCTGCACCAACATCAGCGCCAGCCACATCTTCACCCCTGCGGGCGAGGAAAACTGCAATATCCCGATATGCACCCGCCAACATCGCCCCAAGTTTTTCTAAATTAAGCATGGAGTTCGGCGCGAGGTCATCAAATGTTGTTTGAATTTCAGAGGCGAGTTCAGAAGCTCGATGCACGTTCTCCGCAAGGGTGCGCAAATCATCCATTGGGCACTCAAGGAGGCATCCGTTGACTGATGCGGCGTCGGGTAAGTCTTCGTCTGCGATAGGCGTCAAATCACCGTTAGCAACCAACAACGCCCGGTAGCTTACCGTGCCAAAACCGCGCACAGATATCATAGGCGCTACCTGTAAATCTTTGAGCAATGAGTCTTCGTCGGCTAACTGACTGAGCGTGTTGGCACGAATTGTTGGGTCATTGTCGTCATCCGGGTCTAACTGTGGGTGCACACTGCCCCAGAAGCGATTGAGAAGACCCAGAGTTAGCTCGAGGCCAGCAACCAGACCCGCAAAGCCCGAGGTGACCAATTGTCCGTGGGTGTATAAAACAGCCAAACGCAAATCTTTAGTTTGTCCCAGCAGCGATTCCGCTCCCGAGACAACAACTTGCCAATCAGGTGGCTCGCCCTCTGACACTGAGTCGCCCAGTTCTTGGCTGGGCTTCCCTTGAGAGGCGCGCTCTAATTCCCCAAAGGCGGGGTCGTACTCAAAGTCGCCACCCGCCGGTTGGTCATCGGATATAGGCTCTAGCAGTTGCTCAACGTTCATCCAGCACTCCCTTGCCGGCTTGGTTCCATGCTGAAACGCCGGAAACGAAAAACATAACTTTTTTCCTGCTGCATCTCAAGGTTCTCGGCGGTAACCTTTAAGTAAAGCAATTAAAAATGTTAGTTTTGCGTAGGTGATCACTGAAAGGCCAACAGACACTGTGGCAGACGACGACACGATTCAGGCGCAGCAAAGCATACCGGCAGACGAAACAGTTATGGCCGATAAGACAATGCTTCAACCGCGAGCACAAGGGGCAACCTCAAATTCAGGCCCGTCGGCGCCGAGTCCGTCGAATACCCCAACATCTGTAGCGACAGGGCTGCTCATTAAAGATCGGTTCAGAATAACCTCGACTTTGGGCACTGGCGGCATGGGCACCGTTTACCGCGCTGTTGACCTGCGTAAAGAAGAAGCCCGCGATTCCAACCCGCACATTGCGATCAAAATACTAACCGGCGAGCTCGCACAGCACGCACAGTCCTTCATCATGCTGCAGCGGGAAGCGAGAAAATCACAACAACTTGCGCATCCAAATATCATCACTGTTTATGATTTTGACCGTGATCAAGACTTGGTCTACATGACCATGGAAGAGTTGGACGGGCAGCCCCTTGATGAGCTTATTTCCGCAAATCCGCGAGGGGTTTCTCCCGAAGTTCTCAACAATATACTCAGCGGCATAACTGCGGGCTTAGAGTACGCCCACAGCAAGCAAATCATTCATTCAGACCTCAAACCCAGCAACATCTTTCTACTTAAATCAGGGGAGGTGAAAGTTCTAGACTTTGGTATTGCCAGAGCAGCTTCAGGTTCCTCCATCGCGGGGGATAAAACCGTCTTCGATGCGGGAGAGCTAGGCGGGCTGACACCTAGTTACGCCAGTTTTGAAATGTTTGGCGGCGAAGACCCCTCCCCCGGTGACGATACCTATGCCCTGGGCTTGATCGCCTACGAATTGGCTACGGGGAGGCATCCCTACGGTCGCACCCCTGCCCCACAGGCCAAAGCAGAAGGAAAACAGCCACCGAAAAGGCCTGAACTATTTAGCCAGCGCCAGTGGCGCGCAATAAAAGGTGCCCTCGCGTTAGACACTGAACAGCGTCTTACTGACGTCACCGAGTTTCGCCGGCAGTACTTTGGTCAGTCGCGCTTATTCGGCATCTCAGCGGTGATCCTGATGCTCGTGATAGCCACGGCCAGCGTCACATTCTACCTATCCCCAGATGGAGAGCCCGCAGCCGTGCCTTTTGAGTCGCTTCCTATCGACGTGCAAGAAGTTATCACCCAGCAATTACAAATGGCGAATGAATCCTTAAAATTTAGAGACTACAACGCGGCGCTTTTTCATCTTGAGCGCGTGAATGATTTACACAGAAACAGTCCTGAGGCCCTTAGTCTCGCGGGAGAAATTGTTGAGGACTGGCTTGTTTTAGATGGCGCCAAATCGTCGGAGGACCTGAACAAGCAAGTTGACAATCTGCTGATGTATGAGGTGATGCAGTCCAATGAAAAATTGCTGGAAATAAAGGCAGCCATGGACGCGAAGGTTAAATAGAGCCATCCACTCACCTCGGTTGGGCGGGGGTTACACCGGCGAACGCTTCACCCAAAAGGCTCTCCCAAGCCGACACCCAGCAGCAGGTATGAGTAAACCGCGGTTTCACCACTAACCGCCCAGAAACTGCCTGCTCAAAAGCACGCGAGATCTCCGGTGGTACAACCGTGTCTTCCCCGCCCGCAAAATATATGCGCTGAATGACCCGGTCGGGTAGTCCAATCTCGATTGGATTCATTGAACCAGCAAGAGGCAGAAAGCCTCGCATTTCGGCCCAAAGCTTGGTGTCTAGATTGCCATTAATCGTAACTATGTGGGTAACGGATTCAGCACATCCCGCAACCAATACCGCAAGCGCACCTCCACCGCTAAAACCTACCAGCGCCACTGGCATTTGATTTTCAGCAGCAAGCTCTTCAACGGCTTGGCACAACGCATCAACTACCACTGATCCATAACGACCGGCCGTCCACAAATCTGCATTACAGGCCACAGCATCCAGATAGAAATGGCAGGGGCGCCCCAAATAAATTGATGGCGCAGGATCTTGCAGCATCATCGAAAGAACCAGTGGATTCGTCGGTGTAGCATTTTGACTGGCTGGACCCTCTGGACCCACCAGAGGGCGTCCGTCGCCATCGAGGTAAATGTGGAGCAGCGAACCTTGTTTGGCCTCATTGTTAAACAGTGCTAATTTGAAACCTCCAACGGCAAGCCAAGCGTCGGGCTGTTGTGGAAAAACGCGCAGGCCGCGCTCAGCGCAGCCGAG